>CAWULT010000004.1:0-88937 GCA_963923455.1 uncultured bacterium
CTTCCCTCCCCCCTCGTCCGCCCGCCTCTCTCCGAGGCTTCTATTCCGCCCAAGACGTCCGGAGTGTGCCCATCCGGTCCCGATCCAAATCTGTAATTCGACCCGTCACAATTTTGGCAGCACGCCTGGCAGGATCGCCAAGAGCTTGACGAATCTCGGCAATTCCGAGAAGGCCTCCGGCGCAGGAACTGCGCCTGCACGACACTGCAAACCGTTAAAAAAACGGAAGTTATGGACGGTAGCCCAATGCGGAATGCCTTGCGCGGATTGGGCTTAGCCACTCTGGTACCGCGGTTGCCTCTAAGGGGTGCGGAGGTCAAGACACTGATGCGCCCCCAGATCGGCCCTGAGAACCCCCGCGTTGTGAACAGCATTCCGTTCGTCGAACAGCTCGCCCGTCGCGTGGCGGCCACGATGCCCCACTCGATCGACATCGGCGACCTCGTCCAGGACGGCGTCATTGGTCTGATCGACGCCGCGAACCGGTTCGACGAGTCCCGTGGCATCAAGTTCGAGACGTTTGCCGAGCGACGCGTCCGCGGCGCGATGATCGACGCGCTGCGCAAGGATGCGTGGCCTCGGGGCGTGCGCCGCCAGCGGCGCGAACTCGAGGCTGCGCGCGAAGAACTGCGCCGCGAGCTCGGTTGCGAACCGTCGCTGGCCGATCTCGCCGCCCGCGTCGGATCCGACGAGAAGCGGCTCGGTCGCACAATCGTTCGCATCAACGCGATCGAGTCGACTTCGCCTCTCGCCAACAACGACCACCTCGATGAAGCGACGCTCCCGGCGGCGCTCGTGCCCTCAGAGCCCGAGCGCCCGGATGTGGCGTACGAGCGCGAGGAAACGCGTCAGCGGGTGCAGGCCGCGATCGCGTCGCTGCCTGTCCGTGAGCAGAAGGTCATCGGCCTCTACTACTACGGGGAGGCGACGATGAAGCAGATCGGCGCCGAGATTGGCGTCAACGAGTCGCGCGTGTCGCAGCTCCATGCCAGGGCCATCGGCCGCCTGCGGGACGCACTGGCGGCGATGATTCCGCGTGTGGACCTGGCCTCGGTGATGCGCAGCGCGATCCTCGAGTTCCAGCAGAAGCCGAAGATGGCGAAGGCCACGCTCACGGCCGGCATCCGGCAGACACCCGCGGTCGTCGTCAGCTATCCGAGCGTTTCGCGCACCGCGCGCAGCAAGTCGCCGATGCGGAAGGGCTTGACGAGCCAGCGGCAACCGCTTTCGGCCAAGAAGCGCTCGGCGTCGGTCGCGGCGACGTCACCCGTCACGAAGATCACCCGCCGGGCCAGCGCCGGCGTTGCCGCAGCGATCGCGCGATAGAGCATCATGCCGCTCACACGCGGCATCTTGAGGTCGCAGATCACCACGTCGTAGGCGTTCTGTCGCACGCGAGCGAGGGCTTCCTCGCCGTCGCTCGCGTGGTCCACCACAAGTCCTGCGTCCGCCAGTGCGTCCGCCACGGCAACCGCCAGGGCCCTCTCGTCCTCGACCAGCAATACGGATGCGCCGCGGACGGCTTCGGTCGAGGCAGCCGCTGGCGCAGTCGGCGTCGGCGCTGACTCCGCGCCCCGCACGGGCAGCTCCACGACGAATGAGGCGCCCCGTCCGACCGAAGAATCGACGCGGATTCGCCCTCCGTGCTCCTGCACGATGGCGTAGGCGACGGTGAGCCCGAGTCCCGTACCCTTGCCGACTTCCTTCGTCGTGAAGAAGGGGTCGAAGATGCGGCCCTTGATCTCGGACGGCAGGCCCGGGCCATCGTCGGTGACCTCGAGCGCCACGAGGTTCTGCTCGGCATCGTATGACGTCTTCACGGCGATGGTGCCGTGGCCGTGCGCGCCCAGCACCGCCTGCTCCGCGTTGATCAGCAGGTTGAGCAGCACCTGCTGAATCTGGTGGGCGTCGGCGAAGATGGGAGGCAGCCTCGTGCCGAAGGCGGTGATCAGGCGGATGCCGCTCACGCTCTGTTCGTAAGAGCGGAGCGCGAGCGTTTCCTTCACGACGTGGTTCAAGTCGATCATCGCCCGCGTGGACGGCCGCTTCCGCGCGAACGTCAACAGGTTCCGGACGATCCGGGCGGCGCGTTCGGCTTCGCCCAGAATCACGCCCAGCCCACGCCTGGCGGTGGGCTCCGACGTCGAGTCCGCCAGCCGTTCTGCCCAGCTCAGGATGGTGGCCAGCGGGTTGTTCAACTCGTGCGCCACCCCTGACACCGTCTGCCCGAGAGACGCCATCTTTTCGGCCTGGAGCAGCTGCTGATAGAGTTCCCGGGACCGGTCGTTCAGGCGCTTGTGCTCGGTGGCATCTCTCAACAGGGCTTCGACGCGCACCACGCCGCTCTCGTGATCCACCTCGGTCCGCGCGGTGATCGCCACCCAGACGATCTCGTCGTCCGTGCGGCGCATGCGCAACAGGTAGTCCGATACTGCGCCCTCGCTCGACAGTCGGTCCAGAAACGCAGTCCTGGCGGCGGGATCCTCGAAGCGGCCCACCGCGAGTGGAGAGACCTCGGAGTCGGGCGTGTCCGCGGGGTACGCCAGCAACTGCTTGAGATACGGGTTGACGACCAGCGTGATCCAGGCGTCGGCCTGTGGCGACGTCAAAGCACCGACGAAGACGCCCTCGTGCAGGAGGTCGAGCAGGCGGGTGTAGGCCTTCGATCGGTATTCGACGGACGAGGGGCGCGGAGAATTGCCCGTCACGATCAGCGGATTATAGTCCTCGTTGACCGGCTGAGCTTTCACACACCCCAAGTGCCGGCACGACAGCCAACGGCACCGGGATGAAGGCGGTGGCAGCCCTGGGCAAGCACGAGCGACTCATCGCGCCAATCGTAATGCGAGGGTCACCGAAAGCAGAGCTGGGGATAGCGGTTCTCGGCGCAGATGCCGATATGGAAGACGTGTCCGTGCACGATCGGCCGTCGAGCCCTACTCCGGAGGCCCAGTTGGAACCCTCCTCGGGTGTTCCCGCGGATGGGCTTCGCAATCCACTTGTGGCCTCTGGCCTGACCCTGGCCGCCTGCGTCCTCCTCTGGAAGCCGCTCCTGATCCTGGCGGGACAGCTCAACGCCCTGGGCGACGCCCTGGACCTTCAACTCCTGCCAGCGATCGCCGTCGTGGCCACGATCTTCGGTGTCCACCAGTACCGCCGCAGGCGCCACCTCCTGCTCGTCGCCGAACGGGCCGTCCGGGACGACCAGGCATCCCGGGAGCAGATCCACGACATGACGCGGCTGGTCGCGTTCAGCCAGGCGCTGCTGACGGCCCGTGACGAGGCGGCGATCCGAGCCGTCACTGAAACGCACATGCCGGTGCTCGTCAACAAGCGTCCCGCTGCTCGCGACGCCGGATCCATGCCGGCTGCCGCCGCGCCCGACTCGGCGCGCAGTGGGCGGGACCGATTCCTGATCGACAATGCCAAGGAGTTGATGGCGGCCGCACTCCAGGCTTCAGAGTCGTTCAGGGAGGTGTACGAGAACAGCCGTCAGGACGCCTTGACCGGCTGCTTCAATCGTACCCATGCGCTGGAGACACTCGAGGGCGAGTTGCGCCGCGCTCGGCGGTCTCGAACGCCATTCTCGCTGTTGATGTTCGACCTCGACCAGTTCAAGGACATCAACGACCGGTTCGGCCACCTGTGTGGCGACGCAGTGCTCAGCGCAGTCGGCGCGCGAATGAAGGCTGCCACCCGCAGCAGCGACATCAAGTGCCGGTACGGCGGAGACGAGTTCCTCGTGATCCTCCCTGATACGCCGATCGGGGGAGCGCGTCAGGTGTGCGAGACCTTGCGACGTGCCATCGCCAAGGATCCGATTCCCTGGAGCAGCGGAGAGGTGCACGTGACCGCGAGCTTCGGCGTCACGGAAATCACGCCTGGAGAGATCGAGCCGATGGCGATCGTGGCCCGCGCCGACGCCGGACTCTACGATGCGAAACGTCAGGGCCGGAACTGCGTGTCCGTGGCCCCGGCGGCGCCTCCTATGCCGTCCGAGTCATCGGCGGCGCAGCACGCGGGCCCGCTCAAGGCCGTGAGCTGACTTCAGTCGGGCGGGGGCCGAGTGCGAACGTCATCATGCCGTCCGCGACGACCTGCCCGTTGACTCGAGCCGCCCCCTCGAGCTGGCCGACCTGGCTCCGCAGCCGTTTGACGCGCGCCTCGATCTCGAGGACGTCACCGGGTCGAACGACCCCGCGGAACCGTACGCGCTCGATGCTCCTGAAGAAGATCAGCTTGTCGTGATTCTCCGGCTTCGAGAGGATCAGGATCGCGCCGACCTGTGCGACGCACTCGGTCAGGATGGTCGGGGGAACCGTTTGTGCCCCGCCCTGGGTCGCGAGAAAACGCTCGTTGGCCGAGACGTTCTTGATCCCGACGATCCGCCTGTCCGGTTCGAGAACCGTGACGCGGTCGACGAGCAGGAACGGGTAGCGGTGGGGCAGGATGCGCTCGATCGCATTGTAGTCGAGCGGAAGCGTCAGCGATTCCATCGGTCCGGTCAGTATAATTCCCTTCGCCGGCCCGCATCGGTGTCGTCTCCGGGCGCCCGTCTCTCCGGCCACTGCTCATGACCGACCAGTCACCTGGCGCCCCGGAACACCGGCCGCCCGGCCCCCCCAGGCCGGCGAGCGACACCGAGCTGCTGTCGACGCTGTTCGAGCTCGGCCGGGAGGTCACCTCCGTGCTGGACCTCGAGGAGTTGCTCGCGAAGATCCCCCAGCTCATTGCGCGGCTGACCCGCTTCAGCGCCTTCAGCGTCTATCTTCTGGACGACAAGCGACGCGATCTGCAGATCGCATACGCCGTCGGGTATCCCGGGGGGGGCGCCCCGAACATGCGACTCAGAGTCGGTCAGGGCGTCGTCGGCGCGGCCGTCGAGGAGGGCCGCCCGATCCTGGTCAACGATATCCGCCAGGAGCCCCGCTACCGGGGCCCGCTGCGGAACATGCTGTCGCAGCTGGCCGTGCCGATGCGCCGCAAGGGCAAAGTCGTGGGTGCGCTGAACCTCCTGCACGAAGAGGAAGGAGCGTTCACCCCACAGGATGAGGCGTTGCTGCGGCAATTCGCGGCACACGTCGCCGTGGCGATCGAGAACGCTCGCCTGTTCCGGTCCGAACGGCAGTACGTGGACACGCTCGAGACGCTGGCGGAGATCGGGCGCGAGATGTCGTCGATTCTCGACCTCGACACGCTGCTGACCCGTATCGCGAGCCTGACCAAGCGCCTCATCGACTACCGGACCTTCGGCATCTTCCTGCTCAACGAGACGACCGAGATGCTCGAGATGAAGCTCGCAGCCCGTTATGGCCACGGGGCCGAATCCCACCAGGTCGCGCTCGGCCAGGGGCTCGTCGGATGGGCCGCGCAGCACAAGGAACCGGTGATGGTGTCGGACGTCTCCACCGATCCGCGGTACATCCATCTGGTGGAGGACGTGAAGTCCGAGCTCGTGATCCCGATGCTCATCAAGGACCGCTGCATCGGCGTGTTCGACCTGGAGAGTCCGGAGCTCGACGCGTTCACGAAGGAGCACAAGGAGCTGCTGACGCTGCTGGCGAGCCAGGCCGCCGTGGCAATTGACAACGCGCGGCTGTACGACGAGGTGCGGCGCAACGAAGAGCGCATCGAGAAGGAGCTGCGGTTCGCGAAGCGCGTCCAGCTGGCGCTGCTGCCGACGGAGCCGCCCAAGCCCCTGGACGGCGTCGACGTCGCGGCCCGGTTCGAGGCAGCCCACGAGTTGGGGGGCGACCTCCACGACTTCCTGCAGCCCGATGAGGGCACGCTCGTGGTGGCCGTCGGGGACGTCTCGGGCAAGGGTGCCCCGGCCGCGCTGTACGGGGGATTCGCGGCAGAGCTGGTGCGATCGCGGACGCTCAGGCGTCGCTTCATGCCCGAGCGCTTCAGCGTCGCCGGTGTCCTGCAGGCGATGAACAACACGCTCCACGAACGGCAGCTCGAGGAGTACTACTGCACGCTCTGCTACGCCTTCTTCGACTTCAAGCGGAACGTCGTCACGTTGTCCAACTCGGGCCTGCCGTATCCGATTCACTGCTCGGACGCCGGGTGCTCCCAGGTGGAGATTCCCGGCGTGCCCCTCGGTTCGTTCGCCGGCGTCACCTACGACGAGGTCGAGATCGCGTTGAAGGGCCACGACGTGCTGGTGTTCTGCACCGACGGAATCCTGGAGGCGACCAATGCGGCCGGTGACGAATTCGGCGCCCGGCGCGTCTGCGAGATCGTCGAGCGCACGCGGTCGCTCTCCGCTCGCGCGACCGTCGATGCCCTGTTCGAGGCCGTGACCGCGTTCCGCGGGTCCGCGCCGCAGGGCGACGACATGACGGCGGTGGCCGTCAAGACGAGAACCTGACTGACGGTCGCGCACGGACCGTGAACGTACGGGCGGGATGCGGCGGTGCCAGCGCCTGCCTGTGAGTGACGCACCCCGTTGGTCCGGCGCGACCACCCACCCTCCCATCAAATCGCGTGCCCGGCTCGACCCGCAGTGAACGGGCGAAATCTCCGATGTCCGCGCGCGCACCGTCCTCTCGCGGAGGCAGCCCGCGTGGACACCTCGTGACGCGCGGAGGTCAGTAGGTGTTCAGGTAGCGCTCGACCTCCCAGGTCGAGACGTGGCGGATGTAGCTGTCCCACTCGGCCCGCTTGGCCGCCAGGAAATGATCGAACGTGTGGTCGCCGAGCGTCTCGCGCATCAGGGCACTCTTCTCGAACTCGTCGAGTGCCTCTGACAGGTTCCCCGGCAGCTCGTCGATCCGGAGGTGCCGGCGCTCGCGATGGCTCATCTTGTAGATGTTCTTGTTCACGGGCGGCCCGGGATCGAGCTGGCGCTCGATGCCGTCGAGTCCCGCCCGCAGCATCACCGCCAGGGCGAGATAGGGGTTGCAGGAGGGGTCTGGCATCCGGAGCTCGATCCTGGTCGTGGCGCCCCGGGCCGCGGGCACGCGGATGAGGGGGCTGCGGTTGCGCTCGGACCATGCGATCGCCGTCGGCGCTTCGTAGCCTGGCACCAGGCGTTTGTAGGAGTTGACCAGCGGATTGGTGACGGCGCAGAAGGCCTTGGCGTGGCGCAGCAGCCCCCCGATGTAGTGGAGGCAGTGCGGGCTCAGCTGCCACTGCCGGTCCTTGTCGAAGAAGGCGTTCTGCCCCTTCGAGAACAACGACTGGTGGGTGTGCATACCGCTGCCGTTGATGCCGAAGACCGGCTTCGGCATGAACGTCGCGTGGAGGCCGTTCCGGTTGGCCACGTTCTTGACGACGAAGCGGAAGGTGCTGACGTTGTCCGCCGTAATCAAGGCGTCGTCGTAGCGGAAGTCGATCTCGTGCTGTCCCGGCGCGACCTCGTGGTGGGCGGCCTCGACGTGAAAGCCCATGCGTTCGAGCGCCAGGATGATCTCCCGTCGAACGTCCTCGCCCAGGTCCACGGGCGTCAGGTCGAAGTACCCTCCCGCGTCGTGCGTCTCAGTGGTGGGCTCCCCGTCGGGACGGCGCTGGAACAGAAAGAACTCCGCCTCAGGGCCTGCCTTCATCGAGTAGCCCTTCGCCGCCGCGTGCGCGATGGCCCGTTTCAGCGTGGAGCGCGGGCAGCCGGCGAACGGGGTGCCATCGGGGTTGGCGATGTCGCAGATCATCCGGCCGACGCGTTCAGACCCGGCGTACGTCCACGGGAACACCTGGAACGTGCTGAGATCCGGCTTCAGGTACATGTCCGACTCTTCGAGGCGGACGAACCCCTCGATCGATGAACCGTCGAACATGATCTTGCCGTCGAGCGCCTGCTCGAACTGCCGGTCCGGCACCTCGACGTTCTTGATCGAGCCGAGAATGTCGGTGAACTGGAGGCGCATGAACTTGACCTTCTCGCGCTCCACCCGGCCCAGGATAGCGGCCTTCGTATCCTCTTTCGCCATGGCGTGATTATGTCTCGTGCACGGCCGGCCTCCCCGCCGCGGGGCTTGGCGGAATCAGGCGCTCGCGGCGTCGAGAGTCAGTGGCGGGCCCCCGGCCGTGTCGCCGTCCGAGGTCCGGCCCTGACCGTCCCTGCTCTCACCGTCGGCCGGTGCGGGCAGCGCCGCGGCGAGCTGGCTGGCCACGACCGCGGCCACGGAGATCGCCGATGGTGCGAACGCGGCCCCGGCCGTGCTCTCGGCCGTCAGCGCACCGAGGCAGCCGCCTGGCGCATGGAGTGGCGCGACGAGCGCCTCCGGCGAGCCCTCGGACGCCGGGAGGACGACCGGTTGGTCTCCACCCCAGGCAGCGGTCAGTGGCGTCGTCTCTCGCAGCGGAACCTGGCCCAGACTTCGCAGAACGGCCGGCGTGTAGCCGTGCGAAGCGACCGGAATCAAATGGTCGCCCGTCCTCACCCACAGAATCACGCGCGCGGCGCCGAGCAGGGCCGCTGTTCGGGCGAGGAAGTCCGGCAGCGCGTTGGACGAGGTGGCCGTGCCGATCGCTCGGCACAGATCCGCAAGGGCTGGAAGATCGGGTCCGGGGCACGGCATCGCCGGCAGCGCACCGGATTCCCGTGGCGCTGCTTCGGCTGTGGCCACGCCCGCCGCCGCCCGTACGCGTCCTGGCAGCCACGCGAGCAGGAGCAAGGCGAGCCCGGTGCCGCCGGCCGCCCCGTACAGCGCCGTCAGCGCCCGCTCGTTGAGGGGTGCCATGGCCCGGCCCAGCGCCAAGTCGGCGTCGGGCCGCAGGCCCCGGACGTGCCGGGTGAGCGTCTGCGTGGCCTGTGCCACGTCTCCGCGCAGCACGTCGGCAGCCATTAGATCCGCGCCCTCGCCCAGGTATCCGTCGACCCGTTCGAGCGCAGCGTCGACGCCGGACGCGGTGGCGATGATTCGCTCGACGCTCGGCAGCGGCTCCAGCTGCGAGGGCAGGCGTTCGACGCGCTCCGCCTCCGCCGCCAGGCGGCGGGCCAGCGCCGCGGCGCGGGCGAGACGATCGGCGGAAGGCATCGACGCTGGCGCGCCGGAGAGCGCGCCGGCCAGTTCGGCCGACAGGACTTCGAGCCGTGCGATCCGGTACTGGACCACCTGTGCCCTGGCGCCGACGGCATCCAGCCGGGAGTGGACGCCGCGTGTGAACACCGTCGCGGCTGCGACGATCGCGCCGATCAGCACGACGACCGAGAACCTGACCACACGGGATCTCAGCATGCTCGCCTGCAAGGATAGCAGGGAAGCCCAGTGCGCGGTGGCACCCCCGCAAGCCTCAGTACACGGGCAGGTACGGTGTCAGCCACTGCGCGATCACCGTGAACTTGTTCGTGAAGATCAGCAGCCCGATTACGACAAGGAGTGCACCCGACACCAGCTCGATGGCGTGGTAGTGCTTGCGGATTCTGGCCAGTGCGCCAAAGAAGCGGTTGACGGCCAGGGCTGTCGCGAAGAAGGGCACTGCGAGGCCGAGCGAATAGGTCGCCAGCAGCCGGATGCCGTCGCCAACCGTGTCGCGGGACGCCGCGACCGCGAAAATGCCGGCGAGGATCGGGCCGATGCATGGTGTCCAGCCGAACGCGAACGCGATGCCGACGAGCATCGCCCCCATCAAGCCAGCCGGTTTGCGGTCGGTGTGCACCCGCCTCTCCTGGTACAGCCACTCGATCCGCAGCACGCCCATCGTGTGCAGGCCGAACAGGATGATCACGGCGCCTGCGATGCGGCCGAGAAGCGGCAGGCGCTGCATCAGGAACTGACCTATTGCGCTGGCCGTGGCGCCAAGGGCGATGAAGACCAAGGAGAACCCGGCGATGAAGGCGAGCGACGACGACAGGACGCGACGCCGGGCATCGGCCGAAATCGCCGCGGGCGCCTGGGCGCTGCCGCCGTTGCCGCGCATCTCGTCGAGCGAGAGGCCGGAGATGTAGGAGAGGTAGCCGGGAATCAGCGGCAGGACGCAGGGCGAGACGAATGACAGGAGCCCGGCCCCGAACGCGGCGAGCAGCGTGACGTTCTCTTCCATGCGCGGCGATCGCTGTGCGTGGGCCGCGGTCGGCTGGACCGCGACCTCACCGAAGCGTCATTCGACCTTCTTCAGGGGAATCACCCCGGCGTCCTGGGCCTGGCCGGCCATCTGCACCGAGAATCCCTTCACCGGGGGCAGATCCTGGTACATGAAGTCCCACTTCCACCGCTCGGACGGGTTCGAGGCCTGGAGCCAGTTACGGGCGGCCAACGGCCGGGCGAATGCCGTCTTCTCCGCGTCCGCGTACGGGCCACCGGGCATGGCAGCGGCGATGGCCCGCCTGATGTCGCCGGAACTCTGGTAGCCGAGCGACAGGCCCAGCGAGCGGGCCACGCCGACGAGGACCCGCCAGTCTTCGCGGGCGTCACCAGGCGGGGCGATCGCGCGCGACGCGGCCTGCACCCGTCCCTGGTCGTTCGTGTACAGCGCGTCCTTCTCGACGAACGCCGCGCCCGGCAGCACGATGTCTGCGGCCGCGACCAGATCGGTCATCAGCACGCCCTGGACGATCAGCGTTCCGAGCGTACCCTGTTGTCGCGCCGACACGATCCACGAGACGTCGCCGAGCGACCCGCTGGGGCCAGGATCCATGACGTAGAGCACCTTGACCTTGCCCGCCTCGACGTCATGCCGCAGGCCACTCAGGTCCGGGCTGCCGCCGTTGCCGGCGCCCACGGCGAAACCGAGGTCGCGCGCGCCGTTCACGTTCGGAGCGTTCACCTCCGGAATCCGGAACGTGGCGTTGGGGGGCAGGTCCTTGACCGATCGCGTCCAGGCGACCGACACGGCCTTGAGGCCGTCCGCGCCCAACAGGCCCTCGACCATGTCCTTGAGGACGAACAGTTCCTCCGTGGCTGCGTGGGCGGACACCAGAAAGCGCACCGACGACGGGTCCGCCGCGCCAGCTTCCTGCACGCGATCCCGGACCTTCGGTTCCACATCGTGCCAGGTCGACGGCTGGAGAGCCGCACCCGATCGAAGCAGCGGCTTGAGCAGGCGGTCGTCGCCCTCGACCCAGTGGTACTGGAACCGGCCGGTGTCGCACATCCAGTAGCTGTTGACGTCCGGGTTCAGGCGCGGCGTCATGCGGATCAGCCTCGACCCACGGGCCCACTCGGGCTTGGCCTTCAGCCAGGCGCTGGTGCTGCAGCCCTTCGAACAGAGCGTGCACGTGGTGTCGACCACCGTGGGGTTGTCCCAGGGCCGGCTCTTGAAGCGGTAGTCGCGGGTCGTGATGGCCCCGACCGGGCAGACGTCCATCAGGTTGCCCGAGAGCAGGGAGTGCACGCCTTCTTCGCGGAACGTGGCGATCTCACTCCCGCAGCCCCTGTCGATGACGCCGATCTGCGCGTCGCCGCCGACTTCACGCATGAAACGGACGCAACGGGTGCACAGGATGCACCGGTTGCGGTTCAGCATCAGCGTGGGCCCGAAGTCCACGTCCGCCTTGACGCCCTCGCCGTCGAACACGCGACGGGGGAAGTCCATTCGGCTCTCGGCCGGCCCGAAGCTGTAGGCGAAGTCCTGAAGCGGGCACTCACCACCCTTGTCGCACACGGGGCAGTCGAGCGGGTGATTGACCAGCAGGAACTCGAGAACGCCAGCTCGCGCCTCAACCACCTCGCTGTCGCGGGTGTGGACGACCATGCCATCCGCGCAGACCGTCGAGCACGACGTCTGCAGCTTGCCCATCTTCTCGATCTTGACGACGCAGACCCGGCAGGAGCCATCCACCTTGAGGCCCGGGTGGAAGCAGTAGTAGGGAACGGAGATTCCGGCGTCGATTGCCGCCTGCAGAACCGTCTTGCCCTTTTCGACCGTGACCTGGCGCCCGTCGATGGTCAGAGTGACCGTATCCATGACCGCCAAATCATATCAAGGATCGGGGAAGATCCCGGCCTGCCGGGCTGCGGGGCCTACGGCTCGGAGAACTCGGCCAGGGCTGCCGAATCCCGGTTCACTTGCACGGTCCGGACGGGGGTGTCGGTCGGGATGGCCTGTTCCACCGTGGCCTCGGTCACTGCGACCAGGACGTCGCGGCTCCGGCCGTCGGTGGTCGTCACGGTCACCGTCACCGGAAGGTCGTAGATTTCGGCGCCGGTCTGCGTGAAGGCGACGGTGACCCCTGCCGGCCCCGCCCTCCACGAGAACCGCACCCGCGGGATGCCGGTGCCGTAGATCCAGCGCTCGAAGAAGCGGCCGAGTGGCCTGCCGGTTTCGGCTTCGAAGACCCGCTGGACGTCGTCCGTGCCGGCCTTCTGGAACCGCCGGTCGGCGTAGAAGCGGCTGAGGGCCCGAAAGAACGCGTCGTCGCCCAGCAGGCGTCGCAGCATGTGAAGGACCGCGGCGCCCTTGTTGTAGACCAGTGCTCGATAGACGCGCAGGTCGTTCTCGAGATGCCCCAACCGGTAGCCGAGGTAGATCGGCCCCTGGTCGGACTGGGAAATGGCCCACCGGCGGAACTGACGCAGCATGTCGGCGAAGACGCGGTCACCGCGCGCCCGCTGCGCGTACAGGGCTGCGAAGTACTGGGCGAAGCCCTCGCTCAGCCATTGCTCGTGGTAGTTCTTCCAGCCGACGGCCTGCCCCCACCACTGGTGCGCGAACTCGTGGGCGACGAAGAACTCGGGGAAGGAGTCGAACGCGGCCGGGTCGTTCCGCCAGCTCACGTTGGGGTTCGGCACGGGGTCGTTCAGCACGACGAAATACCCAGGACTGTGCCCGCCGGGCAGCTCGCTCTCGACGAGGGCGACCGTGGCGGTGGCGTACGGCGCGTCGCCCACCAGCCCCGAGTAGAACTTGACGATGTCCTCGACCTGTGCGGCGATCTGTCGGCCCCTGCCGACTTGTCGGGGCGTGGCCTCGACCGCGATGTCGACCCGATCGATGTCACCACCCGTGCGCTGGCGATCGAGCATCACCGTGCGCTCGGCGGCATGCGTGAAGCGGCTGACGATGAACGCCAGATATCGCAGAGGCTGGTCGGCCCGGTAGGTGACCGACCGGTCTGTCGTCCGCGCAGTGACGATGTCCTGCAGGCTGACCGTCGACGCCGGCGGCTGCAACGTGCCGCTGGCGACGCAGCCGTAGCCCTGCGGCACCGAGCACCGGATGGTGGCCGTGGCGTAGTCCGGCACGGGGTTCTGCGGATACCAGTTCGATCGGTTGCTCAGCAGGAAGTTCGGCTCGAGCGCGAAGCCCGACGCGTCGGTCGCGGGTTGCCCATCGCGGGACACCTGGACGTTGTCCACGTCCATCTCCTGCGCGCTGAGCGCGCCGGCGTAGGCCACGACGAGGGTCAGGTCGGAGTCCTGCGGGGCGATGCGCGGCAGGCTGATCAACACGGCGTTCTGGCCGTGGACGCGCAGGTGCAGCAGGGCTCCATACTCGACGCTCGTGACGCTGCTCACGACGAGCGGCTCGGCGAGCCGTAACATGACCGAACTCACAGAGGTCCCGCGGATGCGGATCGTCAGGCGCGCCCGGCTCTGGATGGTCTGGCGTGTCGGCTCGACCGCGACGTCGATGCCGTAGTCGAGCACGTCGTAGTCGCGCAGCGTGTCGTCGCTGTAGAACCGGCCCCGCGCGGCCACTTTCGCGGCCGAGGCGTACAACGCGATCGTCCGGCGCTGCTTCCGTTGGAACAGACTGACATCCTCCGCCTGGGCCGACGAGCGCGAGTAGGTGAGCGTGTCGAACCGGCGCGTGTCGACGTCGGCCAGGAAGTCTTCGGCCGGCGGCAGCAGGTGCCAGGCGTCACGGCTCATGTCCTGCAGGTCGACGGCGAAGGACTTCGGAGACTCTCGGGCGAAGATCTCCTCCGCCCGTCGCGCCAGTCTGGCCTGCGGCGCCGCCTCGACGAGGCTGCCTGGTGAAACCCGCTTCGCGTAGTCGGACGGGCTCAACCGCACGTAGGCGCCATCGAACTCGGCCGTCAGCACCTCGGAGCCGGAGAACAGCCGGAGCTGGCCCTGCTCCGATGCCGGCGCCGGCGCGAATCGCAGCGTCCCGCGGCCGATCAGCACGAGGCCCGTCACGCCCTCGTCGCACTCGACGAGGTACACAGTGCCGTCGTCGAGGCCGATCGTGACGTCTTCAGACGTGATCCGAAGGTCGCGCGCGGCGTACGGCTTCGAGAGGTTCAGCCGTAGTTTGTAGAGACCCTCGATCGACGTCAGGCTCTCCCAGCCGGCGATGCGCCAGGATCCGGGGCCGCCGCCAGTGGGACGGCGGAGGTCGAGGCCGGCGGTCAGCAGACGGGCCCGGCCCGGGGTCGACAGGAAGAAGTCGATGACCAGGCTGTATCCCTCGCCGGGCGGAACGCCCTCCATGGGTGCCCGGCTTCGCTCGCGCAGAACGGCCTGGACCGTGCCGGGGCGGAGCAGGTCGCTGGCGAGCCGGTCGACGCGCTCTGGCGGCACGGACTCGGCGAAGAGCGCCGGAAAGTCGTCGCGATCTGCCGAGGCGAGCACCCGCTCGAACCGGGTCAGCGCGGGCTGTAAGGGATCGGAGGGCTGGACCTGGGCGTGTACAGGGACCGCCAGGACGAGGAGGAGCGCAGCGGCGATCGGAAGTCTGAACATGACGGCTGCGGGGTGCCTCGCCCGCCGCGCCCCATGCCCTATTAGACGCCAATCAGGGCCAATCCTCCATCCGGCCGCCCGGGGGAGTCAGGCGTCAGCCCACTGGCGCAGCAGGTTGTGGTACACGGCCGTCAGCTGCACGGCAGCCGGATGGTCGGGCAGGTCCAGCGTGAGTCGCTGAATCGCCGTGTCGAGGTCGAACAGCAGCGAGCGGTGACCGTCGTTCCGCACCATGCTCTGGAGCCAGAAGAACGACGACACCCGGGCGCCGCGCGTGACTGGCGTGACGCGATGGAGGCTCGTCGATGGATACAGGATCATGTGCCCGGCGGGCAGTTTGACCGAGTGAACCCCGTAGGTGTCCTCGACCAGCAACTCGCCCCCTTCCGCGGGGTGTTCGTGCGGAAGGTCCCGTTCTTCATCGTCTGGTCTCGGACTGCCGGGAACCGGCGCGTCTCAGGCGGCGGGCCGTGCCGCGGTCCGGTATGCCGTGCGTCGCCGGTGGCGCCACGCCAGGCCCCGACGCAGGGCCAGCGCGATGCCTGTCCAGACGAGGACCGCGCCACCGGCGGAGACGACTCCTGCAACCGTCTGTCCCGGGATGCCCAGCACCTCGCCGGTGTGCGCGAAGCGCATGATGCTGCGGATCTGCCGCCCGGGGGACTGGTCGGCGAAGTGCTGATGGCTGAGGACGTGGCCGTCGGCGCCGACGGTCAGTGTCGACCGATGCTGGGGCTGTCCGCCATCGCCGGTGTCGATCGCGAAGTCCATCGGCCCTCCCGGTGACGGCGAGGGACGGAACGTGATCGTGCGCCATGCAGCCTCGGCCCGCTCGAGGCGCGCGTCGAGCCCGGTCACGACGAACGGCCGGACGCTGCCAGACGCGGCGACGCGCTCAGGGCCGGCGCCGCGCGGGTGCTCGCCTGTTCGCGCGGCCTCCCCGGCCGGGCCCGGTCCCCGACCACGAGCCGCTGGCGGTTCATCGCCGACAGCCTTGTAGACGAGGGCGTTTCCCCAGGGGAATGAGATGGGGATGGCCGAGACCACGACGACGAACAGCGGAACGGCCGACCAGATGCCGATGACGTTGTGCCAGTTGAAATCGCGCGCCTTTCCCGTCCTCGACCCGAAGAACAGAACGGGCCTGACGTGCGCCCAGCTCCAGTGCCTCGGAAACCAGAGATAGACCCCCGACAGCACCAGGAGGGCGAACAGCACATTCGACCAGCCGGTGATCGCCCGGGCCGTCATGCGGGCGTCGCCTTCAGCGGCGAGCCAGCGGTGCCACGACCGCAGTGTGCTCATCACCGAGCGGACCCGCGGGTTTCCTTCTCCGAGCACTCGCCCGGAGTAGGCGTCGACGTAGATGTCGCGCTGAGTGCCGAGGCCGATGATCACTGGAGCATCGAACTCGGCGCCCACGGTGATCGTCACGGGCCGCACGTCCGGATGCGAGCGCTGCAGATTCGTCAGCAGACGCTCCATGGACAGGCGCGAGCCGCCGGCAGCGGGGGCCTCCGACCGGAGGTGCCCGTTGGACCAGGCGACCATCTGGCGCTCGTACGTGAGCAGCACACCCGTCACCGACATCAGGAGGATTACGCCACCCGCCAGAACGCCGATGACGAGGTGTGGCCAGAACAGAAGCGTGCGGAGGTTCATGTCAGGAGCCCAGGACCCGGGCCCGAGCCCGAGCACAAACTAAGATTGAGTCTCAGATCTAGTTACGAATGGGCAGGCCTGTCAAGTGGCCGAGCCCTCGAACAGGCTGGCGAACGGCCTTGCTAGTGGGGGAGGACTGGAAGGGGCGGCAGGCGCTTGACGACGAAGACCGTCAGGTCGTCGAGGAGCCGCCGCTGCTCCGTGTGTGTCTCGACGGCGGAGAAGAGTGCCCAGCCCATCTCCTTCGGCGTGGCCAGTTCGGGCGAAGCCATGACGGCTTGAACGCCCTCCTCGTCGAAGGGACGGCCGTGGCCGTCCTCGGCCTCCGTGACACCGTCGCTGTACATCAGCAGGACATCGTCGAGCGCGAGCTCGACGTGTCCCGCAACGTAGGTGGCGTCATCGAACAGACCGAGTGCCATGCCGCCGGCGCGGAGCCGTTCGTAGGCACCGGACGCGCGACGGAGCAGCGGAGGGTTCTGTCCGGCGTTGACGTAGGTCAGCCCGCCGGACGCCGGGTCGAAGACGGCGACGAAGACCGTGACGAAGCGGGATCGGGGCGTGTGCTTCAGAATCTGGACGTTGAGCCGTTGGACCAGTGCCGCGCCCTCGAGGCCCTCGTCGACGAGTGTCCGCATCATCGCCAGGAACAAAGCCATCAGCAGCGCCGCGGGGCTGCCCTTGCCCGCCACGTCGCCGAGGGCCAGGAGCACCCGCCCGTCCGGCAGTGGCAGGATGTCGTAGAAGTCGCCGCCCACCGTGTTCGCCGGGCGCGTCATGCCGAACGCCTCGAGGCCCGCGGTCTGGTACGTCGCCCGCGGGAGCATCGCCTGCTGGATCTGGCGCGCGATCTCCAGGTCGTTCTTCAGGGTCAAGCGGTCCGCCACCTCGAGCAGCACCAGCAGATTGAGCAGCAGGAACCCGCCGAGCAACCACAGTGTCCCCGGTGCGAACGCAGGGTGTGGGATCAGGAACAGGTGCACTTCGCGGAACAGTTCGATGAGGCCGACGAGCGTCGCAAGCAGCGCAATGGCGTAGATGGCGCGGCGCGCCGGGGACAGCCGCAGCGTGAAGGCCAGGAAGAACAGCCGTCCGTGCTCGAGCACTCGCCGGTGCCAGGGCAGCTTCCGCAGCGCATCACCGTCGATGTGGCGCGAGAACAACCGGTACGCCTCGGGCGTGTCCCGCGTGAACAGCCGCTCCAGCGCGGTCGGCGTGAGCCCTTCCGTGTAGGTGCTCAGAAAGCGGCCCGAGTCGGCGCGCGGCAGCGGTGGAACGCTCATCGACGACGCGCCCTCACCGCAGGCCCAGCCGGGTTCCGATCGTTCCGAAGCACTCCAGCGCGAATGCGAGCTCCTCCCGCGTATGGGTTGCCGTCACGATGGTGCGGACGCGCGCCTTGCCCTGCGGTACCGTGGGGAACGCGATACCTTGTGCGAAGACACCGGCCTCGAAGAGCCTCGCGGAGAGCGTCATCGCCAGTGCCGCATCGCCCACCATCACGGGCGTGATCGGGCTCTCGCTGTGTCCGGTGTCGAAGCCCAGCGCAGCCAGGCCCTCCTTGAAGAAGCGCGTGTTCTCCCAGAGCCGCTCGATCCGCTCTGGCTCCTGCTGCAGGACGTCGAGTGCTGCTATGCAGGCCGCCGCGACGCCGGGCGGGTGGGACGTCGAGAACAGGAACGGCCGTGCGCGGTGGTACAGGAACTCGACGAGGCTGCGGGACCCGGCGACGTACCCTCCGAGAACGCCGACGGCCTTGGACAGCGTGCCGACCTGAACGTCGACGCGCCCGTGCAGGCCGAAATGGTCGACGGTTCCACGGCCCTGCCGGCCGAAGACGCCGCTCGCATGTGCGTCATCGACCATCATGATGCAGCCGAACTCCTCGGCGAGGTCGCACAGCGCAGGCAGGGCACCCAGGTCGCCATCCATGCTGAACACGCCGTCGGTGATGAGCAGGGTGCGCTGCCCCCGAGGCCGCTCCTCGAGCAGGCGCCGGGCCGCCGCGACGTCGCGATGGGGAAACACCTTGATCGTCGCGCGGCTCAGACGGGCGCCGTCGATGATGCTGGCGTGATTCAGCTCGTCGGAGACGATCAGGTCGTCACGCCCCAGGAGCGCCGCCACCGTGCCGGCGTTGGCGGTGAAGCCACTCTGGAACACGACGGCGGCCTCGGTCTGCTTGAACTCGGCGAGGCGCCGCTCCAGCTCGAGGTGAATCGCCATGGTGCCGGCGATCGTGCGGACGGAGCCGGAGCCGACGCCGAGGGTACGGGTGGCCTCGAGCGCACGTTCCTGCAGCAGCGGGTGCGTGGTCAGGCCGAGGTAGTTGTTGGAAGACAGGTTGACCACCGATCGGTGGTCGACCGACGCGTGCGGCCCCTGCGCGCCGTCGAGGACCCGCAGACGCTGATAGAGGCCCTGTTCGCGCAGGCCACTCAGGGCCTGCGCCAGGAAGTCGAGAGGGTCATGGCGCATCGTCTGCCCGCGCCAGTATACGCAACCGTGAGGCTGCCGGACGCGGGGCCGCACGGTGCGGCCGGCGGGCCCGTCAGCCTCTGTCCAGGTACCGACGGGTGAAGTCGCCGATCTCGGTGTAGATGCCCCGCAGCTCGTCCGGGCTGGCCAGGAACACGACGCGGAAGGAACCGCGCTCCGGCGCGACGCCGAACCCGGACCCGTACACGCAGAGGATGCCGGTCTCGCGCAGCAGGGCCAGGATGTAGTCCTCGTCCGTTCTCCCGGGCGGCAGTGTCACCGACGGCATGGCGTAGAAGGCCGCCTGAGGGGCGACGCACGACATGCCCGGGATCGCGTTCAGCATCTCGGTCGTGACGCGGGCACGCTCGGCCAGGGCCGCCTGGAACGACTTCTGATGGGACCGGTCGCCGGTGAGGGCGGCTGTCACCGCATACTGCATCGGCCCAGGACTGCACAGCCGCCCGTCCGCCATCTTCCTGATGGCCGCAAGGGCGTCGTCGAGCCGAGGTGTCGCGCCGACGACCAGCCATCCGGTGCGCCAGCCGGGCGCGAGATAGGCCTTCGACAGGCTCGAGAACGAAATGATCGGTGCGTCGAGGTCGAGGGTGCCGAGCAAGGGCACCGAGCCGTTGAAGCCCAGGTCCCCGTAGACCTCGTCGGCGAGGATCGTCAGGTCGTGCCGCTCGGCGACGTCGATGAGCGCCCGACGGACAGACGTGGGATAGACGGCGCCGGTCGGGTTGTTGGGGTCGATCACCACCATCACGCGCGTCCGGGGCGTGACGAGGCTGCGCAGGTGATCGAGGTCGGGAAGCCAGTCGCGGGCCGGATCCGTCCTGTAGTAGAGAGGTTTGGCGCCGATCTTTGCGAGCACCGCCGTGTAGAGCGGGTAGGTCGGCGACGGCACCAACACTTCGTCACCCGGGTCGACCAGCGCGTTCAGCGCCAGATCGATGCCTTCGGACGTACCGGCCGTGATCACCACGCGATCGGGCGAGACCGGGACTCCGCGGGCCGCGTAGTCGGCCGCGACGGCTTCCCGCGCCGGCAGAATTCCGGCCGACGGCAGATAGCCGTTGTGACCGTCGCGCATCGCCTTGGAGACCGTCTCGATCAGGTGGTCGGGCGTCTTGAAGCCGAAGGCAACCGGGTCTCCGATGTTCAGATACCGAACCTTGACGCCACGAGCCTCGACGGCCTTCGCCTCAGCGACGATGTTCCGAATCGCGTAGGAGAACTGGTTGACCCTGGAGGCCACCGGCACGGATCGAGAACTCTTCGTGGGCATCAGTCCATATTAAAGGGCAAATGTCGATTTTGGGCAGTCCGATGCGTCCGCGGGATGCGTCGTCGCCGGGTTCGAGCGGCGCCCAGCCCACGGGGAGGGGCTCGCCGGCAGATCCTACATACTTCCGAGCCGATCAATGTAAGGATTACACCTCCAGACCCTACTTAGGCTAAGCTCGAAAAGGTGACTGGTTGTAAGTGATTGATTCTGAAGGATCGGGAGTCATGGCAAGGCTATTGATCATCCCACGGGCGTGAGACGACGTTCCGTCATCCGGGTTCTGCTGGCCACGGCGCTCGCCGAGATGGCCGGGCCGTCGCTCGGGGCGCAGGCCGGAGTGCCGATGCCGGCTCGGGAGTCGCAGCCGCTGTTCCGCTCCGGTGTCGAGGTCGTCACCGTTTCAGTGGCTGTCCGGGACGGTCGCAACCGCGTCGTCCGCAATCTCCAGAAGTCCGACTTCGAAGTCCTGGACTCCGGCGCCCCCACTGCCATCCGCGACTTCTACTCCGGCGACTCGCCGATCAGCCTGGCGATCCTGCTCGACATCAGCGGCAGCATGGCGGTCGGCGGCAACATGACCCGCGCCCGTGAGGCCGTCAGCGTCGCCACGATGAACCTGCGCCCGCGGCAGGACGAGGTGGCGCTCTTCACGTTCGACTCGAAGCTGCGCGAGGTGATGGCCTTTACGGGAGACATGAACCGGGTGTACGCACTGAACCTGGAAGGCACACCGTGGGGCGTGACCTCGCTCTACGATGCCATCGAGGCCACGGCCCGGAAGGTGTCGGAGCGCGCCAATCGCCACCGGGCACTGCTCGTGATCAGCGATGGTGTGGACACGGCCAGTCGGTTGACCGCGCCGCAGGTATCCGGCGTCGCTGCCTCCATCGACGTGCCGGTCTACCTGCTCACGGTCGTCAACCCCGTCGACCACCCGGACGGTGAGTTCGAGGTGCTCCGGGGTGCCGACAAGGCGGCAGGGAGCGCGTCGCTGGTCGACCTCGCGCAGTGGACCGGCGGGGACATCAGGTTTGCGAGCGTGCCGGCGCACACGGTCGCCGCCGTGCGGGACCTGTTCTCCGAGCTGCGGTTCCAGTACCTCATCACATTCGAGCCGGGCGCCCGTCCTGGGTGGCATCCGCTCGAGATTCGGACGCGGAAGAAGAGCCTTGTCGTGCATGCGCGAAGTGGGTACGTCACGGGCCCATCGCAAAGGGGAACGTAGGGAATCGACCGGTTGGTCGTGAACGGAGACAGAGGAGAAACACCATGCGAAAGAGTCTTTATGCAGCGTCGATGCTTGCCCTGACCGTGGCGGTGGCCCCGGCTTGCGCAACGAAGAAGTTCGTCCGAACCGAGGTCGGCAACGTGAACTCGAAGGTCGACACGTTGAGCACCTCGCTCGAGGAGACCCAGGAGCGCACCCGCCGCAACGAGGAGCGGATCGGCGTGGTCGATCAGAAAGCCGAGGCCGCGGGCCGGTCCGCGACCGATGCGCGCGGGGCGGCTGACGCGGCGGCGGCAGCGGCCCGCACGGTGAACGGCCGCGTCGACACCGTGGCGACCGAGGTGGCGGCCAACGCCGCGGCCGCGCGCAAGCTGGTGTTCGAGGTGACGCTCAGCGAGGACCAGGGCAACTTCAAGTTCGGCGGCGCCGAACTGCCGGATGCCGCGCGCGCGCGCCTCGACCAGGTGGTCGCACAGCTGAAGGGCGACTCGAAGAACGTCTTCATCGAGATCGAGGGCCACACCGACAACGTGGGCTCGAAAGAGATCAACCAGCAGCTGGGCCTCGAGCGCGCCGAGGCGGTGAAGCGGTACCTGTACGAGCAGCACCAGATCCCGCTGCACAAGATGAACGTGATCAGCTACGGCGAGGACAAGCCGGTCTCGCCGAACAACACCCGCGACGGCCGTGCGCAGAACCGCCGCGTGGTCGTCAAGGTTCTCTCGTAGGGCATACAGTCAGGTCCGGCCGGGGACGCGTGCCCCGGCCGGACCGGCCCTGGCGGCGCCCGTCCGGCGACTTCGGCGTCGCCTCACCGCAGACGGCCCAGATCGATGACCGCCCGCCCCAGGTCCTTCCCGCGCTCGGTCACCAGCAGGTCGTAGACCCCTCTCGGGTCGATCGTCTCCCCATCGAACGATGCCATCAGCGTGGCGCCGAGCATCGGCGGCTGACGTGCGCCGCGCGACAGCGGTGCGATCCCGCCCGACTGCACCGAGGGTGGCAGCACGTCGTCCGTTCTCGTTCCGAAGCGGGGGATGCGATCCTGGCTGACCGGCCGTATTCCAGGCCTCCCCTTCGCGACGAGCACGGCGTCGTACTCCGGCGCCAGCACGTAGGCGTTCAGCGGGTGGAACGTGAACTCGATTCGGAGGGTCACCTGCGTCGGCGAGGGTGACAGCAGTTCCAGAGCCTGGCGTTGACCGAACCGGTGATCGCCCTGCCGGGCCCGCTCCTCGGCCGCGAGTTCGACCCGCCGAAAGGGCGTGATCACGTCGACGAAGTCGAGGGGCGGTCGCGACACCACGATGCGATAGGCCTGATGGAAGGCCCGGCGGTCGCCGTCGAACGCCGTGTGCCCGATGGCGATGGCCTCCCGGATGGCCTCGTTGTCGAGCCGCTGCGTGTATGCGAGGCCGCTGGCCGCCGACAACCCGAGAGAGAGCGCGAGCATGAAGACCGGGGTGCGCACGCTCGCGATCGTAGCGCGAGAGCGGGCGACGTGCCCGGCGGGAGATGACTGGCGGCGAGGAACGAGAAAACGTGTGCGCCGCGGCGGGGACGCGGCGCACACGCCCGGGCTCTACTGACGAACCGTCAGCTGCCCCCGGATCTCTCCAGCGGGAGACTGCGTGGAGTGGATGTTGACGTAGCTGTTGCCCCCGACGACGGCCTGGATGGCGTCATCGACGGTGACAATGCCGATCTCGGGACGCGGGACGAAGGCTGCCTCGCCCACCCGGAAGGTGAGGGTCAGGTCGCCCGTTCGCCCGGGGGGAATCGGGAAGTTGAAGACGACGGGCCCCGCCACGCCCTTCGGCCCCACGTGGATGTGGCCCGCGGTGGTGCCCGTCGCGAAGTTGAAGAGACGCAGGGACACCGCCATCTCCCGCGCCCCGGTGTCGACCGAAATCTCAGCCGTCCCGACCGCGCCCGACAGGAGCGCCGGCGTTTCCTCTCCGCTGCTCAGAATCGCTGTCAACGTGACCGTCTGCGCTGACGCCGACACTACTCCCATCAGCACGGCCATTAGCGCGAGCGTTCCCAGTACCAGACTTCGCTTCATGCGATCTCCTCTCGCAGCGACCCAGCCGCCGGCTGGCGGCGCCGCAGTCGAGGACAGCATGAAGCAGACCAGTCTGCCGGCCAATGGAATCAATGGCTTACGGCAACGCTCGCTCCAGTCCGCTTACGGCGCGCGAAAGGGGTTTTCCGGGCGCGGCCCATCCACGTACGGCATGGCCGCGGCACCGTCCCGCACTGCGAACCGCGCGGCCCCGCCGGCGGAACGGCGAGGACCTGAAGGGTATAGTGAGCGGATGGAACTGCAGGGCCGGGTAGCCCTGATTGCCGGCGGCACACGGATCGGCGGCCCTGTGGCGCGGGAGCTGGCGCGGGGAGGCGCCCATGTGGCCGTGGTCTACCGTACGTCGCGGCTGGCCGCAGAGCGCACCGCCGAGGACGTACGCGCGCTCGGGTCCCGCGCCGTCGTGTTGCAGGCGGACCTGGCCACCATCGACGCCGGCGACCGGGTGGTGACCGAGGTGGTGGCGGCACTGGGCCGGCTCGATGTGCTCGTCCACATGGCCTCCGTCTATCGGCAGCGGGCCTTCGACGTGCTGACGCCGGCCGACTGGGACGAGCAGATGGCCGTGGATCTCCGGTCGGCCTGGCTGTGTGCCCGGGCAGCCGTGCCGCACATGCGGCGGGTCGGCGGCGGCCGCATCGTCGTCTGCTCGGACTGGGTGGCACGCAGCGGGCGCCCGCGATATCCGGGCTACCTCCACTACTACGTGGCCAAGGCAGGTGTCATGGCCCTGGCCGAGGCGCTGGCCCTCGAACTCGCGGCCGACGGCATTCTGGTCAACGCCGTGGCGCCCGGCCCGATCCTGCCCGGTGATTCGGCCACGGCCGAGTACGTCCAGGCCGTCGAACGCGAGACCCCTGTCGGGCGCTGGGGCGGCGGCGAAGAAGTGGCCAAGGTCATTGGCGCGCTCATCGCCAGCGACTTCGTCACCGGGGAGACGATTCGGGTCGATGGCGGACGCCACGTCCGCTGAAGCCCCTGGGAACCAGGAGCAGCCGGCCTACCTCGTCCGGCTGTCCGGCGCCGCCGACGCGCCAACCGTGCGCAGCACGAAGTCGAGTATCGCCTGCTGCAGGTGCTTCGTCAGTCGTGCGTCGTCGAATCCGTGGCGCTGGGTCGGGTAGAGCATCATCTCGAAGGGCTTGCCGGCGCGCTGCAATGCGTAGGCGAACTGCACGGAGTTCTGCATGTGGACGTTGTCGTCCATCGTGCCGTGCACGAGCAGCATGCGTCCCTGCAGGCGATCCGCGGCGAACCGCGGCGCGGTACGCGCGTAGCCGTCGGGATTGTTGCGCGGCAGCTTCATCAGCCGCTCCGTGTAGATCGAGTCGTAGTCGCGCCAGTCGGTCACCGGGGCCCCGACGACGCCGCCGGCCCAGCTCGTGCTGTGCGTCAGGGCATAGGCGGTCATGAAGCCACCGTAGCTCCACCCGCTCAGGACGATGCGGGACGGGTCTACGAAGCTCTGCTGCCGCAGCCAGGCGACGCCGTCCTCCAGGTCCTGCAGTTCGAGCTCGCCGAGCCGGCCGTAGACCGGCCACTGGGACTCGACGCCCTTCGCGCTGGCGCTGCGGTTGTCGAGCATCCAGACGATCACGCCCTGCTGCGTGAGCAACTGGTGGAACATGTACTGCGAGCCGCCCCAGCGGTCGCGGACGACCCCCGCGCCGGGCCCGGCGTAGGTGAACTGGTACACGGGATAGCGGCGGGCCGGGTTGAAGTCGGCCGGCTTGATCAGCATGCCCTCGAGCATCGCGCCGTCGCGCGCCCGCACCTGCACGAACTCCGGCTTCGCCAGGGCATAGCGCGTCAAGGCCGGCACCGGGTTCGCATCGATCACCCGCAGCTCCTGGCCGTCCCCGCGGTGCAGGCGCACCTGCGCGGGCGTCGTCGCGTCACTCCAGACGTCGATGAACTGCGAGAAGTCTGAGTTGAAGATCGCCCGGTGCGTCCCGGTGGCCCGCGACAGCCGCGTCAGGCCCGAGCCGTCCAGCCCGATGCGGTAGATGTCCATGCCGACGGCACTGCGTTCGGGCGAGGCGAAGAACACGTGGCCGTTTCCGTCCTCGCCGTACAGCGTCGCGACGTCCCATCGGCCCGTCGTCACCTGTGCCATCCCGGTTCCGTCGGCGCGATACCGGAACAGCTGCCGGAAGCCGTTGCGCTCGCTGATCCACAAGAATGAGCCGTCCGACAGCCACACCGGGTTGCCGTTCTCGTTCACCCAGGCCTTCGTCGTCTCGCGCAGCAGCCGTCGGCTCGCACCGGTCGCGGCGTCGCCGACGTTCAGGTCCAGCCACGTCTGTTCCCGGTTCTGCGCCTGGTACACGACTCCGTGTGAGTCGGGCGTCCAGCCGACGTTGACGACCAGCAGGTCGGCTCGGTCGTAGGCCGTCGTGTCGATCCAGGCCGGGGCGCCGCCGGCGATCCGCACCACGCCGAGCGTCACCTCGGGGTTGGGATCGCCCGCCTTCGGGTAGTCGGTCACTTCGAGTGCGGGACGATAGGGAAGGTGATCGACGACGGTGTACTCCGGCACCGGACGCTCGTCCAGGCGCAGGAACGCAATGCGGGCGGAATCGGGGCTCCACCAATATCCGCGGAACCGGCCGCGCCCGTAGATCTCCTCCTGGTACAACCAGTCGAGCCGCCCGTTCAGGATGGCGTCGCTGCCGTCCCCGGTGAGTGCGCGCTCGCGCTGCGTGGCGACGTCGACGGCATACAGGTCGTTGCCGCGGAGGAAGGCGACGAGGCGGCCGTCTGGGCTGAACGACGGCTCGTCCTCACGCCCTGCCGTCGCGGTGAGGCGGACGGCCCTCGACGAACCGAAATCGTAGAAATACAGGTCGTCGGCAATGGTGACCAGCGCCCCGCTCCGCGCCGGGTTCAGCGTCAGGCCCCGCGCGCGCGCGGCGGTCCGCGCCGCGCCGGCATCGACGCCCGGCAGAGCCGCCAGAGCCGACGCCATCGCGTCGGCAGCGAAGAGCCGCGACTCGGCACCGGTCGCCGCGTCCACGCGCATCCAGTCGTACCCGCCGTCGCCCCGCCTCGCCCACAGGTAGGTCGAGGTGTCGAGCCAGGACAGGTCCGTCGGCGGGGTACCGCTGAAGTCGAGCCGCGTGGCCGGGTCGTAGATGACGTCGATGCTGAGCCGCGCCGGGGCCTGTGCGTGCGGCACGGCGCCGGCGACGAGGACTGAACCGATGAGCACGGCCAGGCGAAGGCGTCTCGGCATGGGGGTCAGATTAGCACCCGGTGTCCCGCGCCGATCGGTCGAATCCGAAACCTGATATCGTCAGGACCGTGACGCGGCTGACATTTCTCGGCGCCGCCCGGACCGTCACCGGGTCGAAGTATCTGCTGACGCACAACGGCCGGCGGGTGCTGTTCGACTGCGGGCTGTTCCAGGGGCTCAAGGAGTTCCGCCTGCGCAATTGGGAGGACTTTCCGGAGCCGCCGGGATCGATTGACGCGGTCGTGCTCACCCACGCACACCTCGACCACGTCGGGTACCTGCCGCGTCTCGTTGCCCACGGCTTCGAGGGGCGTGCGTTTTGCACTCCCGGCACCAGGGATCTGTGCCAGCTCGTCCTGCCGGATGCCGCCAAGATTCAGGAGGAGGACGCACGGCAGGCCAACCGGCACGGCTATTCGAAGCATCATCCGGCACTGCCGCTGTATGACGCAGCCGACGCGCAGCGTGCGCTGACCCGCCTCCATCCCGTCAGCTATCGGCGTGAGGTCGAGATCGCGGAGGGCGTCAGCGTCGAGTTCGTCCCCGCGGGGCATCTGCTCGGGTCGGCGTTCGTGCTGGCGCGCCTGAAGGGCGGCCCGACGATCCTGTTCGGCGGCGACCTGGGCCGGTACGGGCGGCCCGTGCTCCCGGATCCGGAGCCGGCGGCCCGCGCCGACGTGGTCCTGGTGGAGTCGACCTACGGCGACCGCGACCATGCGGAGGACGACAACGGAGCGGCCCTCGCCGAGGTGATTCACGACACGGCGGCTCGCGGGGGCAAGGTCATCATCCCGGCGTTCGCGATCGGTCGCGTGGAGGAGCTGCTCTACTGGATCCGCCGGCTGGAGAAGGAGAGAAAGATCCCGGTGTTACCCGTGTTCGTGGACAGCCCCATGGCGACCGAGGCGCTGAAGTACTACACGGCGCGCGTGTCGGAGCTCGACGAGGAGATGCGCCCGTCGCAGAAGGCCGTCTCCACGTTCGCGACGGCGCGCTTCCAGACCATCGCGTCGCCGCAGCAGTCGAAGGAGCTGACGGCGAGCCGCCGCCCGGCCATCGTGATCTCGTCGAGCGGAATGGCCACCGGCGGCCGTGTGCTGCACCACCTCCAGGCGGCGTTGCCCTACGCGCGCAACACGGTGCTGTTCGTCGGCTATCAGGCGGCCGGCACGCGTGGCCGGCTGCTGGTGGACGGTGCCGCAGAGATGAAGATGCACGGCAGCCTCGTCCCGGTGCGGGCGCGGGTTGCGAAGATCGACTCGATGTCGGCGCACGCCGACCGAGGGGAAGTGCTGCGCTGGCTGCGCACCATGCCCGCGGCGCCGTCGCGGGTGTGCCTCGTCCACGGCGAGCCCGGCCCGCTCGAGGCGCTCCAGGGGCTCGTCCGGCAGGAGCTGGGCTGGACGCCGGTGATTCCCGAGCACCGGCAGACGATCGACCTCTGAACGCGCACTGGCGGGGCCCGACGGACCGATGGACGCCGAATCCTCACTGATGGCCTCGACGCGCCGCTTCCTGCTGGAGCGCGTCGACGACGTGGCCATTGTCCAGATCTACGCCGACGGATTCTCGCGTCTGTCGCGGCGCGAGAAGGTGCTGACCTGGCACCTGTACCTGGCCGCGCTCGCCGGCCGCGACATCTACTACGACCAGCGCTACGCGTACGGCCTCGAGATGCGGGCCGTGCTCGAGGGCGTGCTGCGCCACGCCCGCGGGCTCGACCCGCACGTGCTGGCCGAGCTGCGACGCTACACGAAGCTGTTCTGGATCGGCAGCGGACCGTTCAACAACGTCACCGCGCGCAAGATCCTGCTTCGGCTGACGCCCGAGGAGCTGACGGCGGCGGTCGCGTCGGCGGCCGAGCACGGGGCGCCGCTGCCGCTCCGCCCGGGCGAGACGCCCGGGGCGCTCGTCGCGCGCCTCGCGCCGCGGTTCTTCGACCCGGCCGTCGATCCGCTCGTGACCAACAAGACGCCGGGACCCGGGCGCGACATCCTGCGGTCGAGCGCCAACAACCTCTACGTGGACGTCTCGATGGCCGACTTGGACGGCTTCCGAGAGCACTACGGGCTGAACTCGCGCCTGGTCAAACGGGACGGCCGGCTCGTCGAGGAGGTGTACCGCGTCGGCGGGCGCTACGACGCCGAGATTCGAAGGGTCGTGCGGCACCTGACCGACGCGGTGGCGTTCGCGGAGCCCGCCACCGCGGAAGCCCTGCGCGCGCTGATTCGCTTCTACACCACCGGGGAGGAGGCCGACCGCGTCGCCTACGACATCGCGTGGGTCCGCGATCGGGACTCGAGCGTCGACACGATCAACGGCTTCGTCGAGGTCTACATGGACCCGCGAGGCATGAAGGGGTCGTGGGAGGCGCTGGTCTACCACGTCAACGAGGAGCGGACCAGGCGCATCCACGAACTCGCGCGCCACGCGCAATGGTTCGAGGATCACATGCCGTGGGAGCCGCGGTTCCGCAAGCCGGACGTCACGGGCGTGACCGCGCGCGCCATCGATGTCCTCATCGAGACCGGCGATTCCGGGCCGATGACGCCGGTCGGCATCAACCTGCCGAACGACCAGGCCATCCGCGAGCGCCACGGCAGCAAGTCGGTGTCGTTGTCGAACGTCACCGCCGCGCACGAGCACGCCACGCCGAAGGCCATGCGCGCGGAGTTCTCGTGGAGCGCGGAGGAGGTGGCGCGTGGCGAGGCGTGGGGCGCCTTCTCGCTCGAGCTGACCACCGAGATGCACGAGGTGATCGGCCACGGGTCGGGGAGGATGGCCGACGGCGTGACCGCCTCGCCGCACGAGCTGCTCAAGGAGCAGTACTCGGCGATCGAGGAGGCCCGGGCGGACCTGGTGGCGCTGTATTTCCTGCCCGATCCGAAGCTCGTCGAGCTGGGGCTGGTGCCCGCTGAGCACCATGGCGCCATCGTACGGGCGGAATACGAGCACTACACGCGTGGAGCGCTGGTGCAGCTCAGGCGCGTGCGCGAGGGCTCGCAGATCGAGGAGGACCACATGCGCAACCGCCAGATGGTGGTCAACTGGCTGCGCGCGCACACCGACGCGATCGAGCTCCGGCGGCGTGAGGGCAAGACCTACCTCGTGATGGTCGATCCCGTCCAGTTCCGCGCCGGCGTGGCGCGGCTGCTGGCCGAGGTCCAGCGCATCAAGGGCGAGGGCGATCATGCGGCCGCGCGGGCCTTGATGGAGCGGTACGGCGTGCACTTCGATCCCGCGCTGCGCGACGAGGTGGTGGGTCGCGTCGACGCGCTGCAGCTGCCGTCGTACACGGCCTTCGTGATGCCGCGGTTGTCGCCGGTCTTGGGCGACGACGGCGAGATCGTCGACGTCGAGGTCTCCTATCCGTGCGACTTCGAGGCACAGATGCTGGAGTACTCGGCGCTGGGCCGCCCGTGATCGTCTCGGACCGCGTGCCGGTCGACGCGAACACCAACGCGCTGACCCGCCTGCTCGCCGCCCGCCGCGCCGCCGGTGTGCCCGTGATCGACCTGACCGAGTCGAACCCGACCCGGGCCGGCATCGCGTATCCCCCGGACCTGCTCGCGCCGCTCGGCGATCCCGCCGGGCTGCGGTACGCTCCCGATCCGCGCGGGCTCGAGGGCGCCCGCCGGGCGATCGCCGGCGACGCCGCCCGGCGGGGCGTCACCGTGTCACCGGACGCGGTGGTGCTCTCGGCCAGCACCAGCGAGATGTACAGCTGGCTGTTCAAGCTGCTCTGCAATCCCGGAGACACGGTGCTGGTGCCGAGGCCCAGCTACCCGCTCTTCGAGCACCTGACGCGGCTCGAGCAGGTGCGGGCGTGCCCGTATCGGCTCGAGTACCACGGACGCTGGACCGTGGACCTGGCGAGCGTGCGCGAGGCGCCGGCCTCGACGCGGGCGCTGCTCGTGGTCTCGCCGAACAACCCCACGGGCTCGTACGTGTCGCGCGCGGACCTGTCGGCGCTCGTGGCCCTGTGCGGCGAACGGGGATGGGCGCTGATCGCCGACGAGGTGTTCGTCGATTACCCGCTTGCGTCGCCCGAGGCCGACGGGCCCCTCACCGACGTCGCGGCTCGCGCCACCGACGTCCTCACGTTCACGCTGGGCGGACTGTCCAAGTCGGTCGGGCTCCCGCAGGTCAAGCTCGGGTGGGCCGTGGTCGGCGGGCCGCCCGGCGACGCCCGGCAGGCGCTCGACGGACTCGAGCTCGTCGCCGATACGTTCCTGTCGGTATCCACGCCGGTGCAGCTCGCGGCCTCCACGCTGCTCGCGCGGGGGCTGGAGGTGCGCGACGCCATTCGTCTTCGCGTGCGGGAGAACCTCGCGCGGCTGCGCGCGATGGCGACGGCGCACCCGTCGTGCGACGTGCTGCCCGTGGAGGGCGGATGGTCCGCCGTGGTGCGCGTGCCGGCCACGCGCAGCGAGGAGGCGCTGGTGCTCGACCTGCTCGCCCGCGAGTCCGTCCTCGTCCACCCTGGCTACTTCTTCGACTTCGACCACGAGGCCTTCCTGGTGCTCAGCCTCCTGCCGCCACCCGACGCGTTCGCCGAGGCGTGCGCGCGCGTGCTGCGCTTCGCATCCGCATGAGCACCGACGCCCTCCGGCGAGCCGGCGTCATGGTGCCGCTGTTCTCCCTGCGGTCTCCCCAGAGCTGGGGCCTCGGGGAGATCGGCGATCTGGCGACGTTTCTGCCCTGGGCGGAGTCCGCGGGGCTGCGCCTCGTGCAGCTGCTTCCGATCAACGAGATGCCGTTCGGCGAGGCGTCGCCGTACTCGGCGTTGAGTGCGATGGCCGTCGACCCGCAGTTCATCTCGATGGGCGCCGTCGAGGACTTCACGGCGATCGGCGGCGAGCACGGGCTCGAGCCCGGCCTGCGGCATCGGCTGGCCGCGGTCCGTGCCGCGGAGGCGATCGACTACCGCCAGGTGCGGATCCTCAAGTTCGCGGCGCTGCGGCAGGCGTACGCGTACTTCGTCGAGCGCGAGCTCCCAGCCAGGTCGCGCCGGGCGCAGGCGTTCCGGGCGTTCGCGGCCGAGCAGGCATGGTGGCTCGACGGGTACGCCCTCTTTCGGGCGCTGCACGCCTGGCACGAGGGACGGCCCTGGACGGAGTGGCCCGAGGGGATCCGTCGGCGCGATCCGGCAACCGTCGCCGAGGCGCGTGCCGCGCTCTCCGACGAGATCCGCTTCCGGCAGTACGTCCAGTGGCTCGCATCGGAACAGTGGCGCGCCGTCCGGGCGTCGGCCGGCAACGTGGCGCTCTTCGGAGACCTGCCGTTCATGGTGGCGCTGGACAGCGCGGACGTCTGGGAGCGCCAGGACGAATATCGCCTGGACGTTTCGGTCGGCGTGCCGCCCGACGCGTTCAGCGAGACGGGTCAGGACTGGCGGCTGCCGGCCTACGACTGGGACGTCTTCGCCGCCCGTGACTTCGACTGGCTGCGCCGGAGGGCCCGCCGCAACGCGGAACTCTTCGACGGGTACCGCGTCGATCACCTCGTGGGCTACTACCGGACCTACGTCCGGCCGCACGACGGCAGCCCGGCCCACTTCATGCCCGCCGACGAGGCGGCGCAGACGCAGCTCGGCGAGCAGGTGCTCGGCGTGTTCCGGGCCTCGGGCGCCGAAATCGTCGCCGAGGACCTGGGCACCGTTCCCGATTTCGTCCGGGCGTCGCAGGCGCGGCTCGGCGTACCGGGCTGCAAGGTGATGCGCTGGGAGCGGCAGTGGCAGGCGCCGGGACAGCCGTTCACGGATCCACGCGACTACCCGGAGCTGGCCGTGGCCACCTCGGGCACGCACGACACCGAGCCGATGGTCGCGTGGTGGGCGGCCACGCCTGCCGAGGAGCGGGCGGCGCTGCTCGCCGTGCCGTCGGTCGGCCGGGGCCTCGACGACGCGGAGCGCGAGGCCGCCATCGCCGGGCCGCTCATGGCGCCGGGTCTGCGCGACCGCGTGCTCGAGGCCCTCTACGCGTCGCGGGCCTACCTGATCATCCTGCCGATGCAGGATCTCTTCGGGTGGGACGATCGCATCAACGAGCCCGCCACGATCGGCGAGCACAACTGGACGTGGCGCATGCGGTGGACCACCGACGAGTTGCGGACGCGCGCAGAGAGCGTGTCGGTGGCGGCCCGCCTCCGAGGGTGGACCGACGCGCACGGCCGCTGACGCGGCGCCGTGCGGATCCGGGGCGGGTCTACCCTTGTTTGCCGGCGATCCTGGCCCAGGCGTCCTTCAGCGTCACCGTCCGGTTGAACACCGGCGCACCCGGCCCTCCGTCCGGGTCGGCGCAGAAATACCCCTGGCGTTCGAACTGGAAACGCGTGCCCGGCGCCGCAGACGCCAGCATCGGCTCGACCCGGCATCCCGTCAGCCGCACGAGCGACCGGGGATTCAAGTCGGCCAGCGGGTCACGCCCATCGCTGCCGGGATCCTCCGACAGGAACAGTCTGTCGTAGAGGCGGATCTCCGACTCCACGGCGTGGCGGGCCGAGACCCAGTGGATGGTGCCCTTGACGCGGCGCGCGGCCGTGGATCCGTTCAGGGACTCGGGGTCGTACGAGCAGCGCAGCTCGACGATCGTGCCGTCGGCATCCCTGATCACGCGTTCGCACCTCATGATGTAGCCGTAGCGCAGGCGGACCTCGGCGCCGGGCGACAGCCGGAAGAACTTCTTCGGCGGATCTTCCATGAAGTCGTCGCGCTCGATGTACAGCTCGCGTGAGAATGGCACTTTCCGCGTGCCCGCGCCGGCGTCCTCCGGGTTGTTGACCGCGTCGACCTCCTCGGTGCGGCCCTCCGGGAAGTTCTCGATCACGACCTTCAGGGGGCGCAGCACGGCCATGGCGCGCTGCGCACGGCGGTTCAGGTCCTCGCGCACCGTGTGCTCGAGCAGCGCCACGTCGATGACGTTCTCCTTCTTCGCGACGCCGATCCGGGCGCAGAAGTCCCGAATGGCCTCGGGGGTGTAGCCGCGGCGCCGGATGCCCGCGATGGTCGGCATCCGCGGGTCGTCCCAGCCGGCCACGAGCTTCTGCTCGACGAGCGCCAGCAGCCTGCGCTTGCTCATCACCGTGTAGTTCAGGTTGAGCCTCGCGAACTCGATCTGCTGGGGCCTCGACGGGATCGACGGGTCCCTGGCGAGACGGTCGACCACCCAGTCGTACAGCGGCCGGTGTGCCTCGAACTCGAGCGTGCAGATCGAGTGGGTGATGCCCTCGAGCGCGTCCGAAATCGGATGCGCGTAGTCGTAGGTCGGATAGATGCACCAGGCGTCGCCCGTCCGGTGGTGGTGCGCATGTCGGATCCGGTACAGCGTCGGATCGCGCATGTTGATGTTCGGCGATGCCATGTCGATGGCTGCCCGCAGCACGTGCGCGCCGTCGGGGAACTCGCCGGCGCGCATCCGGCGGAACAGGTCGAGGTTCTCCTCGACCGAGCGGGTCCGAAACGGGCTGTTGCGGCCCGGTGCGGTCAGCGTGCCCCGGAACTGCCGGATCTCGTCGGCCGACAGACTGTCGACGTACGCGTCTCCCTGCCGGACGAGCTGCTCGGCGAATCGGTACATCCGCTCGAAGTAGTCCGACGCGTAGAACATCCCGGCCCAGTCGAACCCCAGCCACCGGACGTCGGCCTCGATGGACTCGACGTACTCGACGTCTTCCTTGGTCGGATTCGTGTCGTCGAACCGCAGGTTGCAGCGACCGCCGAAGTCGGCCGCGACACCGAAGTTCAGGCAGATGGACTTGGCGTGGCCGATGTGCAGGTAGCCGTTCGGCTCGGGTGGAAAACGGGTCAGGACGCGGCCGCCGTGCCGGCCGGCCGCTCGATCGGCGGCGACGATCTCGCGGATGAAGTCTTGGGGCCGCGCGGATTCCAGCGGCGGGGCATTCTCGGGCATCGAACTTCGGATCTTACTCGGTGACGTCGGCTTTCGGGATGGCCTCGTCGGGCAGACCCATGAGTCCGGCTTGGGTGAGCACCCGGGGGACGCTGGCAATCGGTTGTGCGGGCGGCAGTTCGGCCGCCGTCGTGACGTCGAGATCCCGGAGCCGGCGGGCGCTGACGAGCACGCGGCTCTCGAAGGACCCGGCGGCCTGGTTGTAGGCCTGCACGGCGCCGTCCAGGCGTTTCCTGACGTCGTCGAAGTGTCCCGTGAAGGTGGCCAGGCGCTCGTAGAACTCCTTGCCGAGGCGGGCGACCTCGCGGGCGTTCTCGGCCAGCGCCTCCTGGCGCCACGCGTGGGCGACCGTCGTCAGCAGGGCGATGAGCGTGATCGGGCTCGCCAGCAGCACCCTGTTCTGGAGTCCGTGCTCGATCAGCGTCAGGTCCTGCTGCAGCGCCGTGCTGAACAGGGTCTCTCCCGGCAGGAACATCACGACCATGTCCGGTGAACCGGGAAGCTGGTCCCAGTACGCCTTGCTCCCCAGCTTGTCCATGTGGTCCCGAACCTGCCGGGCATGCTGGGCCAGCTTCTCGGTCCGGACGGCGTCGTCGTGCGATTCCTGTGCGTCCAGGAAGGCGTCGAGCGGGGCCTTGGCGTCGACGACGATCTGCTTGTCGCCGGGCAGCCGGACGATGAGGTCGGGCCGGAGCCGGCCGCCCTCCGTCGCCAGGCCCCGCTGCTCCTCGAAGTCGCACTTGTGCAACATGCCGGCCAGCTCGACGACGCGGCGCAGCTGCATTTCGCCCCAGCGGCCCCGCGCCGACGGTGTCCGCAGCGCCCTCGCCAGGCTCTGTGCCGACTGCCCCAGCGCGGCGACCTGCTCGCTCAGCCGGGCGTAAGCCGACACACGCTCGCGCTCGACGTCCCCGAGCCGGGACTCCACCTTCCTGAGCGTGTCGGCGAGTGGCTGCACCAGGCCGTCCACGGCCTTCTGCCGGGCCTCGAGCTGCGCGGCCGCGTCCTGGCGGTAGCCGTCGAGCGTGGCCTTCGCCATGTCCATGAACGCGCCGCGGTTGGCGTGGAGGGCGTCGGCGGCGAGCGACTGGAAGGCGTCCCGAAGATTCTGTCCGGCCGAGGCCAGCAGTGCGTGCGTCGCGTCGACCGACTGCTGCTGACGCTCGACCTCCTGCTGCAGCCACTTGTTGTCCTGCCGGGCCGCGGCCAGCTCCGTCGCGGCAGCGAGCCGGGCCTCGTCGAGGCGCCGGGCCCACACGCTCCGCGTGACGAGGAACGTCACGACGGCCGAGACGGCCACGGCGAGCACGAGCAGCAGGCTGGTGTCCATGGAAGGGCGCGTCGCCGCGCCACCGATGAGTGTACCGGGTTTGGTATTCTGCTGCGTCGATGACGTGGGCGTGTCCGTCATGGCGCATCGCCGCGGGGGTCGGGTGGCTGGGCCTGCTGGCCGCCTGTGGTGGAGGGCCGCCGGCGCCGCAGCCCGGCGGCCGTTCCGCCGGCGACGTCCGCCTCCCGATCGATACGTTGCGGGTCGAGGGCCTGGTGCCGGACCGCGCGACGCTCGACATGCTGCTGCGCGGGCACGGCGTTGCCGAGGACGCGGCGGCCAGCGTCGTCGCGGCCGCCCGGCAGGTGTTCGACCCGCGACGCCTGCGATCCCTGCAGCCGTTCGCCATCGAACGCAGTATCGAGGGGGTGTTGCGGGTGTTCGAGTACGAGATCGACGCCGATCGACTGCTGCGCGTCACGGCGAACGAACTCGGCACCGAGACGGCCAGCGCGGCCGTGCTGCCCATCCCGAAGACGCTCGAACGGGGGGTTGCCTCGGGCGCGATCGACACGCGGACCCCATCGCTCTTTCAGGCCATGGACGCGGCGGGCGAGCGCCCGGAGCTGGCGATCGCCCTGGCCGGCATCTTCGCGGGCGAGATCGACTTCAACACGGAGCTCCAGCCCGGCGACCAGTTCTCGCTCGCCTTCGAGCGCTTCCGCCGCGACGGCCGGCCCACGAGCTATGGCAACGTCACCGCCGCCGAGTTCCGCACCGACGGCCGCGTGCTGCGTGCGATCCGCTTCACGGTGCCGGGAGAGGCGGCTGGCTACTACGACGAGCAGGGGCGGTCGTTGCGCCGGTTCTTCCTCCGGTCCCCGCTCAAGTTCGAGCCCCGCGTCACGTCCGGCTTCTCGTCGAGCCGCCTGCACCCGGTGCTGCACGCTGCGCGGGCCCACCGCGGCATCGACTACGCGGCGCCGACCGGCGCCCCCGTCGTGGCAGCGGCCTCGGGCACCGTGCTCGCCGCCAGCTACGACGGCGCGAACGGACGGATGGTCCGCATCCGCCACGCCTCGGGCTACGAGTCGTTCTACCTGCACCTGTCGTCGTTCGCGCCGGGGGTTCGCGCCGGTGAGCGCGTCGAACAGGGTGAGTTGATCGGCCGGGTCGGCTCGTCGGGGCTGGCCACGGGGCCTCACCTGCACTACGGTCTGACGAAGAACGGCGCGTTCGTGAACCCGCTGGTCGAACAGCGCAATCTGCCGCCCGGCGAGCCGGTGCCCGAGTCGGCGATGGACGCCTTCCGCGCCGAACGCGCGTTGCAGATCGCGCAGCTCGAGGCGGCCAGCCACCTGCGCGCCGATTGACGGCCGTTATAATCAGCGGACACGCCCATGGCCACACTCGTCCCGTTCCGCGCGCTTCGGCCCGTTCCCGAGGCGGCCGCACGGGTGGCCGCCGTTCCCTACGACGTCGTCAGCACGGACGAGGCGCGGGCGCTCGCGGCCGGCAACCCCCTGAGCTTCCTGCACGTCTCGCGGCCCGAGATCGACCTGCCCCCCGGCACCGATCCGCACACGGACGGCGCGTACGACCGCGCGGCGGCCAACCTGGCGGCGCTTCGGCGGGAGGCGCCGCTCGTCGTCGACGCCAGCCCCGCCGTCTACGTCTACCGGCTCACCATGGGGGCGCACGTGCAGACCGGCGTCGCGGCCTGCTATGCGATCGACGAGTACGACCGCGGCGTCATCAGGAAGCACGAGCGCACGCGCCGCGACAAGGAAGACGACCGCACCCGCCACCTGATCGCGTTGCGTGCGCAGACGGGTCCCGTCTTCCTGGTCTACCCCGGGTCCGCGGCCATCGACGCCGAGCTCGATCGTCTCGCCACCGGGACGCCGCTGTTCGACTTCACGGCCGCCGACGGCATCCGCCACACGCTGTGGCGCGCCGACGAGGCCGGGCAGGGCCGCCTCGTCGAGGCGTTCGCCGCCGTGCCGGCGCTGTACATCGCCGACGGGCATCACCGCGCGGCGAGTGCGTCGCGCGCGCGCCATCACGTCCGAGGCGTCGACGGGCCGGGCGAGTGCGACACGTTCCTCGCCGTCGCCTTTTCCGGCGCCCAGACCGAGATCCTGGCCTACAACCGGGTCGTCAAGGACCTGAACGGACACTCGCCGGGCTCGCTCGTCGACGCCGTCCGTGCGCGGTGCGGCGTCACCGACGGTCCGGCGTTGCCGGCGCAGCGCGGCCACGTGTCGATGTTCGTCGACGGCCGCTGGTACGACGTCACGTTGCCGGAGGCGCCCGGCACGCTGCCGGCGGCCGAGCGTCTCGACGTCGCCCGGCTGCACGCGCTGGTGCTCGCGCCGGTGCTGGGGATCGGCGACGAGCGTACCGACGCCCGCATCGACTTCATCGGCGGGGGCCGCGGCACGGCGGCGCTCGAGGCCCGCGTCACCTCGGGGCAGGCCGGCGTGGCGTTCTCGATGTACCCGGTCAGCGTCGACGACCTGATGGCGATTGCGGACGAAGGCGGCATCATGCCGCCGAAATCGACCTGGTTCGAACCGAAACTCCGCGACGGCCTGCTGTCGCACCTGATTTGAGGGAACCCATGTCCGGTACCGCTCGCATCTACAACTTCTCCGCCGGCCCGGCCGTGCTGCCGCTGCCCGTGCTGGAGCAGGCCCAGCGCGATCTCGTGTCGCTGCCCGGCGTCGGCATGTCGGTGCTCGAGATCAGCCACCGCTCGAAGACGTTCGAGGGGATGCTGAACGGCACGATCGCCGACATGCGAGCGCTTGCCGGCATCTCCGACGACTACGCGATCCTGCTGCTGCAGGGCGGCGCCAGCCTGCAGTTCTCGATGGTGCCGATGAACCTGCTGGGCCCCGGCCAGACGGCCGACTACGTCGACACGGGCACCTGGGCCGACAAGGCGATCAAGGAAGCGACGCGCGTCGGTGCCGTCAACGTCACCGGCTCGACCAGGGCCGACAACTACAGCCGCATCCCGTCGCCCGACGAGATCCACCTGACGCCCGGTGCGGCCTACGTGCACCTGACGACGAACAACACGATCGAGGGCACCGAGTGGAGGAGCCTGCCCGACTCGGGCCCCGCACCCCTCGTCGCCGACGCGTCGTCCGACATCTTCAGCCGGCCGATCGACGTGTCGCGGTACGGCCTCATCTACGCCGGGGCGCAGAAGAATCTCGGCCCGTCGGGCGTCACGCTGGTCATCATCCGCAAGGATCTGCTCGAGCGGTCGGCGGCCTCGCTGCCGACGATGTTGAACTACAAGACGCAGGCCGAGAACAACTCGCTCTACAACACGCCGAACACGTTCGGCATCTACGTCCTGGGCCTGACGATCGGATGGCTGAAGGGGCTGGGCGGGCTGCACGCGGTCGCGGCGATGAACGAGCGCAAGGCGCGGCTGCTCTACGACGAGATCGACCGGACCGGCTTCTACCGCGGGACGGCACAGCGCGAGAGCCGCTCGCTGATGAACGTGACGTTCCGCCTGCCGAGCGAGGAGCTCGAGAAGAAGTTCGACAAGGCCGCGACCGCCGCGGGCCTCGACGGCCTCAAGGGCCATCGATCCGTCGGCGGGATGCGGGCGTCGATCTACAACGCGTTTCCCGAAGCCGGTGTGCAGGCGCTCGTCGACTTCATGCGGGAGTTCGAGCGCACCAACGGCTGACGAGGGCGTTCGCTCACGACTGCGGGGGCGGCGGCCGCCGCGGACGGCGGCCGCGCCGGCGCCGGCGCCGCGGGCGCGGTTCGGCCTCGGCCTCGGGCGTGCCTTCGAACGTGGCCGCCGCCTCGACGAATCCCCGCCAGTGCTCGAGGACCTCCGGCGCGTTGCCGTGGATCTCCAGCCAGGTCATCGCCTCGCGGAACGGACCGCGATGCATGAGCGCGCGGCGGGCCCGGGGCGAGAGGGTCAGGTCCGTGAGGCGGCGCTGCAGGCCCAGCACCTGGCGCAGCCGCTCGACGTCGCGCCTGGCGAGGGGCAGCATGCCCAGCGACGGCGCCGGCTCCTTCTTGAAGTCGCCGTCGGCGTGCGGCGGCGGCGCGAGGATCTGGGCGGCCCGGCCGAGGGGCACGATCAGCGACCCGAGCAGCACCGCGTTCGTCAGCGTGTCGGGAGCCGACTCGAAGCGCGAGCGGTAACGGTCGACCGCGGCCAGCGACTGCCACAGCGGCTCGCGCGCCGCGGCCTGGAGTTCCGGCGAGATCGGCTCGAGCAGCCGTCGCTCCGCCAGCAGCCGGAAGGCCCGCTCAGACGAACCGGACCGCAGCAGCTTGTAGAACTCCTCGATCATCCGCGCCGGCGCGCATCGCGCGATCGCCGCCCGGTGGGTGTCGATGGCCTGCTCGATCGGCGCGTCGATCGTGAAGCCGAGGCGCGCCGCGAACGCGACCGCTCGCAGCATCCGGGCCGGGTCCTCCTGGAAGCGCTCGTTCGGGTCGCCGATCGAACGCACCACGCCCGCCTTCAGATCCTGCAGGCCAGACGTGTAGTCGATGATCGAGAACGTCCCGATGTCGTAGAACAGGGCGTTGATCGTGAAGTCGCGCCGGAAGGCGTCCTCTTCTGGCGTCCCGAACGTATTGTCGCGGTGGATCATCCGGTCGCGCTGCACGTCGCGCTCGGACCGTTCGGCGCCCTCGGTGGCGACCTGGTCCTCGGCGGCCGCCGCCTGCTCCAGTTCCTCCTCCGACACCTGCCGACGGAAGGTTGCGACCTCGACAGTCTTGGCGCCGAAGCGGACATGGGCCAGGCGGAACCGCCGGCCGATGATCCAGCAGTTGCGGAAGAGCTTCTTGACCTCGTAGGGATGGGCCGACGTCCCGATGTCGAAGTCCTTGGGGTGCCGGCCGAGCAGCAGGTCGCGGACGCTGCCGCCGACCAGATATGCCGTGTGCCCCGCCTGATGCAGACGGTAGAGCACTTTGAGCGCGTCGGGATCGATCAGTTTGCGCGAGATCGCGTGCTCGGACCGCGGCACGACGAGGGGCTCACCCATGCGAAGCCGATTGTAGCAAAGCGGCACCGGCGCACGGGCCCAAGTGCCGGACGCCAAACGGCTTACTGCGCAGCGCTGGTACGCGTTCGGCGCGGGCGCCGGGGCGCTGCGATGGGACTAGAATCGAAGTCATGAGGAAGCTCCGGGCGCTCGTCGCCGCGCTCCTGCTCACGTGCGCGGCGTATCCCGCCTGGGCGGCGCCCGCCGAGCCCGCCGCGCTCGTCCGCGCCCGGACGTCGTACAACGCCGCCGACTATCAGGCGGCGATCGACGCCGCGGCGGTGGCGCGCCGCCAGCCGGAGTGGGCCGACGCCGCCGCGCTCGTCATGGGCCGGTCCTACCTCGAACGGTACCGCCGGAACGCCGCGGCCGAGGACCTGGCCGCGGCGCGCGAAGCGCTGGCCGCCGTCCGGATCGACACGCTGAAGCCGCGCGATCAGCTCGACCTCAACATCGGACTCGCTCAGGCGCTCTACTTCGGCGAGCTCTTCGGGGCTTCGGCCGAGTTGTTCGAGACGGCCCTGGCGGGCCTCGACCTGCTGACTCCGCCCGAACGTCTGCGCCTGCTCGACTGGTGGGCCGGTGCCCTCGACAAGGAGGCGCTGTCGCGGCCCGGCGATCGCCGCGGCCCGCCCTACGCGCGGATCATCGAGCGGATGGAAGAGGCCCTTCGGGCGGATCCGGCGAACCCCGTGGCCAACTACTGGCTGGCGATCGCGGCGCGCGGCGCGGGCGATCTCGACCGGGCCTGGGACGCGGCGATCGCCGCGTGGATTCGCGCCGGACTGCGGCGGGACGACACCGAGCAGCTGCGGGCCGACCTCGACCGCCTGGTCGAGCAGGCACTGATCCCCGAACGCGCCCGCACGCGGGTGAGCCGGGAGAACGAAGACGCCCTCACCGTGCTGCGTGAGGAGTGGGCGCTCGTCAAGCAGCGCTGGAAGTAGCCGGCCCGGCGCCGCGGCGTCGGATCACGCCTTCGCCTCGCGCCAGTTCTCGCCGACGCCGACGTCGACGGTCAGCGGCACCGTGAGGGTGACGGCGTGCTCCATCCGATCGCGGATGATCGCGAGCGCACCGTCGACCGATTCCCGGGGACACTCGAACACCAGCTCGTCGTGCACGGTGAGGATCATCCGCGCCCGGAGGTCGGTGGCGGCCAGCGCGGCGTGCAGGTCGATCATCGCCCGCTTCAGGATGTCGGCCGCCGTGCCTTGGATGGGCATGTTGACGGTCGCCCGCTCGGCGGCGGCGCGGACCTGCCCGTTGCGGCTGTTCAGCTCGGGGACGAGCCGGCGGCGCCCGAACATCGTCCGCACGGCGCCCGACGCGCGCGCTTCCTCCAGCGTCCGGTCGATGAAGCCGCGGACCCGCGGGAAGCCGGCGAAATACGCGTCGATGAACGCCTGCGCGGCGTCGATCGGCACGCCGATGTCCTTGGCCAGCGTGAAGGCCGTCTTGCCGTACAGCAGGGCGTAGTTGACGATCTTCGCGCGGCGGCGCAGCTCGTGCGGGTCGATCCCGCTGGCCTCGCCGAACACCTTCCGCGCCGTCCGCTCGTGGATGTCCTCGCCCGACCGGAAGGCCTCGATGAGCGTGTCGTCCCCGGCGAGGTGGGCGAGCACCCGCAGCTCGATCTGGGAGTAGTCCGCCGAGATCAGCAGATGACCCGGGGCGGCGACGAACGAGGCCCGGATCTCGCGTCCGAGCTCGGTCCGGATCGGGATGTTCTGGAGGTTCGGCTCGGAGCTGCTCAGCCGCCCGGTCGCGGCGATGGCCTGGTTGAACGACGTGTGGAGCCGCCCGGTCTCGGGGTGGACGAGCAGCGGCAACGCATCGATGTACGTGCTCTTCAGCTTGTGCAGGGTGCGCCAGTCGAGGATCAGGCGTGGGAGCTCGTGCGTGAGCGCCAGCTCCTCCAGCACCTCGACGGCCGTCGACGCCGTGCGCGTCTTGCCGGTCTTCTTGAGCGCCGGCAGGCTCAGCCGCTCGAACAGGACCTCGCCGAGCTGTTTCGGGGAGTTCACGTTGAACTCCATGCCGGCCAGGCCGTGGATGCGCGCCGTCAGCGCCGCCAGCTCGCGCTCGAGCCGCGACGAGAGCGCCGCGAGCGCCGCGGAGTCGAGCCGGACACCCGCAGCTTCGATGTCGGCCAGCACCGCGATGAGCGGCAGCTCCAGGTCGCGGAACACCGGCTCGACCTGGGCCTCGGCCAGCTTCGGCGCGAGGTGATGGGCGAGCTGGCGCGCCAGGTCTGCGCGCTCACCCGCGAACGTCACGGCCGCCGCGGGCTCGATCCGCGACAGCGGCACGGCCTTCGCGCCGGTTCCGGTCAGGCTCTCTTCCGCGACGGCCTTGTAGCCGAGGAACTCGAGCGCGAGCCCGTCGAGGCCCTGGCTCTGGCGGGTGGGGTCGAGCACGTAGCTCGCGAGCATCACGTCGAACGACTGCCCGCGCAGCGTGACGCCGTGCCGGGCCAGGAGGACGGTGTCGCGCTTCAGATCGTGCCCGAGCTTGCGGACGGCCGCGTTCTCCAGCAGCGGGGTCAGGCGCGCCAGCACGGTGCGGGTGTCGAGCTGGGCCGGTGTCGACGCCGACGCCAGCAGGTCGCCGCTCGTGTCGGCGCCGACGTGCCCCAGCGGGACGTAGCGCGCGTGCCCGTCGGCCGTGGAGAAGGCCAGGCCGACGAGCCGCGCGCGCATCGTGACGTGGCTGTCGCCGATCACCTGCATGCCGACCTCGCCGGCCGCGGCGAGCGCTCCTGCCAGCGCGTCGAGGTCCGCCGCCGTGGTCACGAGCGCGTAGTCGCGCGCGACGCTCTCGGCCGACGGCGCGTACTCGTTCATCAGCGAGCGGAAGGCCAGCTGCGAGAACAGCGCGTAACAGCGCGCGCGGTCCGCGCCGCGGAACCTGAGCGCCTCGATGTCGGCATCGATCGGCACGTCGGTGCGGATCGTCACGAGCGTCCGGCTGCGCAACGCGTCGTCCCGGTGCGCGGCGAGCGACTCGCGCTGCTTCCCCTTCAGGTCGTCCACGTGTGCCAGCACCCCGTCGAGGCTGCCGTAGCGCGTGACGAGGTCGATCGCGCCCTTCTTGCCGATACCCGGCACGCCGGCCACGTTGTCGCTGGCGTCGCCGACGAGCGCCAGGACGTCGACGACCTGCTCCGGGTACACGCCGAACTTGTCGAGCACGCCCTGCGCGTCGAACCACGCGCCGTCCTCGCGCGGGTCGTAGATGCGGATCCCGTCCTGCACGAGCTGGAAGAAGTCCTTGTCGATCGAGACGATGGCGACGTCGAATCCCCGGGCCCTGGCCCGCAGCGCCATCGTGCCGATCACGTCGTCGGCCTCGAAGCCGGGCGCGGTCAGGATGGGCACGCCGAGGGCTTCGCACGCCTGGTGCACCCAGTCGATCTGCTCGGCCAGATCGTCGGGCATGGCCTCGCGGTTGGCCTTGTAGTCGGCGACGAGCTCGTCGCGGAACGTGGGGCCCGCCAGGTCGAACGATGCCGCGATGTGGCTCGGCCGGTGGTCGGCCAGCAGCTTTCGCAGCATCGTGACGAACACGTACACGGCGTGCGTGCTCTGTCCTTCCTGGTTCGACAGGCCCTTGCCGCGGAACGCGTGGTACGCGCGGTACATCTGCGAGCTGCCGTCGATCAGGAAGAGGCGGGGGCGGGACATCGGTGGCGTCGTCGAGGATATCATTGGGGTTCATGTCCTCGACGGTGCGCCGGCGGCTCCTGCTCGCGGCCACGCTGGCGTCGCTGCTGTGCTCGCTCGCGTGCGGCGGGGGTGTCTTCAAGCGGCAGTACGAATACGAGGAGGAGTTGTACCTGGCGCTCGACGGGTCCGCGACGCTGAACGTGAACGCCTCGGTCGCCGCGCTCGTGGCGCTGCGCGGCGCGGACCTGAACGTCGATCCGAAGGCCCGCATCGACCGCGGCGCCGTCCGCGCGCTGTTCGAGGGGCCTGGCGCCGAGGTGACGCGGGTGAGCCTCTCGCGGCGCCATGGGCGCCGCTTCGTGCACGTCGGCGTGAACCTGGCCGACCTGCGGCGGGCGCGGGGGCTCGCGCCGTTCGCCTGGTCCGAATACCGGCTCGCCCGTCAGGGCGACGTGGTGCAGTTCCGCCAGCGGGTGGGCGCCGCCGCTGGCCGGCCGGTGGGCGCCGTCGGCTGGGACGGCAGCGAACTCGTGGCGTTCCGCGTCCACGTGCCGAGCGCGATCCCGTTCCACAACTCGCCCGGCACGATCCAGCGCGGCAACATCCTCGAGTGGGAGCAGCCGCTGACGGCCCGGCTGGCCGGCACACCGCTCGACGTCCAGATCGACATGGAACCGGAGTCGATCCTCTACACCACGCTGCTGCTCTTCGGAGCGACGATCGTCGCCGCGGCCGCGGCGTTCGGGGTGGTCATCTGGCTGTTCGTGCGCCGCGGGCGGGACGCCGATCCCTCGGCGTCCCACGGATAGCCGCGGCGCCGCCCGCTACAGCTTCTCCAGGGCGTCCTTCACTTCCCGTTCCGTCTTCAGCTCGTTCCGGAGCTCGAAGCTGAGGAACGGGGCGGCGATGGACTGCGCGATCATCCGGTCCACGTCGTTGAGCACCACGCCCTCCAGCGTGACGCGGCCGCGTTCGACGATCACGTGGATCGGCGGGTTGGCCATCATCGCGAATGGCCGGAACGACGGATTCGAGTAGATGGCGCGGGCGATCCTGAACCGCAGGTCGTCGTCGAACTGCGAGACCGGCAGCACGTCGATGCGGTTCTCGACCCGTGCGACACCGTCCACCCTGCCCACGCGCTTCTCGAGCGCCTCGCGCTTGAACGGCATCGTCACCTTGCCGGTCAGCACGACCGCGCCGTCGTGCACCTGGGCCTGCACGCTGTCGAAGATGGTGAAGAACGGATAGCGCAGCACCTCGCGCTGCACCGCGCGGAACAATTGGAGATTCTCGGTCTGGGCCGCGGCGGGGCCGGCGAGGCCCAGCACCACGAGACCGGCGAGCAACAGTCTGGCGACCATGATGACCCTCCGTCGAACCCGCGGATGACCCGCGGCGTCGTTCTGGCAGGCCGTTGAGCCCTGGCACTGGCTGCTTCCGCAAAGAGCTTGCCAGAACGAGATCGCCTGTCCGGCGCGCTGACGTCGAGGAATTCGCGAGGGTTCGCGAGCGCCCGCCCGCCGGTGTCCACCGACAGGGACGCGAGAGACGGGGGAACGCCCAGTGGAGGACGGTGCGCGGCCGCCGGGGCGGCGTCAGAAGACCAGCATGGTCGCGATGCCGGCGGCGATCAGCACGATCTGCCGCATCGACCCCGCGTCGGTGCGGCCGCGGTGAAGGCCCGGAATCAGATCGGCCATCGCCACGTAGAGGAAGCTCGACGCGGCCAGCGCGAGGCAGTAGGGCAGGATCTGCGGCACCGTGTCGAAGGCGAGCACCGCGACGAGCGCCCCGACCGCGCTCGCGAGTCCCGAGAGCAGGTTGAGCCCGAGCGCCTTGGCGCGCGGGTAGCCGGCGTGGAGCAGGATTGCGAAGTCGCCCACCTCCTGTGGAATCTCGTGCGCGGCCACCGCGACCGCGGTGCTGACGCCGAGGGGCACCGACGTCATCACGGCGGCGGCGATGACCGCCCCGTCGACGAAGTTGTGGAACGCATCGCCGATGAGGACCGGGAAGACCGCCCCGTCGTGGACCTCGCAGTCGTGGGTGTGGCAGTGGCGCCAGAGCACGAGCTTCTCCAGCACGAAGAACAGCATGATCCCGGCGAGCAGGGTGGCGAGGACGCGGGGGGCGGGCAGCTGCGCGAGGGCCTCGGGCAGGATCGCGAGCATCGAGACGCCGAGCAGGGCGCCGACGGCGTAGCTGACGAGCCAGGGGACGATCTGGCTGCGGGCGGAGTCCTTGACGAGGAGCACGGCCGCCGCGACGAGCAGGCCGCCCAAGCCGCCCAGCAGGCTCAGCCCGAGCGCGATCAGCAGCGTGGACACAGGAGGTCGATCATAGTCCAGGACGCCGGTCCGCCCCTGCGTCGTCAGGAGGCGACGTACCCGCGCCGTGCCCGGATCGTGAGACGGCGGTTCCGCACCTCCACGCGGATGTCGTGCCAGCGCCCATCCCTGGGCTCCGTGCTCGCGTAGCCCAGGTAGTACTGGCTGCGCAGTTCGTCGGCCAGCCTCGCCGTGGCATCGCCGAGGTCGCCGACGCCGCGGACGATCTCGGTGCGTCCGCCCGTTTCGTCCGTGATGGCGCGCAGTGCGTCGGCGTTGACGCGGTCGCCGAGCCGCTGCGGCCGGGTGCCACCACCGACGATTGGCGGTGGTACGCGCGGGGGAAAGCGGCCGCGGCCGGCGGGGCCCGGGAATGGAATCCGGATCTGGAACGGCGGCATCGGGACCGGCGCGCGGGGGCGCAGGATGCGTGGGGCCTCGCGCGGGCGCCCGTCGATACCCAGCGCGTAGACGAGCACCTCGCTCTCGCGGATCAGGCGCTGCACGTCCCTCTCGGTGTGCCGGCTGCTGGTGTCGTTGCCGTCGGAGATGAGGAGCACGGCCTTCTTGCGATGCGAGCCCGTGGCGGCCATCGGGACGGCCGCGGCGATGGCGTCGTACATCGCCGTGCCGCCGATCGGCACCACGGAGGCCACCGCGCGGCTGACGGCGCGCCGGTCCGTCGTCCAGCCCTGCGTGACCCGCGGGCTGTCGGCGAACTCCTCGAAGAACAGCTCGTCCCGGGGGTCGAGCAGCTCGACGACGAACCGGTCGATGGCCGAGCGCGCCGCGTCCATCTTGTCCGCCGTCATGCTGCCGCTGGCGTCGAGCACGATGCCCAGGCTCACCGGCACCCGTTCGCTGCTGAACAGGGTGATCTCCTGCGGCCGTCCGCCCTCGTAGACCGCGAAATCCTCCTTGCGCAGTCCGGGCACGAAGCGGCCGTCGCCGTCGGTGACGGTTGCCGTGACGTTGACCAGGGCGATGCCGCCGCGGAAGGTGTCGGTCTGTGCGCGAACGGCCGCTCCCGCCAGCGCGGCCAGCAGGCCGGCGGCGAGCGTCAGTCGTACGGGGAGACTCCGCGGCCCGGGCAGGCGTGCCATCGTTCCGACGGCGACGCAATTCCCTTGCCTCGACGTGCCGCGGGTTTGGCCGGGGCTCCGCATACCGGCTCCCCGCGGCCGCCGCGGCGGTGTCACCCGGCGGCGCCGGCCCGTCCCTTCAGGCGGTCGGGCGGATGCCCTCGGTGAACCGGTAGCCCTCTCGCTCGCCCAGCACCCTGACGGCCGAGAACCCCGCCGCCTGCAACACGGCCGCAGTGCCTCCGGCGTCCTGGTACTCGGCGTCTCCGGCCGGCCGGGAGCGAAGCAGGGCCGACAAACCTTCGGGCGCGCCGGCCTCGATGGCGACCAACCGCCCCCCTGGGCGCAGCGCTGCCAGGCACCCGCGGATGGCGTCGGCACGCGCGGCAGGCGTCATCGAGCCCAACCAGCCCTTGTGGCTGTGGATGACCACCAGGTCGAAGCCAGGACCCTCGAATGCGGTCGACTCGACCGCTCCCACCCGTACGTCGACCAGCGCGCCCGCTTCCGCGGCCGCCTTTCGCGCCTGGTCCGCCTGCGCCTCGGAGGGCACCACGACGGCCGCGTGGCCGTTCAGCCCGCTCTTGGCCGCGAGCCTGGCCGTGAGCGCCCGATCGTCGAGGCCAACCTGGAGGACGCGCTCGCCCGCCCGCGCGCCGGTCATGGCGACGGGCAGCGGATCGGTGCCTTCTGCGGGGCGACGCAAAAACATGCGCATTTCCTCATGATATAGTCGCGGGTTGTGACGAAACCACTCGACATCGCCCCTGCACGCGGCAAACTCGGCGTGCTGCTCGTCGGACTCGGTGCCGTGAGCACCACCACCATCGCAGGCGTCATGGCCATCCGAAAGGGCCTCGCGCTCCCGATCGGCTCGCTCACGCAGATGGGTACCATCCGGCTCGGCAAGCGCACCGAGGGCCGCGCGCCCAAGATCAACGAATTCGTCCCGCTCGCGGGCCTCGACGACATCGTCTTCGGCGGCTGGGACATCTTCGAGGAAGACTGTTACGGCGCCGCGAAGACGGCGGGCGTGCTCGAGACGTCGCAGCTCGACCAGGTGCGCGGCGAGCTCGAGGCGGTCAAACCGATGCCGGCCGTCTTCGACCAGCGCTACGTCAAGCGCCTCGACGGCCCCAACGTCAAGAAGGGCAAGAACAAGAAAGACCTCGCCGAGCAGCTCGTCGCCGACATCCGCGCGTTCAAGGCCAGGCACAACTGCGATCGGATGGTGATGCTCTGGGTGGGCAGCACCGAGGTGTTCATGAAGGAGGGGCCGGTCCACCAGAGCCTGGCCGCCTTCGAGAAGGGCCTCGAGACGAGCGACGACCAGATCCCGTCGAGCATGATCTACGCGTACGCGGCGATCAGCGAGGGCCTGCCATTCGTCAACGCGGCGCCGAACCTGACGGCCGACATCCCGGCGCTCCAGGAGCTGGCCGCGAAGACGAAGTCGCCGCTCGCCGGCAACGACATGAAGACCGGGCAGACGCTGATCAAGACGATCATCGCCCCGGGTCTCAAGGCGCGTCTGCTCGGCGTCAAGGGCTGGTATTCGACGAACATCCTGGGCAACCGGGACGGCGAGGTGCTCGACGATCCCGAGTCGTTCAAGACGAAGGAAGAGAGCAAGAAGTCGGCGCTCGACTACATCTTCCAGCCGCACCTGTACCCGAGCCTGTACGGCGACCTGACGCACGTCGTGCGCATCAACTACTACCCGCCGCGCGGCGACAACAAGGAAGGCTGGGACAACATCGACATCTTCGGCTGGCTCGGGTACCCGATGCAGTTGAAGATCAACTTCCTCTGCCGCGACTCCATCCTGGCGGCGCCGATCGTGCTCGACACGGCGCTCTTCATGGACCTGGCCAAGCGGACGGGCATGTCGGGCATCCAGGAGTGGCTGTCGTTCTACTTCAAGGCCCCGATGCACGCCCGCGAGGTGTATCCGGAGCACGACCTGTTCATCCAGCTGATGAAGCTGAAGAACACGCTGCGCCACATGATGGGCGAGGAGCTCATCACGCACCTCGGCCGCGAGTACTACGACTGACGGCCCTCCGCACGCCGTCATGATCCAGCCCGCGCTCGTCGGCGGTCTCTTCATCGGCGTGCTCTCGGCGTTGCCGGTCGTCAGCCTCGGCAACTGCTGCTGCTTGTGGATGGTTGGCGGTGGATTCCTCGCCGCCTACCTCGAACACCTCCGTGACGCCCGCACCGTGCCATCCGGGCGCGGTCTGCTGCTCGGGGCGCTGGCCGGCGTCGCGGGTGCGTTCGTCTGGCTGCCCGTCTCGATCGCGATCACCGCGCTGGTCGGGCCGCTGCAGCAGCGGCTGGCCGGGGCGCTGGTCGCCGCCCCAGACATGCCAGCCGAGGCGCGCGGGTGGCTCGAGGCCCTCACCGGTCCGTTCCTCTATGCCCTCGGCTTCACGTTCCAGCTGGTCGCCGGCGCCGTCGCCGGCGCCATCGGCGGCCTGCTGGGCGCGGCATGGTTCCGCACGGACGTCCCGCCGGCGATGGGCGGTACTCCGCCCCCGCTGCCACCCGATCTCGGGGGCCTGCGGTAGTTCGCTCCTGCGGTATTCTGGGGCGCCATGTCTGACGCGACCCCGTCCCCAGAGATTGCCGACCTCCTCCAGGAAGACCGCACGTTCACGCCGTCCGAGGCGTTCCGCGCCGCGGCCAACGTCCGCGACGAGGGCGTCTATGCCCGCGCGGAGGCCGACCCCGAAGGCTTCTGGGCCGGTTTCGCCGCCGAGCTCGAGTGGTCCACGCCGTGGACGCAGGTGCTCGACTGGCAACCACCGCACGCCAGGTGGTTCCTGGGCGGGCGGATCAACGCCAGCGTCAACTGTGTCGATCGCCACGTGCGCGGCGCACGGCGCAACAAGGCTGCGATCGTCTGGGAGGGCGAGCCGGGCGACCGGCGGACGCTGACCTACTTCGACCTGTACCGGCAGGTGAGCCAGTTCGCCAACGTGCTGCGCGGCCTCGGCGTGAAGAAGGGCGACCGCGTCGCGCTGTACCTGCCGCTCGTGCCCGAGCTCGCGATCGCCATGCTCGCCTGCGCGCGCGTCGGGGCGGTGCACTCGGTCGTCTTCGGCGGATTCAGCGCCGAGTCGCTGCGGGACCGCATCAACGACGCCCAGTGCTCGCTGCTCGTCACGGCCGACGGCGGCTGGCGGCGCGGCCACATCGTCCCGCTCAAGAAGATGGCCGACCAGGCGCTCGAGGAGACGCCGTCGATCCGCCACGTCGTCGTGGTGCAGCGGCTGCGCGAGTCGGAGGCGCCGGTCCACATGCAGGAGGGGCGCGACCACTGGTACCACGCGCTGATGCAGGACGCCTCCAACGTCTGCCCGCCCGAGCCGATGGACGCGGAGGACATGCTCTACATCCTCTACACCTCGGGCACGACGGGGAAGCCGAAGGGCATCGTGCACACGACCGGCGGGTACCTCGTCGGCACCTACGCCACCACCAAGTGGGTGTTCGATCTGAAGGAGGACGACGTCTACTGGTGCACCGCCGACATCGGCTGGGTGACGGGCCACAGCTACGTCGTCTACGGCCCGCTGGCCAACGGCGCCACCGTCGTGATGTACGAGGGTGCCCCTGACTGGCCGGAGAAGGACCGCTTCTGGCAGATCATCGAGCGCTACGGCGTGACCATCTTCTACACGGCGCCGACGGCGATCCGTGCCTTCATGCGGTGGGGCACGGAGTGGCCGAAGAAGCGGGACCTGACGTCGCTGCGCCTGCTCGGCTCCGTGGGTGAACCGATCAACCCCGAGGCGTGGGTGTGGTACCACCGGCACATTGGCGGCGAGCGCTGCCCGGTCGTCGATACCTGGTGGCAGACCGAGACGGGCGCCATCATGATCACGCCGCTGCCAGGCATCACCAGCACCAAGCCCGGTTCGGCGACCCGGGCGTTTCCCGGCATCAGGGCCGAGATCAAGACGGACAAGGGCGTCTCGATCGAGGGCCCGGGGGGCGGTCTGCTGGCGCTGACGCGACCGTGGCCCTCGATGCTGCGCGGGATCTACGGCGACCCGCAGCGCTACGTCCAGCAGTACTGGAGCCGCTGGACCCCCGACATCTACTTCACCGGAGACGGCGCCAAACGCGACGCCGACGAGTTCTTCTGGCTGCTCGGACGCGTCGACGACGTGCTGAACGTGGCGGGGCACCGTATCGGGACGATGGAGGTCGAGAGCGCGCTCGTCGACCACCCGAGCGTGGCCGAGGCGGCGGTGGTCGGCCGCTCGCACGAGATCAAGGGCCAGGCCGTGGCCGCGTTCGTGACGCTCAAGGAGGGGGTGGCGGGTGGTCCGCAGGTCGTGGCGGACCTGAAGGAGCACGTCGTCAAGAAGATCGGGGCCATTGCCAGGCCCGACGACATCATCTTCGCGGCCGACCTGCCGAAGACGCGGTCCGGCAAGATCATGCGGCGGCTGCTGCGCGACATCGCCGAGGGCAAGACGCTCGGCGACACGACCACGCTGGCCGACCCGGGCGTGGTGGCCCGGCTGAAGGACCAGTACCAGGACGAGCACTGAGCGGGAACGGCCGGAACCCCCGCCCGGCCGGCCTCGTATCCGGACACTGATGGCACTCATCGAGACGCGCGACCTCTGGAAGACGTACGTCATGGGCGACGAGGAGATTCACGCCCTGCGCGGGGTCTCCATTCAGATTGAGCGGGGCGAGTACGTGGCGATCATGGGGCCGTCGGGGTCCGGCAAGTCGACCCTGATGAACCTGATCGGGTGTCTCGACACCCCGACGAAGGGCAGCTATCTGCTGAACGGCAAGCAGGTCAGCCAGATGAACGACAACGAGCTCGCCCGGATCCGGAACCAGGAGATCGGCTTCGTCTTCCAGACGTTCAACCTGCTGCCGCGCGCCACGGCGTTGCAGAACGTCGAACTGCCGCTGGTCTATGCGGGCGTGTCGGCCAAGGACCGCCAGGCGCGGGCCAAGGAAGCGCTGGAGCGCGTCGAGCTGACGTCGCGGATGAGCCACCGTCCGAACGAGCTGTCCGGCGGCCAGCGCCAGCGCGTCGCGATCGCACGGGCGCTCGTGAACAACCCCTCCATCCTGCTCGCGGACGAGCCGACGGGGAACCTCGACTCGAAGACCGGCAGCGAGATCATGGCTCTCTTCGCGCGGCTGCACGCGTCGGGCAATACGATCGTGCTGGTCACGCACGAGCCCGACATCGCGGTGTTCGCCCACCGCACCATCTCAGTGCGCGACGGGCAGGTCGAAAAGGACGTCCGCCGCGCCGCCTGACGCGGGGCGTCACGGGTCCCGCGGTCTGCGCTACGATGGCCAGCCGAGGAGGCTGGTCATGCGGATCATCCATGCGTTCCTGGCGGTGGCGGCTGCCGTGCTGACGCTCGCGGCTGTTCAGGCGGCCGGCCAGGCCGCCGGGCAGTCGCGGCGTTCACCCGGGGCGGCGGCTTCCCGGTCCGTGCCCCGTCGTGACGCGCCTGTCGCGCAGGGGCCGACCTGCGACCGGCGCTGCCTGTTGCAGTTCCTGTTCGAGTACACCGAGGCCCTCACCGACAACGACACCTCGAGGCTGGCGGTGGCGCCGACGGTGCGCGTGACCAGTAACGGGACCGTGACGACGCTCGGCAAGGGTGACGTGTGGGGCCCGGCCCGGCGCCTGCCGTACCGGCAGACGTTCGTCGATCCGGTCACCGGCGCGGCTGTGTTCTACGGCGTCGTGACCATGTCGACGCGGCCCACCCGGCCCGACACGCCCGCGCCCTCCGAGCAGCCCCGGTGGTGGTACTACGTCGCGCGGCTCAAGGTGGAGGCGAGGAAGCTGTCGGAGGTCGAGGAGATCGCCTACGAGCCGGGCCCCAACGCGTTCGGTGCGCCCCCGTCGTCGCTGACGCTGCCCGACCGCATCTTCGATACCGTGCTGCCGGAGGCCGAACGATCGACGCGCGAGCAGCTGTTCGACATCGCCAACCGGTACTTCGACGCGGTGTCGCAGCGGATCGACTACCGGCAGGTGCCGTGGCACCCCGAGTGCCAGCGGGTGGAACTGGGGGTATTCACGGTCAATGCCCCGCGCACCGCCGGCAGCTGCGGCGGGGAGTTCCAGGTGCCGTCGGTCAAGTGGAACGTCGAGAACCGCCGCTTCTACATCGCCGACGTCGAGCGGGGCGTGGTGCTCGCGGCCGGCAACTTCATGGCGCCGAAGGAGTACCCGACCAACAACCCGTCGGTGGTCATGGAGGTGTTCAAGGTGCAGGACGGGATGATCCGGCACATCCACGCGTTCTTCCGTGGCAACGGCCAGCCCCGCTCGGGCTGGGGCTCGGGACCGGGGGCGTAGCCCGACGCCGAGCCGCGGCCGGACGGTCGCGGGGGAGGGGTCCTACACGGCGGCCCAGTGGCCCTCGCCGACGGCCACCAGTGCCGCCGACGGGTCGAACGTCGACGGGTCGAGTGCGATGCGCTGCCGCCGGGCGTCGGGATCGAGCGAGGGAATCGCGCTCAGCAGCGCCCGCGTATACGGATGGACCGGTGCCGCGAAGATCGCGGCGGTGTCGCCGACCTCGACGATCCGGCCCAGGTACATCACGGCTACCCGGTGGCAGATGTGCTCGACGAGCCGCAGATCGTGCGCGATGAAAAGGTAGGTGAGCTTGAGCCGCGCCTGCAGCTCCAGCAGCAGTGCCACCACCTGGGCCTGGATCGAGACGTCGAGCGCCGAGACGGCCTCGTCCGCGATCACGAGGGCGGGGTTGAGCGCGAGCGCCCGGGCGATGCCGATGCGCTGGCGCTGGCCGCCGCTGAACTCGTGCGGATAGCGGCGCAGGTGCGACGACGTGAGGCCCACCAGCGAGAACAGCTCCTCGACCCGAACCCGACGCTCGTCGCGCGAGCCCAGGCCGTGAATGACGAGGGGCTCCTCCACGATGTCGCCGGCCCGCATCCGCGGGTTCAGCGAGGAATAGGGGTCCTGGAAGACGATCTGCATGTCACGCCGCGCCCGGCGCATGCGCTCCTTCGAAAAGCGCAGGACGTCCTCGCCGCGGAACCGCACCTCACCTGACGTCGGCTCGATCAGCCGCAGGATGCAGCGGCCCGTCGTGCTCTTGCCGCTGCCCGACTCGCCGACCAGCCCGAACATCTCGCCCTCGTCGATGACGAAGCTGACGTCGTCCACCGCCCGGACGACGGACGGAGCCCGGAACAGGCCCTGCCTGCGGACGAAGTGCTTCGTCAGGCCCCGCACCTCGAGAAGGGCGCTCATGACGCCGCGCCGCTTCCGCCCGTGGCAGGCCGCATGCCCGGTACCGCGGCGAGCAGCGACCGCGTGTACGCATGGGCCGGCTCACGCAGGATCTGCCTCACCGGACCCTGTTCGACGATGCGGCCGCGGTGCATCACCGCGACGCGTGACGCCATCTCGGCGATGACGCCGAAGTCATGGGTGATGAGCAGCAGCGCGATGCCGAAGCGGGCCTGCAGCTCGCGAAGCAGGTCCAGCACCTGCGCCTGGATGGTCACGTCGAGCGCCGTCGTGGGCTCGTCGGCGATCACCAGCGGCGGCCTGCACGCGATCGCAATCGCGATCATCACGCGCTGGCGCATGCCACCCGAGAGCTGGTGGGGATAGTCGCGTGCGCGGCGCGACGGGTCGGTGATCCCGACCGCCGCCAGCAACTCGACGGCCCGTGCACGGGCATCGGCCCGCGACTCGAGCCCATGGGCCGTCAGGGCCTCGGCGATCTGGTCGCCCACCCGCATCACCGGGTTGAGGGCCGTCATCGGCTCCTGGAAGATCAGCGAGATTCGCGATCCGCGGAGGTCCCGCATTTCCGGCTCGGACAGCGCGAGCAGGTCACGGCCCTCGAACAGCACCTGTCCGCCCACGATCTCACCAGGGGGCCGCAGCAGGCGCAGGATGGAGAACGCGGTGACCGACTTGCCGCTGCCGGACTCGCCAACGAGGCCGAGCGTCTCGCCGCGGGCGATCTCGAAGCCGACACCGTCGACGGCCGGGTCGCCGCCGCGCCCGAAGCGGACCGTCAGGCCGCGCACCTCGAGCAGCGCCGTCATCCGAGATCCGCCGGGTCGCGGTGCTCCCCGAACACCCCGCGGAGCGCGTCGGCGACCTCGCCGACGGTGGCGTGCCGCTCGACCGCGGTGATGATCGGCGGCACCAGGTTGTCGCCGCCCCGCGCGGCCCGCGTGACCGCGTCGAGGGCGACCCGCCACTCGTGCTCGCTGCGACTGGCGCGGACGGCCCGGACGCGGGCCACCTGCTCCCGCTCGACCGCCGGGTCGACGCGGAAGACGTCGACGTGCGGCGGGGCGTCGTCGGCGAACCGGTTGACGCCGACCACCGTCGCCTCGCCGGCGTCGATCGCCTGCTGCGCCCGGTACGCGGACTCCTGGATCTGCCGCTGGATGAGGCCCGCGTCGATGGCGGCCAGCGTGCCGCCCGCCGCGTCGATGCGCGCCAGGAGTTCCAGGGCCTCGCGCTCGATCCGGTCGGTCAGCGCCTCGACGGCGTAGGACCCGGCGACGGGGTCGACGGTGTTCGCGACGCCGCTCTCGTGCAGCAGGATCTGCTGGGTCCGCAGCGCGATGGTGGCGCTCTCCTCGGTCGGCAGGGCCAGCGCTTCGTCGCGGCCGTTGCAGTGCAGCGACTGCGTGCCGCCCAGCACGGCGGCCAGCGCCTGCAGCGCCACGCGGACGATGTTGTTGTCCGTCTGCCGGGCCGTCAGCGTGCTGCCGGCCGTCTGCGTGTGGAACCGCAGCTGCTGGGCCCGTGGGTTGGTGGCGCCGAACCGGTCGCGCATCAGGCGCGCCCACAGCCGACGCGCCGCCCGGAACTTGGCGATCTCCTCCAGGAAGTCGTTGTGGGCGTTGAAGAAGAAGGAGAGCCGCTCCCCGAAGCGGTCGACGTCGAGTCCGGCCGCCTGGCACGCCTCGACGTAGGCGATTGCGTTGGCGAAGGTGAACGCCACTTCCTGCACCGCCGTCGCGCCGGCCTCGCGGATGTGGTACCCGCTGATGGAGATGGTGTTCCACTGCGGCACCTCGCGCTCGCAGAACGCGATGATGTCGGCGACGACCCGCAGCGAGGGCCGGGGCGGGAAGATGTAGGTGCCCCTCGAGACGTACTCCTTCAGGATGTCGTTCTGCACGGTGCCGGCCAGGCGGCGGGCGTCGACGCCCTGCCGCCGGCCCACGGCGACGTACAGCGCGATCAGGACGATCGCCGTCGCGTTGATCGTCATCGACGTCGACACCTCGGCGAGCGGGATGCCGTCGAAGAGCGCGGCCATGTCCTCGATCGAGTCGATGGCCACACCGACGCGGCCGACCTCGCCGGCCGCGAGCGCGTGGTCGGAGTCGTAGCCGATTTGCGTCGGCAGGTCGAAGGCGACGCTGAGGCCCGTCACGCCCTGTTCCAGCAGGTAGCGGTAGCGCCGGTTGGACTCGGCTGCCGAGGCGAAACCCGCGTACTGCCGCATCGTCCAGGGCCGCCCGCGGTACATCGTCGGCTGGATGCCGCGCGTGAACGGAAAGCGGCCGGGGAAGCCGATGTCGCGACCGGGTTCGGTGCCGGCCAGGTCGTCGCGCGTGAAGTACGCACGGGTGTCCGTCTGCGCGCTCATGGAAGCGTCGGCGATTGTACCGCACGGCATCCGCGCGGTTTGACACCCCTGATGGGGCTCTCTACAATGCGCCAGCCTGCACCTGAGGCGTCCCCCTGCTCATGCACATCCTCGGCGCTCGTATCCGGCACGATCACCCGCGGGGCGCCGGCGTCCGCCGACCCATGCCCGGGGCCTCCGGCCGTCCGGTCCAGAAGAGGAGCTGCAATGGATGACGTGGTGAACCAGTTCGCCCGCGAGCTGGCCGATGCGATCGCCGCGGCCGTTGCCGACAACCCGCAGGTCGAGGCCTGCCGGGCCCGCGCGCGCGAGGCGGGCTTCGACATGCGGGTGACGCTCGAGGCCGTGGTGGGGTTCGTCAACCGCAACGGCGGAGCGCCCGTCACCCGAGTCTCCACGCCGGCGCGCGTGCTGGTCGGTCGCCACCTGTTCGAGCTGACGGCGAACGATCGGCGATTCCTCCGGTCGCTGCGGATCGGGTGCGACCAGACCCGCGAAGCCGTCGAGTAGCGCGGATCGCCCGGGCGGGTGTCCCGTGGGGCCGGCCCACGGACGGCCCGGTCAGGCTCCGGCCTTGGCCTGGTTCGCGACGGCCTGCGCCTTCCGCAGCGCCGCGTCCTGGTCGCCGAGGTAGTACTTCTTCAGCGGCTTCAGATCGTCGTCGAGCTCGTAGACGAGCGGAATGCCCGTCGGAATGTTGAGCTCGACGATCTCCTGCTCGGAGACCGAGTCCAAATACTTCACGAGCGCCCGCAGACTGTTGCCGTGGGCCGCGATCAGGACGTTCCTGCCGGCTCGCACGTCCGGTGCGATCGTCTCGTGCCAGTACGGCAGGAAGCGCGCCACCGTGTCCTTGAGCGACTCCGTGAGGGGCAGGTCCTCGCGCCTGATGCCCGCGTAGCGGCGGTCGTTGCCGGGGTGCCGCGGATCGTCGACCGCGAGCGGCGGCGGCGGGATGTCGTAGCTGCGCCGCCAGATCTTGACCTGTGCCTCGCCGTGCCTGGCGGCCGTCTCGGCCTTGTTGAGGCCCTGGAGTCCCCCGTAGTGGCGCTCGTTGAGCCGCCATGTGCGGTGTACGGGCACCCACAGGAGGTCCATCTCGTCCATCGCGATCCAGAGCGTGCGGATGGCGCGCTTCAGCACCGAGGTGTAGGCGACGTCGAACGACAGCCGCTGCGCGGCCATCAGTCGGCCGGCCTCGGCCGCCTCCTCGCGACCCTTCTCGGTGAGGTCGACGTCCATCCAGCCCGTGAACCGGTTCTCCTTGTTCCAGGCGCTTTCGCCGTGTCGCAGCAGAACGAGCCTCTTCATGACCGTGCCTTCAGCTGGCGGATCGCCCCGCGACCCGCGTAGGTGGCCGACGCGCCGAGGGCCTGCTCGATGCGCAGCAGCTGGTTGTACTTCGCGACCCGATCGCTGCGGCTCGCCGAGCCGGTCTTGATCTGTCCGGCGGCCGTGCCGACCGCCAGGTCCGCGATCGTGCTGTCCTCGGTTTCGCCTGAGCGGTGCGAGATGATCGTCGCGTAGCCAGCCTCGCGCGCCATCGCGATCGCGTCGAGCGTTTCCGACACGGTGCCGATCTGGTTCAACTTGACCAGAATCGCGTTGCCGACGCCCTCGGTGATGCCGCGGCGGAGGATCTCCGGGTTGGTGACGAACACGTCGTCGCCGACGAGCTGCACCGTGTCGCCGAGCGCCCGCGTCAGCGCCTGCCAGCCCGCCCAGTCACCCTCGGCGACGCCGTCCTCGATCGAGATGATCGGATACTGGCGAACCCAGTCGGCGTAGAGCTCCACCATCTGTTCCGGCGTCCGCGTCGGCTCGCCGGACTTCCGGAACACGTACTTCCCCTGGTCCCAGAGCTCGCTCGACGCCACGTCGAGCGCCAGGTAGACGTCCCTCCCGGCCGTGAGGCCCGCGCGGGCGATGGCCTCGAGGACGACGTCGAGTGCCTGCTGGTTCGACTTCAGGTTCGGCGCGAAGCCGCCCTCGTCGCCGACGCCCGTCGAGTAGCCGGCCTTCTTCAGGATCGCGCGCAGCGCGTGGAAGATCTCGGTGCCCGCGCGCAGGGCCTCGGCGAAGGACGGCAGGCCGACCGGCATCACCATGAACTCCTGCAGGTCGACGCTGCTGTCGGCGTGCGCGCCGCCGTTGAGGATGTTCATCATCGGCACCGGCAGCGTGTACGGCCCACCCGGCCGGCCGGCCAGCGCGGCCAGGTGCTCGTAGAGAGGCCGACCCTGCCCGGCGGCCGCCGCGCGCGCCGCGGCCATCGAGACGCCGAGCAGCGCGTTGGCGCCCAGACGGCTCTTGGCCGGCGTGCCGTCGAGCGCGATCATGCGCGCGTCGACCGCGCGCTGATCGAGCGGCTGGCCCACGAGCGCCGAGGCAAGCTCCCCGTTGACGTGGGCCACGGCCTTCGTGACGCCCTTGCCGAGATAGCGGCCCTTGTCGTCGTCGCGAAGCTCGAGCGCCTCGCGCTCGCCGGTCGACGCCCCCGACGGGACACCGGCCCGACCGAAGGCGCTGCCCGCCCACAAGTCCACCTCGACCGTCGGGTTGCCGCGGGAGTCGAGAATCTCCCGGCCCTGGATACGTGAAATCTGCATGGTCTCCGTCCGTCTGCTACTGGGTCCCGGGCGAGCCCCGGCGATCCGCCTCGGCCTCGTCCCGGAGCGCCTCGGCGTCGATCGAGCCGACATACGGCTCGTCGTTGGCCGTGACCACCACGACGCCGCCGTCGGTCACGGTGTGCCGCCGCCGGTCCTCGGCGGCATCGAAGCCGATCACGGCTCCGCGGGGGACGAGCACGTCCCGGTCGATGATGGCGCGGCGGATGCGGGCGTGTCGGCCCACGCGGACGCCCGGCATCAGGATCGACTGCTCGATCGTGCCGAAGCTGTGCACGCGGACGTTCGGGCCCAGCACGCTCCCGGTGACACGGCTGCCCGAGACGATGCAGCCGTTCGAGATCACCGAGTCGAGCGCGTAGCCGCAGCGCCGGCCTTCGTCGCCGAAGACGAACTTCGCCGGCGGCGCCTGGGGCTGATAGGTGCGGAGCGGCCACTCCGGGTCGTACAGGTTGAACTCCGGGCTCACCTGGCACAGGTCCATGCTCGCCTCGTAGTACGCGTCGAGAGTGCCGATGTCGCGCCAGTACTTCGACGATTTCTTGTTCTCGTCGTAGAACCGATACGAGAACACGCGGCCCGAGTGGATCAGCGCCGGAATCAGGTTCTTGCCGAAGTCGTGCTGGCTGTCGGGGCTCGCCGCGTCCTCCTCGAGTGTCCGGACGAGCACGTCCGCCCTGAAGATATAGATCCCCATCGAGGCGAGCGCCAGGTGCGGCGAACCCGGTACCGGGGCCGGGTCGGCGGGCTTCTCCTGGAATTGCCGGACGCGTTCGTCCTCGTCGATGCCGACGATGCCGAAGCGCCGGCCGTCCTCGACCGGTACCTCGATCGTGGCGAGCGTGACGTCGGCGTCCTTGTCGAGATGGAACCGCAGCATCTTCGCGTAATCCATCTTGTAGACGTGGTCGCCCGAGAGGACGACGACGTGCTTCGGGGCCTCACGGGTGATCGAGTAGAGGTTCTGGTACACCGCGTCGGCCGTGCCCAGGTACCAGTGCTCGCCGACCCGCTTCTGGGGCGGCAGGATCTCGATGAACTCGCCCAGCTCCTCCGAGACGATGCTCCACGCCATCCGGATGTGCCGGTTGAGCGACAGGGACTTGTACTGCGTGGCGATGAAGATGCGCCGCAGCCCCGAGTTGATGCAGTTGCTCAGCGTGAAGTCGATGATGCGGTAGGGGCCCCCGAAGTAGACGGCGGGTTTGGCCCGGTCTGCGGTCAGCGGAAACAGCCGCTCGCCGGCCCCACCGGCCAGCAGGATGACTAGAACGTCGTCTGGGTGCATCACGTGACCCCCGGGGACCGTCCGATGTCCGCCGAGGGGACCAACAGTGACGCACGAGCCATCGGCGGCCAGGCACCGAATGTTAGCACCCGCCGCGGGAGCCGCCGGTCTGAGCATTTACGTGGTGGCGATGGGGTTTTGGGCGTTTGACTTCACGTGACATCGCGCCTATGATCGGGCGATTCGGATAGTTATCCACCGTCCTTCCCCCGTGCTCGCCCGGGGTCGAACAGGAGAAGCACTGATGTACATCCGTCGGGTTCTCGTCCTCAGCGCCGCCGCGGTGCTGGTGGCATCCGCGCTGCCGGCCCTGGCCCAGCGGAACAACAACGCGCCGAAGCGCAGTCAGGCGGAGCAGGCGGACATCGAGACCCTGGTGCGCCTGGTGGACACGTCCTTGACCAGCGAACCGGTCGTGACGGCCGGCGCGGCGGATGCGGCCCCGGCACTGGCGGCGAAGGAAGCGTCGACGGGCGACATCAAGGTCGCGTGGGAGTCGAACCACTTCGTCAAGGGGCAGGATGGCAGCACCTACATCCCGTACACCCTGGCGGTGGACAAGAACGCCCTCGGCAAGAACGCCGCCTTCTACGTGAGGGTGCTGGATGCCGCCCAGGCGCAGGCGTTCGGCGCATCGATGGCCAGCGCCAACAAGGACGGCAAGCCCGCCGCGCGCCCGACCTTCGCGTGGGACAACATCAGCTTCATCGAGACGCCTGACGACGGCAAGCTGTCGCGGGCGATCCAGTTGAAGCCGGGCAAGTACGTCGCCTTCTTCGCGTTCAAGGAAAAGGGCAAGGACGAGAAGAAGAAGGAGAAGAACGCGCCGCCCGTGAAGACCGGGCTGCTCCGGCGGGAGATCGTGGTTCCCGAGTACAACGCGGTCGACCTCGGTACGAGCAGCGTCATCCTGGCCAAGGCCGTGGAGCCGATGGCCAAGGCGCTCTCGCCGCAGGAGCAGGAGTCGAACCCCTACGTGTTCGGACCGATGCGGATCGTGCCGCAGTTCGACGGCAAGTACTCGAAGGCCGGCGAGCTCAACGTGATCTTCTGGATCTACGGGGCGCGCGAGGCGACCGGCGGGAAGCCGGACGTGACGGTCGATTTCGCGTTCCACCAGAAGCTGCCCGAGGGCGGCGAGAAGTACTTCAACCGGACGGCGCCGCAGGCGCTCAACGGCGAAACGCTGCCGCCGGAGTTCAGCGTGGCGGCCGGACACCAGCTGCCGGGCAGTCTGGTGGTGCCGCTCGCGAGCTTCCCGGCCGGCGACTACCGGCTCGAGATCAAGGTGACCGACAAGCCTTCCGGCCGTACGGTCACGCAGAACGCCGCGTTCACGGTCACGCAGTAGCGCCGCGTCCCGAGTTCCCGAGGCGGAGGCCGCTGTCCGTGGCCTCCGCCCGTGCGGCCCACACGCGGGGATACGAAAGGGCAGGGTCATGACAGGTAGCCCGTCGTCTCGCTGGCGCGTCCTCGCGGCCGCGGTGTGCCTGGCCAGCCCCTCCGTCGCCTTCGCTCAGCATCCGGGTTGGTCCCGGCCCGAGCCGGTCACCGAGGTCGCCGACGTGGCCCCCGGCGAGCTCGCCGGCGTGGTGCGAGACAGCGCCGGGCAGCCGCTGGCCGGGGTCGTCGTGTCCGCGATCGGGTCCACCACGGCGTTCGCCGTGTCGGATCGCGACGGGCGCTTTCTGCTGCGCGGGCTCCCGGCCGGGCCCTATCTGATTCGTGCGCATCTGCAGGGATACGTGCCCGCACGCGGCCGTCTGCAGCAGATCGCCGTAGGCACTCGCAGCACGGCACTGATCACCTTGACCCGTCAGGGAGATACGGGCGCCCCAGCGGTGCTCGAAGCCGGCGTTGGCGGGTCCGGGACGACCGCCTCTGCGCCCCGAACGGCCGAGACGGAAGCGGAACACGATCACGGCGAGCTGGCTTGGCGCCTGCGGCATGCCCGTCGCAGCGTGCTGCGTGAGGCCACGGCATCGGCGGCCGGGGCCGATGGCGCGCCCGGTGACGACGAGCCTTCGCTGTTCGGAGAGTCGGTCGGCAGCCTGGCCAGGGCCGTGGACACCTCCGCACGCCTGGCGACGGCGCTCTTCGCGGACCTCGAACTGCAGGGGCAGTTGAACCTCTTGACCTCGGCCTCGTTCGATCGGCCCGAGGAACTGTTCTCGTCCACGGCGGGCCTGCCACGCAGCGTCGCGTACCTGGCGCTCTCGGCACCGGCGGCCCGCGGGGAGTGGCGCGCGCGCGGCGCGATTACCCAGGGCGACCTCTCCTCCTGGCTCGTTGCGGGGACCTTCACGAGTCAGTCGAGCGGTGCGCACGCGTACGAGGCCGGTTTCTCCTACGGCATGCAGCGGTATTTCGGGGCCAACGCCGAGGCGCTGGCGGCCCTGCGCGACGGCAGCCGCAACGCGGCCGCCGTGTACGCGTACGATACGTGGCGGCTGACGCCCCGTGTCAGGGTCGGCTTCGGAGGTGAGTACGCCAGCTACGACTACCTGCCGCAGGCCGCCCTTCTGAGTCCGCGGATCAGCGTGTCAGTGAAGCCCGTGGATGGCGACCCGCTGCTGCTGAGGGCGACCGTCGCGCACCGTGAGACCGCCCCGGGGGCCGTGGAGTTCCGTGTGCCGGACGGAGACGTGTGGGTGCCCCCGGAGCGGACCTTCTCCGCGGTGTCGGCTGGCGGCTTCCGGCCGGAGCGGCTGGACCACGTCGAGGTGGGCGCCGAGCGCCAGCTGTCGGCCACGACCGCGGTGGGCGTGCGGGTGTTCCGGCAGCGCGTGCAGGATCAGGCGGTGACCGTGTTCGGTTCGTCGATCGCCCAGTCCCCGTCCCAGACCGGTCACTACTACGTGGGTTCGGCAGGTGACGTCGAGGCGCTTGGCTGGGGCGTGACGTTCACCCGTGAGGTCGCCGACGGCGTCCGCGCCTCGCTCGACTACACCCAGGCCGCGACGGAGTGGGTCGGCGCGTCCCTCGATCGGGCGGTCCTCGCGAGGTTCGCCGGGTCGGCCCTGCGGGCCGGCGAGCGGTTGCACGACCTGACGGCGTCGATCGAGAGCGTGGTGCCCGTGACGGCCACGCGGCTCTTCGTCGTCTACAAGCTGAACACCGCGTTCTCGAGTTCGGCCGATTCGGATCTGCCGGGCCCTGGGGCGCGGTTCAACGTGCAGATCAGCCAGTCGCTGCCGTTCCTGAAGTTCACGAGCGCCCGCTGGGAGGCGCTGGTCGCGGTCCGAAACGTCTTCACCGAGGACGTGTCGAACGCGTCGGTCTACGACGAACTGCTCGTCGTGCGGCCGCCGAAGCGGGTGCTGGGAGGCGTGACGGTCAAGTTCTGAGCCCGGCCCATCGCCTGGCGACGACATCGCGGGGGAGCGCAGGCTCCCCATTTTTTGCCGCGATTTTCCGCTCCATTCGATTGAATGAACAGTTCCGGTTCTTGGATTCGAGCCCCGTTCGGCACTGCTGGCGTCATGCGGCCCGCCCTGCCCATCGTCGTCGTCTCCGTGCTGCTGTGCCTCGGTCTCGCGAACATCGCGTCGCGGCTCGCGTGGCGCGAGGTCGAGGACGGCGTGCTGTGGGCGTCGCGCGCGGAGGGTGTCGTGGCGGCGGAGATCGCCGCAGGTTCGCCGGCCGCGGCCAGCGGGCTGGCCCGCGGAGACCTGCTGATCGCGATCGACGATCGACCCGTCGATGACCCGGCGGACGTCGTCGAGGCGCTGCACGCGGCCCGTGGCGCCGCGACGCTGCGCTACACCGTGCTGCGGCTCGGCTCGAGCGACGTGGTCGACGTCCGGCTCGCACCGGTGCCGGGCGGCGCCGGCATTCTGTATTTCGTGCTCGCGGCGGTGGGCACCTTCACGCTGCTCGTCGGCGGCGCCGTCCGGCTCCGCCGCCCGCGGGATCCCGCGACGCTGCACTTCCTCTGGCTGTGCGTCGCGTTCTTCGGCGTGTTCACGTTCTCCTTCAGCGGCCGCCTGGACCGCCTCGACTGGGTCTTCTACTGGGCCGACGTCGTGTCCATCCTGGTGCTGCCCCCGATGTTCCTCCACTTCACGGTGGTCTTTCCTGAGCGCCCGCGCTCGTGGATGGAGGGTGCGACCGGCCGGACGCTGATGGCGCTGGTCTACGTGCCGGCCGTGCTCCTGGGCGTCGCCCGGGTGGTGGCGGTCGCCACGAGCGAGCGTGATGCCAGCACGTTCGCGACGGCGACCGCGGCACTCGACCGCCTCGAGTTCCTGTATCTCGCGCTGTGTTTCGTCGGGGGGTTGATCACGCTGTCTCGCGCGCTGGCGCAGCTACGCACCATCACCGCGACGCGGCAACTCCGGTGGATCGCGTGGGGCACCGCTCTGGGCGCCGGCCCGTTCGCGATCGGGTACGCCTTTCCCTACGCCCTCGGGGTCGAGCCGTCGCTGCCGATGGAACTCTCGGCGATTCCGCTCAGCCTCATCCCACTCGCGTTCGCCTCCGCCATCGTTCGCTACCGGTTGATGGACATCGAGGTGATCGTCAAGCACGGCCTCGTGTACGCGGCGGCGCTGTCGTCCATTGTCGCGATCTACGTCGGCCTGCTGGAGCTGGTGCAGCGCGTCTTCACCCGGGGAGCGGACGGCAACGAGTGGGTGATCGCGTTCCTGGCCACGCTGGTGGCAGTCCTGCTGGCGCCGCCCGTCAAGGAGTTCGTGCAGACCGCCTTCGACCGCGCGTTCTATCGCGATCGCTATGACTATCGCCGGGCCCTCGTTGGCTTCGCCCGCGACCTCAGCGGCGACCTCGATCTCGACCGGCTCTCGGAGCGCCTCGTCTCGCGTGTCGTCGAGACGCTGCTCGTCGACCGGATGGCGCTGATGCTCGAGGACGGCACCGGCCACGGCTTCCGGCCCGTGCGGGCGTCGGGCTTCGCCGACGACGGCGCCCCGGCGCTGCCGAAGGGGCTCGGCGTGGGTGGGCGCCTGGCCGCCGGGCACCTGGTGGCGCTCGACGACCCGATCGCGGCGACGCGCTTCGCGGCGGAGGAGATCGAGTTCTGGCGCGATCACGGCCTGTACTACTTCGTGCCGTGCGTGTCGGCCGAGGGGACGATCGCGGTGCTGGCGCTCGGGCGCAAGGGCACCGGCGAGCCGCTCAACAGCGAGGACGTGGCGCTGCTGGCGGCGGTGGCCGGCCAGGTGGCCACGGCGCTCGAGAACGCGCGCCTGTACCGCCAGCTGCACGACAAGGCCGTCGAACTCGACCGTCTGCGCGCGTTCAACGAGAACATCCTCGAGTCGCTCGACGACGGCCTGCTGGTGCTGGACCTCGACGACCGCGTCGTGCGCTGGAACACGGCGATCGAGCGTGTCTACGGCGTGCCCAGGGCCGACGCGATCGGCCGGCCGCTCGACGCGCTGTTCGATCCCGACTTCGTCGAGGCCGTGCGGGCGTCGCGCCGCGACACGCCGGACGGCGCCGTGCTGTCGCGCATCCCGCTGCACGGCCGTGGCGCCCGCGCCGGCGTCCCGTTCACGGTGAACGCGGCGGTCGTGCCGCTTCGGTCGGACTCCGAGTCGGGCGTGGCGGCCGGCACGATCGTGATCGTCGAGGACATCACGACACGCGTGCAGCTCGAGGAGCAGCTCCGGATCTCGGAGAAGATGGCCTCCATCGGCCTGCTCGCCGCCGGCGTCGCGCACGAGGTCAACACGCCGCTGACCGGCATCTCCAGCTTCACGCAGATGCTGCTCCAGAGCGCGGACCCGGACGATCCCCGCACGCGGCTCCTCGAGAAGATCGAGCGGCAGACGTTCCGTGCCGCCAAGATCGTCAATGGGCTGCTGAACCTGTCGCGTCCGTCCTCCGGGATGGCGGCCGAGCAGGCGCCGGTCGACGTCAATACGGTGATCGGTGACGTGCTCGGCCTGCTCGAGCACCAGTTCGGCACGCACCGCATCAAGGTGCGCCGTGAGCTGAGCGCGGAGCCGGCGCTCGTGCTGGGCCTCGAGCACCAGCTCCAGCAGGTCTTCCTGAACCTCTTCCTGAACGCCAAGGACGCGATGCCCAAGGGCGGCTGGCTGTCGGTCGTCACCCGCGTCGATGCGGGACGTGTGAGCGCCGAGGTGGCCGACACGGGCTCTGGGATCCCCAACGAGTACCTCGCGCGGATCTACGATCCGTTCTTCACGACGAAGGCGATGGGCCAGGGCACCGGTCTCGGCCTGTCGATCACCTATGCGATCGTCCGCGAGCACGGCGGGTCGATCGAGTGCGACAGCACGGTCGGGCAAGGCACCCGGTTCACCCTGCTCCTGCCCGCGGTCGCGGCGGACATGGCCGCATCGGTGGCACGACGATGAGCTGGAAGGACCGGACACGTCCGCTCGGAACGATTCTCGTCGTCGACGACGAGGAGGTGATGCGCGAGATCCTCGAGGCCGTGCTGGAGCGCGAGGGTTACGAGGTGCGGCTCGCCTCGACCGGTGAAGAAGGCGTGGAGCTCGCGAGGACGACGACGTTCGACGCCGCGATCGTCGACGTGATGATGCCGGGCATCGACGGCATCACGACGCTCGAGGAGCTGAAGCGGCTCGACGAGGAGCTGCCCGTTCTGATGATCACGGCGTTCGCCTCGGTCGAGACGGCCATCACGGCCATGAAGCGCGGCGCCTTCGACTACATCACCAAGCCGTTCAAGAACGACGAGGTCGTGGTCGTGGTCCGCAACGCGGTCGAGCGCCGGCGACTGGTGGCCGAGAACGCGGCGCTCCGCCAGAACCTGCAGGCTCAGGCCCAGCGCTTCTCCGGCATCATCGGGCGCAGCCCGCGTATGCGGCGGGTGTTCGAGCTGATCATCCAGGCGGCGCCGAGCCGGTCGACCATCCTGATCACCGGCGAGAGCGGCACCGGCAAGGAGCTGGTCGCCCGCGCGATCCACGCGAACTCGCCCCGGGCCGATCGGGCGTTCGTGACCGTCAACTCGGGCAACCTGCCGCCGGAGCTGCTCGAGTCGACGCTGTTCGGCCACGTCAAGGGCGCCTTCACCGGTGCGATCAACCCGAAGAAGGGGCTCTGCGATCTCGCGGACAGGGGCACGATCTTCTTCGACGAGATCGGCAACATCCCGGCCGAGACGCAGGCGAAGCTGCTCCGCGTGATGCAGGAGCGCGAGTTCATGCGCCTCGGGGGGATGGACACGATCAAGGTGGACTTGCGCATCGTCACGGCCACCAACGTCGACCTGAAGGATCTGGTGGACGAGGGCCGCTTCCGTGAAGACCTCTACTACCGCCTCCACGTGATCAACATCCAGCTGCCCGCGCTGCGGGAGCGAAAGGAGGACATCCCGCTGCTCGCTGCGCACTTCCTGGAGAAGTACGGGGTCGAGAACAACAAGCGCGAGATGGAGCTCGCCGCAGACGCGCTGGATCTGATGATGGACTACGACTGGCCCGGGAACGTCCGTGAGCTCGAGAACGTCATCGAACGGGCCGTCGTGCTGAGCACCGGGACGCGGATCGGCGCGGACCTCGTGCCGGAGCACGTCCGCGCGACCCCGCGCTTCCATATCCCCAACTTCGTCGTGCCCCCGGAGGGCCTGTCTTTCAAGGACGTGATCGCGAACGTCGAGCGCCGGCTGATCGAATCGACGCTCGAGGCCGCGGGCGGCGTGCAGAAGCGGGCCGCCGAGCTGTTGCGCATCAAGCCGACCACGCTCAACGAGATGATCAAGCGCCACGAGATCGGGGCGCGCCGCAAGAAGGCGCCGGCTCCGTCTGACGACGCCGAGCCGGGACGGTCGAAGGCGCTTCCGTCGACAGAGCTGACGCGCGAATAGGCGGCGCCCCGGGCTACCGGGGCTTGGCGCGCGACACCAGCCGTTCGAGCCTCGCCAGCACGGCGTCCCAGCGATACTGCTGCTCGACGTAGGCCCGGCCCGCGTCGCCGAGCCTCCGGCGCAGCGCGGAGTCGGCCGCCAGCACCTGCATCGCCTCGGTGAACTCGTCCCGGCTTCCGTAGTAGAGGCCCGCATGCGCCCGCCGGCAGTGGTCCACCGCGGCCGCGTTGGCGCTGCTCGCCAGCACCGGGGTGCCGACCGCGAAGCTCTCGAGCACCGGCTGGGCGAGCAGGTCGTCGGAGGCCGGCGTGATCGTCAGGTCGGCCGCCTCGAAGGCGATCATGCGATCCCGGTCCGGGAGCACGCCTGCCTGGCGGAGGTAGCGCTCGTCGGGCACCTTCATCATCTTGACGCCCATCAGCACGAGGGGCATCTCGCCACCGTGTCCCGCGTAGGTGTCGAAGTAGTCCAGCATCTCCTCGCAGCCGTTGTCGGGCTCGATCCGGCCACCGTAGAGCGCGAATGGCCCGTAGAGCCGGTGGCGCCGGCGGAACGGAACGCCTGGAGCGGTCAGGTACGCGTCCTCGGGGGGAAGGTCCTCCTCGCCATGCTCCGGAGCCGGTTCGTCTTCGTCGACCACCGCGTCGGCGGGGTCCTGCTGGTGGCGGGGATACGACTGGCGCGGGGGCGGATCGATGCCGATGCCGACGAGTTCGGTTGGGACCGACAGGCCCGGGAACCACGCGCGCAGCAACCGGTGCTCGGCGCTCGAGAACAGTCCGAGCGCGCGCGCCGACGCCAGCACGTCGCTCCAGAGCGAGAGGCGCAGCACGTCCCTGTACTGCAGGTACGGAAACAGCAGACTGCGTTCGGGCGCGATGGCCAGGCCCTGCACCGTCGTTGCGTGGAAGAGCGAGAAGAACAGGATGGCGTCGTAGCTGCGGTGCTGGCGGCTCAAGTGCTCGAGAAGCCCGGCCGACCACGGCCCGGCTCGCCTGGCCAGATCGAGTTCCTCCTCCCGCGTGTGCGGCTCGGCCAGCAGACGGCGGCGCACGGCCGCAACGGCGTCGGGGTCCTCGGCGCTGCCGACCATGAACCGCCGCACGCGAACGCCGCGCACGCGGTCCTGGCCCTCCTGGTACTCGTTGCGCCACGTCAGCGGGTCACGCGCGCAGGTGGTCAGGACGTCGACGTCGTGCCGCTGGCTCGCGTGCTCGGCGAGCAACCGGCAGGCGTGTTCGGCCCCAGAAGGGATATCGGCGCCGTAGCGGGGAGTGATGAACGCGAGTTTCATGAGACGGCGTACCGCGAAGGCGCGGCGGCACGCACGGGGCCTGACGGCGCGTCGCGCAGCACGGCCGTGGCCGGCGGCAGCGTACGCGCGCGCCTGGCGAACCAGTGCGGCAGCGGCGCCATGGAATGGGCCGGCGGTTCGCCGGCGAGGCGAGAGAACATGTCGAGGTAGGCGCGCTCGATGACGGGCCAGCTGTAGTGCTCGGCGTAGTAGCGCCGGCCGCTGGCGCCCATTGCCGCGGCGAGCGGCGCGTCGTCGAGGACGCGGTCCGCCATGCCGATGAACTCCGCGGACGAGGTGTACGCCAGGCCCGCGTTGCTCCGCAGGCACTGGCCGGCCAGCACGTCGCACCGTCCGTTGGCGAGCACCGGCCTCCCGAGAGCCCAGGCCTCGAGGGCCGCCATCGACAGACTCTCGTAGTAGGACGGGACGACGACGAGGTCGGCGGCGGCGATCACCGAGAACTTCTCCTCGTCAGTGACGTAGCCGAGGTGCCGGATCCGCGGGTGCTGCGGAATGGGCATCGTCGGCCTGCCGACGAGGACCAGGTCGATGGATCGATCCGAGGCGTGCAGGTACTGCGTGAAGTAATCGAAGAGTTCCGCGCAGCCCTTGTTCGGGTCGATCCGGCCGACGTAGAGCATGAACGGCGCGGTCAGTCCGAACCGCTGGCGCGCGATGTCGGGTGCTGCCGCGGTCGGCACGTCGGAGCCGATGCCGACGACCACGCCGGGAACGTCGGCATTCGACGTCAGCGCGGTGATGAGGGCCTGTTCCTCCGGCGTGTTGTACATGACTGCCCGGACCCCTCGGAAAACAGGCCCGAACAGCGCCAGGCCGAGTGCGGGATCGCGCTCGGCCGTCGGCACCAGCACGGCGCGTCGCCCGGCCGCGCGCGCGGCGTGGTAGGCGCAGTGATACCGGATCGTGAAGATCAGCACGAAGTCGAATTCGTCGCCGGCCTGACGGACGCGAGCCGTCAGCCGGGGGCAGACGGGTCCCTCGCTGTCGAGCCACCGCAGCTCGTCGGCCAGGGAGTGCCGCTCGTCGAACACGAGTCGCGAGAGCCGGGCAAACGCCTTCAGGTCGCGTTCGCGCGCCACGGGGAACCGTTCGACCGGGACGCCGTTGACCTGGTCCGCCCCGGCCGGATACTCGTTGCGCCAGCTCACGTGGTCGCGCGCGCAAGTCGTCAGGACGGTGACTTCGGCATGCGCGGACAGCCGCTCGGCCACGTAGCGCGCGTGCAATTCCGATCCGGCCCCGATGTCGCTTCCGTACCGCTGCACGACGACAGCGAGCTTCACTGCCCGTTCTGGTCCGTGTCCTGCCGTTCCGCCGGCGGTGCGGGTGCCTCGGTGTCGGCGGCCGGTCTGGGGCGCGCCGGTTCGACCGCCGGGCCCGGCTCGGGCGCCGCCTGGACGCCGCCGGTCTCGGCGCCCTCGTCGCCGGCTTCGGCGCCGTCGTCCTCGAAATCGCCGTCCGGCGCCTGCGCGTCGGGCGTCGCCTCGGCGCCCCCCTCACCCTGCCCCATGCCGCTCCGGCGTCCGCGGCGCCGCCGCCGCCGGCGGCGAGTGCCGTCGCCGGCGGCCGCCTCGCTGCCGGTGCCCTCCGCCCGGCCTGCGGCGGGAATCGAAGTGGCGGCCGTGTCCGCCGGTGACGGTCGGGCGCTCGCGGGCGGAGCCGTCTCCATGCTTCGCACCCGGCGGTCGTTGAACTCGACCCGCGCGTCCAGGGCCTCGACTCGGGCTGCGAGGCTCTGCACCTCGACGCTGACACGGGAGATCTCGACGACGAGGCGCTGCAGGATGCCGTAGTGCAGCGCGTTCCACTCCGCCTGCCGGCGTTCCCGCTCCTGCTCGCGCCGCCCGGCCTCGAGGTTGATTCGGGCCTGCGTGTTCAGCGCCTGGATCAGCGGGTTCGGGTTGAAGAAGAGCTTCAGCACCGGCTGCAGCAGCCGGCGCATGAACCGGACGAATCCGCTCTGGGACTCGTACAGGGTGTCGTCTTCGAAGCTGAACCCTGTCGAGGGTTCGGGCGCGACGGCGTCCACCGAGGCGCCCGCGCTTCGCCGAAGCTGCTCGAGGAGCGACGGCTTGACGTTCCTGGGGTCGAGAATCGCCTCGAGCCGCCGCGCTGCCAGCTCCTGGATCTGGGCGTTCGAGAGCTCTATACCGTGGCGCTGCGCGATGCGGGACCGGATCTCCCGCATGATCTGCTCGACGTCCGCGTGTTCGCCGCGCGGCTCCTGGCGCTGGTGCTCCGGCCCGTGTGGGGCCTGGCTGCGTCGCTCTCCGCCGCCGCGCTTGTCCGGACCGCGCCGGCGGTGGAAGTGCGGACGGCGGCCGGACGGCTGATTCTGATCAGTTGGCATGGTCCATTCACTCGTCGACGGCCCGCTCGGGAACGCCGAGCGAAAGGCCGAGCGTCCGTGGCCGTGCAGGCCGCCAGACGCCAGTGGGCATTGTCCCCGATCGCTCCTCTGCCGGGAAGGGCTCTAATCGGCGGCCTCATCGCCCCAGGGGGGTGTACAGAATCAGCCCCACGCTCAGGACCCACAAAGCCACGCAGACCAGCAGCGGGCGGTCGGACACCAGCATCGCGGAGGGGCTTCCGCCCCCGCGCCGCTGGTGGACCAGGTAGAGATACCGGAAGATGCCGTAGAGCACGAACGGAATCGTCAGGCCCAGCCGGGACGTGCCGAAACGCTGCGCAGTCTCGGAACTCGTCGCGTACAGGCTGTAGGTGATCACCGTGGACGCCGTGACGACGCTGATCATCTGGTCCAGCAGGTAGGGGCTGTAGTGGTCCAGGATGGGCCGGTGGCTCGAGGCGCCATCGGCCAGCAGCACGAGCTCGTGCCGGCGCTTGCTGAAGGACAGGAACAGGGCGAACAACGTCGTGCACACGAGCAGCCAGTGGCTGATCGGCACCGCCACTGCCACGGCGCCGGCAACGGCACGCAGCACGAACCCCCCCGCGATGGTCAGGGCGTCGACGATTACTATGTGCTTGAACAGAAACGAGTAAAGCGTCAGCACCACGACGTAGGCCACGGTGACGAGGGCCAGCGTCGGACTGATCCAGAGCGCGCCGGCGATGCCGGAGGCGACGAGCACCACGCCCGCCCCGAGCGCGACGCGCACGGGGAGCTGTCCCGCGGCGATCGGTCGCGTCCGCTTCAGGGGGTGCTGCTGGTCACCGTGCCGGTCCGCGATGTCGTTGAAGAGGTAGATGGCCGAGGAGAGGCCACAGAAGATGACGAACGTGGCCGTGGCCGAGCCGAGCGCAGCCGGGTCGAACAGGCGACCGCCGAACAAGAGGCCAGCGAAGACCAGCAGGTTCTTCGTCCACTGCTCGGGGCGGAACGACGTGACGAGCGGTGACAGCACTGGATGTTATGAGCGGCCGCCGGGACGCGCTCGGGAGGCGAGGCGTCCGATGGCGATGGAATGGCGCCTGGGCCCTGGCCCGCAGACCCGGCCTAAACCTTGGCGGCGCCCGAGAAGCTTCGGACTGCGTCCGCTTCGTTGTCGTGCGTTTCGAAGACGGTGAGCAGCTTCGTAATGGACAGCAGATCGGTAATGCGCTTGGTCAGGTTCAGCAGTTTCAGGCTGCCGCCCTGCCGGCTGACGGTCGTGTAGGCGCCAACGATCTGGCCCAGGCCGGCGCTGTCGATATAGGGCACTTCCGCGAAATTGAGGATGAGCTTCCGCTGCCCCTGCATGATCAGGCTGTTGATCTTGTCCTTGAGGATCTCGTCACCCTCGCCCAAGGTCATCTTGCCCTTGAGGTCGAGAATGATCACGTCCCCGGCGGATCGTTCCTCGATCTTCATATGTCCTCAGTATGCGTGCGGCCGCGCAAGGGGCGCAAGTTTAGCATACCCAGCCAAGGCCAGCGGGCGTGCGGCCGCTGGCACGCGCGGGCAGACACCCGAGACTGGCTCCTATGCAACAAGGGCCAGACGCTCGTCTGGCCCTTGTCGTGACCGAACCCGGTCAAGGGGTGTCGGCGTGATCGTCGAGAGCGGCCGAGGCGCTAGCCGCCCGCGCCTGCAAACTTCCGTTGCTGGAAGCATTCCTTGCAGAACACGGGGCGGCCCTGTGTCGGGCGGAAGGGCACGGTGGTGTCCATGCCGCATGCCGAACAGGTGGCCTGGGTTTCCACCCGGTCGCGTGGGGGGCCCGGGTTCATCGTTGCCCGGTTGGCCCGTTTGGCCTTGCAGGCCTTGCAGCGCTTGGGTTCGTTCTTGAACTGCTTGTCGGCGAAGAAGAGCTGTTCGCCGGCCGTCCAGATAAACTCAGTACCGCAATCCACACACGTGAGGGACTTGTCCTGGAACTCCATCGGCCGCCACCTCGTGAGCTCGTCGATCGTGCCGTGTCGCGCTACTCCGACTCCCGCCGGAGCTTCTTGCGGTTCCTCTTCCGCGCCAGAGCCTGCTTGGCCCGACGCTTGTCGCCTGGTTTCAGATAGAAAGAGTGCTTCTTGATGTCCTTGATGATGTCTTCCTGCTGAACCTTGCGCTTGAACCGCCGGAGGGCGCTCTCGATCGACTCGCCCTCCTGGATCTTGACTTCAGCCACGCCTGAATACACCCCCTCTGACGGCTGCAAACCTTCCTGTGAACGGCCTCGTAAAGTGGCGAATATGTTAGGCTATCACAGGCAGGCGCGGATTCTAGGCGGTACACGGCTCTAGGTCAACGAAATTACTCGCGTGCCCCCTCTCGTTTGCACGCGGAGCGCGCCTCGGCCGAAAGCTCAGCCGTAAGGCGCTGACCTGTAGTCTCTTGGGCTGATTCGATGAAGATCCTTGTCGTCGGGAGCGGTGCCCGCGAGCACGCCCTGGCCTGGACCCTGCGCCAGGACCCGACCGTCTCCGAAGTCGTCTGTACTCCAGGAAATCCCGGCATCGCCTCCGTTGCCCGATGCGTACCGGCCGACGTCTCGAGGCCCGAGCAGGTGCTGGCGGTGGCCGAGTCGGCGGGCGTGGACCTCACCGTCGTCGGGCCAGAGATGCCCCTGAGCAACGGGGTAGTCGACCTGTTCGAGGCCCGCGGCCGCGCCATCGTCGGTCCCACCCGGGCAGCCGCGGCGCTCGAATGGAGCAAGGCGTTCGCGAAGGACTTCATGGCCCGGCACGGGGTGCCGACCGCCAGGTTCCATGTCTGCGCCGGCCCTGAGGAGGCGCTGGCCGTCGTGGGCGCCGGAACCTTTGGCTTTCCTCTCGTGATCAAGGCCGATGGCCTGGCCGCCGGAAAGGGCGTCGTGATCGCGGAGGACCGGGCGGGCGCCGAGGCGGCCGTCCGGTCGATGATGGTCGACCGCCGCTTCGGCGCGGCGGGCGATCGCATCGTCTTCGAGGAGTTCCTGGTCGGCCAGGAGGCCTCATACTTCGTCCTGTCGGATGGCACGTCGTTCGTGACGTTGTCCTCGGCCCAGGATCACAAGCGCATCTTCGACGGTGACCGCGGCCCGAACACGGGCGGCATGGGCGCGTTCGCGCCCAGCCCGCTCGTGACCGAGGCCGTCGAGCGCCGGATCGTCGACGAAATCGTGCGCCCCGTGCTCGATGGCATGCGCAGGGAGGGGATGCCGTACCGCGGCTTCCTCTATGTCGGGCTGATGCTGACTGCAGCCGGGCCCAAGGTGATCGAGTTCAACGTCCGGTTCGGCGACCCGGAGGCGCAGGTGATCCTGCCGATGCTCGGCGAGAGCCTGGCGGCGCTGCTGATGGGTGCCGCGCGGCGCACGCTGACGCCGCGGGCGGCCGTGTTCAAACCCGAGCGGCTGGTGGGCGTCGTCCTGGCCGCGGGAGGCTATCCGGACGATCCGGAAACGGGACGCGCCGTTGCCGGCCTCGAGGCCGCGGCCGCCACGCCGGGAGCGATCGTGTTCCACGCCGGCACGAAGATGATCGACGGCGCGCTGGTCACGTCGGGCGGGCGCGTCCTCACGGTCGTCGGACGCGGGGCGACCTATGAAGAGGCGATCGAGATCGCCTATCGTGCCGCGGCGCACGTCAGGTTCGACGGCCTCCAGTTCCGCTCAGACATCGGCAAGAAGGCGCTGACGATCGCTTCGTGAAGTACGCCGTCATCACGTTCGGCTGCCGCGTCAACCAAGCCGACTCGCTGGCCGTCGAGGGCGAGTTGCGGGCCCAGGGCGCCGAGTGTGCCTCGCCGGAGGCGGCGGACGTCGTGGTGATCAATACCTGCTCGGTGACGGCCGCGGCCGATCAGGGCGCGCGCCAGATGGTTCGCCGCGTGGCTCGAGGGAACCCGCGCGCGCGCATCGTCGTGACGGGATGCTACGCGACGCGCCGGCCCGACGAGGTCGCGTCGCTTCCGAACGTCCTGCGCGTCGTGCCCAATCCACGCAAGGACCGCCTCGTCGCCGACCTCGTGCCGCACCGCGTCGTGACGACGGCCGATCGGTACGCGGGCGCTGACGGTCCATGCGGGTCGACGCTGGCGCCTGGAGCCGCCGGCCGGACGGCCTTCACGCTGCGGGTGCAGACCGGCTGCGACCAGCGCTGCAGCTACTGCATCATTCCGCGCACGCGCGGCGCCGGCCTCTCGCGGCCGCTGGACGTCGTGTGCCGCGGCGTGGCCGACGCGGTGCAGGCCGGCTACCGCGAAATCGCGATCACGGGAGTGCACCTCGGCTCCTACGGCCGCGACCTCGGGGACGGCACGTCCCTGGTGGCACTCGTACGGCGGCTCGCGGCGTGGGAGGCCGACGTGTTGTTCCGCATCAGCTCCCTCGAACCGATGGACTGCGGCGACGATCTCGTCGACCTCGTGGCTGCCTCGCGACGGCTGGCGCCGCACTTACACCTGCCGCTGCAGCACGGGTCGGACGCGATGCTGGCCCGCATGCGCCGGCCGTACACGGCGTCGGCTTACGCCACGATGGTGGAGCGGATCCATCGCCTGATGCCGCACGCATCGATCGGGACCGACCTGATCGTCGGATTCCCCGGCGAGACCGATGCAGAGGCCGACGAGACGGCCCGCGTGGTATCGGCGCTGCCGCTGTCGCACCTGCACGTCTTTCCCTACTCACACCGCGAGGGCACGGAGGCCAGCGGCCTGAACGGGTTGCCCGACGGCGCGGCGGTTCGTGCGCGCGCCCAGCGGCTGCGCGAGATCGGCGCGGCGCTCACCGCGCGATTCAAGGCCTCGCAGATCGGCGCCGTGCGCCGCGCGCTCGTCGTCGACGACGGCCAGGCGGTCGTGACCGACAACTACCTGAAGCTGCGCCTCGACACGCGTGAGCCCCGAAACACGTGGGTGCGCGTGCGGGTGGGCGAACAGGGCCGCGGCGTCGTCCTGCCGCCCGCGCCGCCAGCGGCCGAATCCGCCTAGCGACCGAGCAGCAGAGCCATCTGCTGGGCCGCCGTCCTCGCGGTGCCGCCCTCGACGATCAGTTGCCCGCACGCCGCCCGAATGTCGCGGCCGCGGCTCTTCCGCACCGACACCGTGATGTGACGCTGGGCCAGAATCTCGGCGAACCGGTCGACGTGGGCGTCGGGTGGCCGGTCGTAGGGAATTCCGGGGGCGGGGTTCAGCGGAATCAGGTTCACCTTGGACTTGATGCCCGACAGCAGTCGTGCGAGCCGGCGGGCGTCCTCGGGCGTGTCGTTGACGCCGTCGAGCATCACGTACTCGAACGTGATGCGCGCCCGCTTCTTGACTGGGAACCGCCGGCAGGCGGCGAGGATCGCGTCGAGCGGATACTTCCGGTTCGGCGGCACGAGGGCCGAGCGCTGCTCGTCCGTCGTGGCGTGGAGCGAGATGGCCAGATTCGGCATCAGGGGCTCCTGGGCCAGCCGGTCGAGGCCGGGCACGATCCCAACGGTCGACAGCGTCACTCGGCGCGGGGACACGGCCAGGCCGTGTTCGGCGTGCAGGATCCGCAGCGCCTTCATCGTGTTCTCGTAGTTGTGCAGCGGCTCGCCCATGCCCATGAGCACGATATTGAATGTACGGTCGAGCAGCCCCGTCGCCTTCGCGAGCACCCGGACCTGGCCGGCGATTTCCCCGGCCGACAGGTGTCGGACAAGGCCCATCTTGCCGGTGAGGCAGAACCCGCAGGACATGGCGCAGCCGACCTGCGTGGACACGCAGAAGGTCATCGAGGGCGTGTCGGGAATGAAGACCGACTCGATCCGCCGGCCGTCGGCCAGCTCCAGCACGAACTTGCGCGTGCCGTCGACCGACTGCTGGTCCTGGACGACCGCCGGCGTTCGGACATCACACGCGTCCCGGAGCCGGGCGCGCAAGGCCCGCGACAGATCGGACATCTGGTCGAAGTCCGTCTGCCCGCGCCGGTACAGCCAGCGGTACAACTGACGACCGTGGAACGGCTCCCCCCCCAGTTCGGCGAGCGTGGCCTCGAGTTCCGCCGGCTCGAGCTCCGCCAGGTCGACGCTCATCCTGCTACTATCGCGCGCCGGCGGGCCGTTTGCGAGCGGCTCCGCGGTCGCCGGTTTACGATTGCGGCCGCCGAGCCCCGCGTGGTATCATGCCCGTGTTCTCTAATTCCTGATCTGTCAACGACTTGCGGATGCCTCTGGCGCTGCGGTCACGGCAGATGTCCTTGACTCGCAGCCCCTCGACCCTCGACCCGGTGACACCATCGACGATCGTCCGTGAAGTGCTGCCGAACGGACTCCGCCTCCTGACGGAGCGGATGCCGCACGTGCGGTCGGTCAGCATCGGCGTCTGGCTGGCACGGGGGTCGCGCCACGAACCCGCACAGCTCGGGGGCATCGCCCACTTCGTCGAGCACATGCTGTTCAAGGGCACCCTGAGCCGCAGCGCGGAGGACATCGCTCAGGTGATCGACTCGGTCGGCGGCCAGATGGACGCGTTCACCGGCAAGGAATACGCGGGCTACTACCTGAAGGTGCTCGACGAGCACCTGTCCCTCGCCGTCGACGTCCTGTCCGACATCGTGATGAACCCGGCCTTCAGCCCGGAGGACATCGAGCGCGAGAAGAAGGTCGTCCTCGAAGAGATCAAGATGGTGGAGGACACGCCGGACGACCTCGTCCACGAGCTGTTCACCGAACACTTCTGGCACGGGCACCCCCTGGGGCGCCCGATTCTCGGCACGCCGGAGTCTGTCTCGTCGCTCACCGCCGACGGCCTGCGTGGCTACTTCGCCGAGACGTACTCGGCGCCGAACCTCATCGCCGTCGCCGTCGGCAACATCGATCACGACCGCGTGCGCGAAATCGTGGCCCGGGCCTTCAGCGGGTTGCCGCAGGTGAGCAGTCCGGTCACCTCTGATCCCCCGAGAGTCGTGCCGAGCGTGACCATCCGGAACAAGGAACTGGAGCAGAGCCACGTGTGCCTGGGCACCAGCGGCTACTGCCAGGATCACGAGGACCGCTACTCGAGCTACGTGCTCAACACGGTGCTCGGCGGATCGATGAGTTCGCGCCTGTTCCAGAACGTCCGCGAGAAACGGGGCCTGGCGTACGCCGTGTTCAGCGGCCTGAGTTCGTACCGGGACGCCGGACAGATGACGGTCTACGCGGGCTGCGCCAACGATGCCGTCGGCGAACTGATCGACGTCGTGGTTCCGGAGCTGCGGCGGATGAAGGACGAGCCGTTGTCGGAAGCCGAGTTGCGCCGCGCGAAGGATCACCTCAAGGGCAGCCTGATGCTGAACCTCGAGAGCACGTCGAGCCGCATGTCGCACCTGGCACGGCAGGAGATGTACTTCGATCGGCACTTCGGACTCGACGAGACGCTCCAGGGCGTCGAGGCCGTCACGCAGGACGACGTGCAGCGCGTGGCCCGCGACCTGTTCGCGGCGGACACGCTGTCGGCCACCGTCCTCGGCGCCGTGGACGACCTGGAGATCACACGCGAGCGCCTGTCGCTCGGGACATGAGCGGGCGCGGCCGTCCCGCAAGACACGCCCTGACATGATTCAGCGCTATACCAACCCCGAGATGGGGCGCATCTGGAGCGACCAGCGCCGGTACGAGACGTGGTTGCAGGTCGAGACCGCGGCCGCCGAGGCGATGGCGCGGGCCGGGATCGTGCCCGTGGAGGCTGCCCGCGACATCCGCGAACGCGGCGCCTTCGACATCGCCCGCATCGAGGAGATCGAGAAGGTCACCCAGCACGACGTGATCGCGTTCACGACCGCGGTCGCCGAGCACGTGGGCCCGTCGGCGCGCTGGATGCACTTCGGCATGACGTCGTCCGACGTCATCGACACGGCGCAGGCGATCCAGATGCGCGAGGCGTGCGATGTGATCCTGTCCCTGCTGGCCGGTCTGATGCGTGCGGTCCGCGAGCGCGCCGAAGAGCACCGGCGGACGCCGATGATCGGGCGCACGCACGGTGTTCACGCGGAGCCGATGACGTTCGGCCTGAAGCTCGCGCTCTGGTACGCGGAGCTCGCGCGCGACGTCGAGCGCCTGCGCCGGGCGCGAGCCGCCGTTGCCGTGGGCAAGCTCTCGGGCGCCGTGGGGACCTTCGCACACCTGCCCCCGTCGATCGAGGCCGACACCTGCCAGGCGCTGGGGCTGGTGCCGGCGCCGGTCGCGTCACAAGTGATTCAGCGCGACCGCCATGCCGAACTGCTGTCGGCAATGGCCATTACTGGCTCGTCCCTCGAGAAGTTCGCTCTCGAGATCCGGGGCCTCCAGAAGACGGAAATCGGCGAGGTCGAAGAGCCGTTCGCAAAGGGGCAGAAGGGTTCGTCGGCCATGCCCCACAAACGGAATCCGATCGGCTGCGAACAGATCGTCGGCCTGGCGCGCCTGTTGCGCTCCAACGCGATGGCCGCCTTCGAGAACAACGCGCTGTGGCACGAACGAGACATCTCGCATTCGTCGGTCGAGCGCGTCATCGTGCCCGACAGTTTCGTGGTGCTGGACCACATGCTCCGGCGGTTCACGCGCATCGTGGCCGGGATGGTGGTGTACCCGGACCGGATGCGGGAGAATCTCGACCGGTCGCGCGGCGTGGTGTTCTCGGGCACGGTGCTCCTCGAGCTGGCGCAGCGCGGTGTGTCGCGGGAACAGGCTTACGAGTGGGTGCAGCGGAACGCGATGCGGTCGTTTGCGGAGCGCACCGACTTCAAGGGCCTGCTGCTCGCAGATGCGGACGTCACCCGGGTGCTGCCGCCGGCCGACATCGAGCGGGCGTTCGACCTGGGCGAGCAGTTGCGTCACGTCGACCATATCTTCGGCCGCGTGTTCGCCGCCAGCGAGAATCCGGTCTGAACGGTACCTGGGACGCCGTAAACTGGAGGCCGGCACTCCGGTGGTCTTCGAATCCGACCTGTTGAGAACAGAGCCATGTTCGACAAGTTGAAAGAAGAGTGCGGGGTGTTCGGGATCTACGGGCATCCCGAGGCGTCCAACCTGGCCTACCTCGGCCTCTACGCGCTGCAGCACCGCGGCCAGGAGAGCGCCGGCATTGCCGCGTCGGACGGCGCGCGAATCCGCGTGTCGAAGGCGATGGGTTACGTCAACGAGGCGTTCAGCCCGGACACCCTGGAGGCCCTCCCCGGCTCGCTGGCCGTCGGGCACGTCCGGTACTCCACCGCTGGTGAGAGCCGCCTCGCCAACGCGCAGCCGCTCGTCGCCGACTGTGCCCATGGGCAGCTCGCCCTGTGCCACAACGGCAACCTCGTCAATGCCAGCGACGTAAAGGACGCGCTGGTCAGGCAGGGTGCGATCTTCCAGACCAACACCGACACCGAGGTCGTCGTCCACCTGTTTGCCCGTTCGCGTGCGGACGGAGTCGAGGCAGCCATCGTCGAGGCGATTTCGCAGGTGCGGGGCGCCTTCTCGTTCGTGATGATGACGCCGGACCGGGTGATCGGCGTCCGCGATCCCCATGGCTTCCGGCCGCTGGCGCTCGGGCGTCTGGGTGACGCGTGGGTGATGTGCTCGGAGACCTGCGCCATGGACCTCATTGGCGCGACCTACGTACGCGACGTGGAGCCAGGCGAGATGGTGGTCGCCAGTGCCACCGGCCTGAAGTCGATGCGCCCGTTCGCGCCGGCCCGGCACGCGCAGTGCATCTTCGAGCACGTCTACTTCTCGCGGCCAGACAGCTACGTGTTCGGACAGAGCGTGAACGAGGCGCGTACCGAGTTCGGCCGGCGCCTGGCGCAGGAATCCCCTGTGGAGGCGGACGTGGTCGTGCCCATCCCGGACTCGGGTGTCTGCGCGGCCGTCGGGTTCGCCGAGCAGCTGGGCGTGCCGATGCGAATGGGGCTCATCCGCAACCACTACGTGGGCCGCACGTTCATCGAGCCGCAGCAGTCCATCCGGCACTTCGGCGTCCGGGTGAAGCTGAATCCGGTGCGGAGCATCCTCGAGGGCAAGCGCGTCGTCCTGGTGGACGACTCGATCGTTCGTGGCACGACCAGCCGGAAGATCGTCAAGATGGTGCGCAGCGCGGGTGCCAGGGAAGTGCACATGCGGATCAGCTGTCCACCGACGATCTCGCCCTGCTTCTACGGCGTCGACACGCCGCGCCGGTCGGAGCTCATCGCTGCGACGCATACGCTCGAGGAGATCCGCAAATACCTGAATGCCGACAGTGTGGCCTACCTGAGCCTCGACGGGCTGACCGGCGCGGTGCGCGATGGTCGTTCGAAGTACTGCACGTCGTGCTACACCGGTGTCTATCCCGTGGCGTTCCCGAAGGACGAGGCGGCGTATCTGCAGCTGGCGCTCAAGCTCAATCCGGAACCGGCTGCGGCGCCGGGCGGCACGGGCTCGGGCCAGAACGACGATCCCCTGGACGAGGGTCTCACGATCGTGCCACTCGCGCGGGCGGGCCGGTAGGCCGCGCCGCGCCGGATTTCTGCTGATGGACTACAAAGCCTCCGGGGTCGACATCGACGCCGGGAACGAGACGGTCCGCCGCATCCGCGGCCTGGCGCGCTCGACGTTCACCTCCGGGGTCCTGTCGGAGATCGGTTCCTTCGGGGGCCTCTTCCGGGTCGACCCTGCACGGTTCGCGGACCCGGTGCTCGTCTCGAGCGCCGATGGGGTCGGCACCAAGCTCAGGGTTGCCTTTCTCGCCGGCAAGCACGACACCGTCGGCACGGATCTCGTCAATCACTGCGTCAACGACATCCTGGTGCAGGGAGCCGAGCCGCTGTTCTTCCTCGACTACTTGGCGACCGGCCGGTTGTCGCCGGATATCGCCGAGAGCATCATCGCCGGGATGGCCGCGGCGTGCCGCGACAACGGGTGTGCGTTGCTCGGCGGAGAGACGGCCGAGATGCCAGGCTTCTACGCGGAGGGTGAGTACGATATCGCCGGGTTCATCGTCGGCGCGGTTGATCGGTCGCGCCTGATCACCGGGCGCGCGATCGCGGTGGGCGACGTTCTGATCGGCGTGCCGTCGTCGGGCCTCCACACGAACGGGTACTCACTGGCCCGGCGGATCGTGTTCGAGCACCTCGGGCTGGGCATCGACAGCTACGTGGCCGAACTCGGTCGCACCGTCGGCGAGGCGCTGCTCGAGCCGCACCGCTCGTATCTCCAGTGCATCCAGCCCCTGCTGGACGCCGGGCGCATCAAGGGGATGGCGCACATCACGGGCGGCGGCATCACCGACAACCTGCCGCGCGTGCTGCCGCACGGAACTGCGGCCGTGGTCGATACCACCGCGTGGGAAGTGCCGCCGTTGTTCCGCTGGCTTCAGGCCTCCGGGCGCGTGCCGTGGGCGGACATGCTGCGCACCTTCAATATGGGGGTTGGCTTGATCGTCGTCACGTCGCGCCGGGACGCGGAGCCGCTCATCGAGGAACTCGCGGCACGGGGTGGAGGGGGCGCGCGCGCGATCGGCGAAATCGTCGCGGGCGAGCCGCCCTCTGTGAGCTACACGGGCCTGCCGTGACCCCGCGCCTCGGGGTGCTGATCTCCGGCCGCGGCAGCAACCTTCAGTCACTGATCGACGCCGTGCGCAGCGGACGGCTGGACGCCAGCATCGCGGTCGTGATCTCGAATCGCGCCGATGCCGGTGGCCTCGACCGTGCGCGTGACGCGGGCATTCCGACCGAGGTCGTCGACCATCGAGGGTGGCCCTCGCGTGACGACTACGACCGGGCGCTCGTCGAGGCGCTTCGCGCCCGCAAGGTCGACCTGGTGTGCCTCGCCGGCTTCATGCGCCGCGTTGGCCGCCCCTTCGTCGACGCGTTCCCGAACGCAGTGCTGAACATCCACCCCTCACTGCTGCCGTCGTTTCCGGGCGTCGACGCGCAACGGCAGGCGCTCGAGCACGGTGTGAAGGTGAGTGGCGTGACGGTTCACCTCGTCACCGAGGAGCTCGACGCCGGGCCGATCGTGGTGCAACACGCCGTCCCGGTGCACGACGACGACACGCCCGCGACGCTCGCCGCGCGCATCCTGGCCGAGGAGCATCGGGCGTACCCGGAAGCTGTCCGGATCGTGCTGGGGCGACGGTGGCAGCTCCAGGGGCGGCGTCTGATTCGGTCGCCAGGATCAGTGCGCTGACGCACGCTCCCGTTCGAGCCACGCCGCGAAGCGCGCCACGCCCTCCGCGTAGGTCGTGTGAGGGGCGTAGTCCAGCAGGGCCTTGGCCTTGGACACGTCCGCCCACGTCTGCGGGACGTCACCCGGCTGCTCCGGCTGCCAGTCGATGATGGCGCGCCTGCCCAGCGCATTCTCCAGTCCCGTAATCATGTCCAGCAGCGAGACCGTCCGGTTGTTCCCGAGGTTGATGACCTCGTAGCGGCTGCCGGTGTAGGAGATGGCCGCGCGGACGCCGGCAATGATGTCGTCGATGTAGGTGTAATCGCGACGCGTCTCGCCCGTGCCGAACACGGGGACCGGGCTGCCCTCGAGGATCAGGCGCGCGAACTTGTGGATCGCAAGGTCCGGACGCTGGCGGGGGCCGTAGACCGTGAAGAACCGCAGCGCGAGGAAGCGCATCCCGTACAGGTGCGAGTAGACGTGCCCGAGGAGTTCGCCGCTGACCTTCGTGCTGGCATACGGGCTGATGGGCTCGAGCACGCGGTCGGACTCGCGCCACGGCACGTTCGGGTTGACGCCGTAGACGCTGCTCGACGACGCGAAGACGAACTGGCCGACACCGCGCGCGCGCGCGAACTCCAGGAGGTTCTGCGTACCGCCGACGTTGACGTCCTGGTAGGTGAGCGGATCCGCGATGGACGGCCGGACGCCTGCCTTGGCTGCCAGGTGGACGATGGCGTCGATCGGCTCCGACGAGACGCGCGTGGCGAGCCCGCCCGCGTCGCGCAGGTCGACCTCGATCAGGGCGTAGCTCGGGTGCGCGCGGTGCGCCGCGACGTTCCTCTCCTTGGCCGCCCGCGGATAGAAGGGATCGAAGTTGTCGATCACCGTGACCGTGTGGCCGTCACGAAGGAGCGAGTCGACGAGGTGACTTCCGATGAAGCCCGCGCCGCCGGTCACCAGTACGCGCATCGTGGTGCGATTGTAACGGGGCTCGCGGGCCGGCGGAAGCGGCGCTCAGAAGTCCGCGCGGCGGCGAAGCGTGACGAGCGCCACTTCCGGAGGGCAGTTGATTCGCACCGGAACCACTACGGTGCCGATGCCGCGGCTGACGAACATCGCAGTGTTACCGCGTCTGGCCGTACCGAACACCACCGGGAACCGCCGCGCGGCTGGCGCGCCGATGCCCGGCAGCACGATCTGGCCTCCATGTGTGTGACCGGCGAGCACCGCGCCAACGTCGAACGCGGACGCCTCGGCCAGCCGCCGCGGATCATGCGCCAGCAGCAGCGTCGTCTCGGCGGCGCCACGGAGCACCCGTGCGATCTCCGACGGGCGCCTGGTCCAGAACCGGAGGCCGGCCACGTCGAGGCGTTCACCGCGCAGCTCGACCGTCGTGCGCTGGTCCTTGAGCACCGACACACCACGTCGCGAGAGGGCCCCGGGCATCTCACGGTCGTCGTCGTGGTTGCCCAGCACCGCGAACACACCGTGCGGGGCGCTGAGCTGCGCCAGCAACTCGGCCACCGGTTCCATGAATGTACGATCCGCCGAGGTCACGTAGTCGCCGCCGAGCACGACCATGTCTGGCCTGCTGGCCATCGCCAGGTCGACGGCCCGCTGGATGTCGCGCGCCGACACGAAGATGCTGTGGTGCAGGTCCGTGAGAAACGCGACCCGGAGACCGTCGATCGCCGGTGGAAGGCCGGAGACGTCCAGCTGGGCCTCGGTGAGCGTCAGCGCGTGGCGTTCGAAGAGCGCGCCGTACGTCGCGACGCCGGTGCTCGCGCCGAGGCCGGCGATCGCCGCAGCCTTGAGAAGATCGCGTCGAGAGAGAGCCATCAGGGGAGGGTCGGGCGCTGCGCCCGGTGAGCCGTGGCGGGCGCGGCATCCGAAGCTGACGCGCGCTCGTGACCGTGCCGTCCGACCACGAGTTGTATAGTAGCGGCACATGGACCTCTATGGCGAATTGGCGTGGCGAGGCATGGTGTACGACACCACCGATGGCTTGCGGGACGTGCTGGCCCGCGAGCGCGTCACGGCCTACATTGGCTTCGACCCGACCGCGGCGAGCCTGCACGTCGGATCGCTCCTGCCCATCATGGCGCTCGCGCGATTGCAGCGATTCGGACACGGCCCAATCGCGCTCGTGGGCGGCGGCACCGGCCTCATCGGCGATCCGAGCGGAAAGGCGACCGAGCGAGCCCTCCTGGATCTGGAGAAGGTCGAGGCCAACGCGCGAGGAATCAGGGCGCAACTCGAGCGCTTCCTCGACTTCGATTCCAGCGCCAATCCGGCACGGCTCGTCAACAACGCCGAGTGGTTGACGCAGCTCACGGCGCTCGAGTTCCTGCGCGACGTCGGGAAGTACTTCACCGTGAACCATATGCTGGCGAAGGAGTCCGTGAAGCGCCGCGTCGAGAGCGAGGACGGCATCTCCTACACGGAATTCAGCTACCTGCTGCTTCAGGCCTACGACTTCCTCATCCTCCACGAGCGCTACAACTGCACGGTACAGATGGGCGGCAGCGATCAGTGGGGCAACATCACGGCCGGACTGGATCTCATCCGCAAGGTGCGCGCGGCGAAGGCGCACGGGCTCGTGCTGCCGCTCGTGACGAGCGCCTCCGGCCAGAAGTTCGGGAAGACCGAAGCCGGCACGGTGTGGCTCGATCCGCAGCTCACGACACCCTACGAGTTCTATCAGTTCTGGCTGAACACCGACGATCGTGACGCGGTGAAGTACCTGAAGTTCTTCACGTTCTTCGAGGCGGCTGCGATTGGAGAGCTCGAGGCGAGCGCCCAGCGTGAGCCGGAGCGACGGCACGCGCAGCGAGCGCTTGCGCGCGAGGTGACGCGGCTCGTACACGGTGACGCCGCAGTCCGGGAGGCCGAGAGCGCGTCGGAGAAGCTGTTCGGCGGCGACCTGTCCGCAATGTCGGTCGCGGAGCTGTTGCAGATCTTCCCCAACGTACCGTCATGCGACATCGCGGTGGTGCAGGGCGACTGGGCCGTCGTCGATCTGCTGTGCGCCGCCGGCATCACGGGCTCGAAGGGCGAGGCTGCGCGCCTCATTCGCGGTGGGGGACTCTACGTGAACGGCCGTCGTGTCACCGGCGAGAAGGATCGGCTCAACGCTTCACAGGCAATCGAGGGCCGAATCTTCGTCGTTCGGAAGGGCAAGAAAGAAAATTTCCTGATCCGGCTGGTCGGGGGTTGACAAGGACTCCGGACGATCATACGATTCCTAAGTTCGCTGGTCGCGCGCCTCGCAACATAGAGCGTAACGCGACGAAATGAGCGAACCCCTTCCACGGGTCAGCCAGTTCCTCGTTAGCCGCGTTACACGCTTCGCGTGCCGGTTTCAGGTTGGCAAGGCTTCAAAGGGTAAGGCCGCGGGTCGGACTCGTCGTCCCCCGATGGTGCAACCCAGGGTAGCCGGTGAGTCTAACGACTCTGTGGAACGGGGCGGGGCCCAAAAAAGTTGTTGACAGGCCCTGAAGCTTGAAAGTATCGTTAGAAGGTTCCCCTGACGGCGGAGACGCCTGCAGGGGAAGCGGCGAGAGGCTTCGGGCAGCCAGCCGCAAGTCCGGTTCTTTGAAAACTAGATAGAGCGTGCAAGCAAGACAACTTGTCTGGCTCTGTTCGTCCGGCCTCGGCCGGCGGCGAGTCCAGGCAGCCCGTCGAGTGTCAGCTGGCGGTTGCCCCCTTGGGGGCGGCCGTCAATGCAACACGAAACGAAACAACGCAGAGCCAAGTCAACAGGCGATCGCGTTAACGAGTTGAGCTTCCGGGCAATTCCGCGCAAGCGGGTGCCGGGAAGACAGCGAACTTAACATGAGAGTTTGATCCTGGCTCAGAATCAACGCTGGCGGCGTGCCTAACAC
>CAWULT010000005.1:0-80407 GCA_963923455.1 uncultured bacterium
ACACGCTGACCGCCGTGGCCCGCGACGCGGCGGGCCTGCAGACGACGTCGACGCCGGTCAGCATCACGGTCAACGCGCCGAACCAGGCGCCGGCGGTGTCGCTGTCGTCGCCGGCGGGGGGCTCGACGTTCACAGCCCCGGCGAGCGTCACGATCGCGGCCAACGCGTCGGACCCGGAGAACGCGCTGGCGAGCGTGAGCTTCTACAACGGCGCCACCCTGCTCGGGACCGATACGACCGCGCCCTACAGCTTCGCGTGGGGCAGCGTGGCCGCGGGCAGCTACACGCTGACCGCCGTGGCCCGCGACGCGGCGGGCCTGCAGACGACGTCGACGCCCGTGAGCATCACGGTCAACGCGGCAGCGAACCAGCCGCCGACGGTGTCGCTCACGTCGCCGGCCGACGCGAGCAGCTTCCTGGCGCCGGCCAGCATCGCGGTGGGCGCGACCGCCGCGGACACCGATGGCACGATCGCCCGGGTCGACTTCTACGCGGGAGCATCGCTGATCGGCTCCGACGCCACCAGCCCATACGCCGTCACGTGGTCCAGTGTGGCTGCCGGAACCTACGCGATCACCGCCGTGGCCCGAGACAACGCAGGCGCCTCGACGACCTCCCTGATTCGCACCATCACGGTGACGAACAACCAGGCCCCGAACGTCTCGCTGACCTCGCCGACCGCAGGCGCGACCTTCAGCGCGCCCGCGACGATCACCATCGCGGCGAGCGCGACGGACACTGATGGCTCGATTGCGCGGGTGGAGTTCTACTCGGGTGGGGTGCTGATCGGCACCGATACCACCGCCCCCTACTCCTTCTCGTGGTCGAACGTGGTCGTGGGTCAGTACTCGATCACCGCGCGGGCCGTGGACAACCAGGGTGCGATGACAATGTCGACCGGGGTCACCGTGACCGTCAGCGACCCCAATCTGCCCGGGAACGCCGTCTGGACCCCGTCGCCCGACCACGACACGTCGGTCGACCACTACGTCGTCGAGTTCTTCCCGGCCGGTGCGGACACGACGACGGCAAACCCCGTCGCCAGCCAGAACGTGGGCAAGCCGGTCGTCGTCAACGGCGAATGCCACGCCGACGTCAACCAGACGGTGTCGATGCTCCCCCCGGGCAGTTACGTCGCAACCGTCACGGCCGTCGCTGCCGATGGCGCAACGGCTCGAAGCGCGCCGTCCGCGGCCTTCACCCGGTAGGTCTCTCCGCTCGAAGCCGGGCCGGCGGGTCCCTGACAGGAACCGCCGGCCCGGTTGCGCTACAGCCCTCCGCTGACTTCCCAGGTCCACCGACACAACCAATGGGCGGTGAAGTCGGTCTCAGTGCCGACTAATATCTGGTAAACCCCCGCCATATTCTCACTCCCTGGCCAGACACGGCGGCCATGGTGGCAGTTCTGCACAGGAAGGGACTGCGTCGGGTTGACTAGTGCTGGCGAATGCTTTGCAGGGGCAGTTGCTGTCATCATAAGGGCTGGAAAAGGGGTACCGTGGGTGGTGCCCCTGGCGCCGGAATTACAGGAGACACCGTGCAGATCGCCGTCATTGGAACCGGATACGTTGGGCTTGTCGTCGGGGCGTGCCTCGCAGAGACCGGAAACGACGTCACCTGCGTCGACATCGACGCGCGCAAGATCGCGATGCTGCGCGAAAACAGGGTTCCGATCTACGAACCGGGCCTCGAGGACCTGGTCGAGCGCAATCAGGCCCAGCGCCGCCTCACGTTCACGACCGACATGGCCGAGGGCATGAACGGCGCACAGGTCGTCTTCATCGCCGTGGGCACCCCGCCCGACCAGGACGGGTCAGCGGACCTGCGCTACGTGCTGGAGGTGGCGGACCAGATCGGTCGCCACATGACACGGGAGATCGTAATCGTCACGAAGTCCACGGTGCCGGTGGGCACGGCCGCGAAAGTGCAGGCTGTCGTGGCGAAGACTGCGAAGTATCCGTTCCACATGTGCTCGAATCCGGAGTTCCTCAAAGAGGGTGCCGCGGTCGACGACTTCCTGAAGCCGGACCGCGTCGTGCTCGGGGCCGAGTCGGACTACGCGCGGAGCGTGATGGCAGAACTGTACGCACCGTTCGTGCGCACGGGGCGGCCCATCATCTTCATGGACATCACGTCCGCCGAGATGACGAAGTACGCCGCCAACGCGATGCTTGCCACGCGGATCTCGTTCATGAACGAGATCGCGAATCTCTGCGAGAAGGTGGGGGCGGACGTGGACCTGGTTCGCCGCGGCATCGGGTCGGACAGCCGTATCGGACCCTCGTTCCTGTTCCCGGGTCCCGGGTACGGCGGTTCCTGTTTCCCGAAGGACGTGAAGGCGCTGGTTCGAACCGCACAGGAGTACGGCGCGACGCTGTCGGTGCTGGATGCCGTGGAGCTCGCCAACGAGCGTCAGAAGAAGCGGCTCTTCGAGAAGGTACAACAGGCCCTCGACGGCCAGCTGAAGGGCGCCCGCATCGCCATCTGGGGGCTCGCGTTCAAGGCGAAGACAGACGACATGCGCGAGGCGCCATCACTCGCGTTGATCGAGTCGCTGCTCGCAGCAGGCGCCGCGGTGACGGCCCACGACCCCGCCGCCATGCCCGAAACCCGTCGGAAGATCGGGGACATCATCAGGTACGCAGAGTCCAACTACGATGCGCTCGAGGGTGCCGACGCTCTCGTGATCGTCACCGACTGGAACGAGTATCGCCACCCCGACTTCGAGCGCATCAAGACAGCGCTCAAGCGGCCGATCGTCATCGACGGACGCAACCTCTACAGCTCGGAGCGGATGCGCGCCATGGGGTTCCTCTACGACTCCGTGGGGCGGGTCCCTCAGCGCAAGGCCGAAACGGTCGGCGCCAACTAGGGGCCGCCGCCCCTGGCAAGAGACGCGGTCAGCGTCCCCCAATCCGTCTCGCCGTTGACGGGTCCGCTGCCCTTACGTTGACTGACAGCTGGTCAACATACCGTTCCGGCCGAGTCAAGGAATTGACCGGCCGGTGAACCGGAGTCCGGCCCGGCTCCAGACCTAGGTCCTGGGGCGCAAGTTCTCAGGGATACAGTCGATGGCACAGCTCTCGCGCTCGAGCTGTGCCGTAGAGCTCGCCTCCTGCCGATAGACCGAGTGGGTTTTCGGATTCTGTCAGGCACGTCGGAGTTGAGCACCATTTTGTGTCAGGTGCCGGAGACGTAGAGACGAATGTTCAAGCTGGCACCGATGAAAGTCCGGCTAAGGGAAGACATCTTGGCGAATCTTTGGTGAGCCAAGGCCAAATTTTCGAGCCATTGGGCGTTTTCTCAACCATTTCCAGCACGGCAGGATTCTTGGAAGTGGATAGGTCGCCGGCGGGTTCAGGCAGGGCCCGAGTCGTTTTCGCCCGAGCCTGACGCTCCTTCGAAGGGGCCTTGGCAGTCGCGAATATGTGACTGAGAGAGCGGTAGCCTGTCCACCCTTCGACCCGAGCCGTCCGCATCACTTGTTTGGCTATACGTACAATTGGTGTTTTTCTCCGTTCCTCGGTCAGCAGAATCGGAAAGAAGGAAGTGAGGCGTCGTGAGTAACATCGTCAGGCGAGACCAGGTCGATCTGCCCTCACGCCGGCCCCTGGCCGAAGACTCGGGGTTCGACTGGCAGGACCAGTTGAACGCCCGCCGGTTGGTCTCGCGGCTGCTCAAGCGCAAGCGCCAGGTCCTGTTCGTCTTCCTTGCCGTCGTGGCGCCGGCGGTCGCGGTCACCTACCTGACGACGCCGCTATACAAATCGAGCGCGCTGGTGCAGGTGAACCCCGACCCCGTTCAGGTCCTGCCCTACCGGGACGTCGCTGATGCAGTTGCCGGCGCCGGCAGCAACAACTACGACAACTACGTTGGCACCCAGGACCAGATCCTTCGGGGTGCCGCGCTTCGTACGCGCGTCGCTCGTCGGCTGCAGAGCGACTTCAAGGAGAAGCCCGAGGCCGCCGAGGCGGCCAGGCTGGCGGACAACTTCGACGTCAGGAAGGTCGAGCGCAGCGAGCTATTCGAGCTCAGTTACTTGGCCCCCAACCCAAGCGTCGCTGCCACTGTGGTGAACCTCTACGCGGAGGAGTACGCGAAGCAGAACTTCGAGTTGCGCCAGGCCACCCGTGTCAAGGCCGAGGAGGATCTCAAGAAGGAACTCACCGCGCTCGAGTCACGGATGCAGCTCTCGGAAAAGGAGTTGATGACCTACGCCCGCACGAACGACATCCTCAGTCTGGAGCAGGGGCAGGTCGATCCTCTGCAGGAGAGGCTGTCGGCGCTGACACAGCAGGTGACGGAGGCGGAGGCCACGGTTGCGACCGCGCGCTCCGGCTACCAGAAGGTCCAGCAGGCGTCGCTCGACGACTTCCCGCAAGGCCTGGTCACGGACCAGATCAGTCAGGTCGAGGGCAAGCTCCTCACCTTGGAGCAGGACCTGACGAACCTGCGCGCGACCTTCGGCGAGAACTGGCCGGCGGTGAAGGAGAAGCGTGGAGAAGTCAACGTGGTGCGGGAACAGCTGGCCCGTGAGAAGACGCTGGCGTTGGCAAGGAGCCGCGAACAGGCCCGCCTCGATCTCGAGGCCGCAGAGGTCAGGCGCCAGCTGGCGACACAGTCCCTCGACCAGCAGAAGACGCTCGTCAACCGGTTCCACGACGCGTCCATTCAGTACAACATCCTCAAGCGCGACGTCGACACGAACCGGAACCTGTACGAGGGTCTGCTCGAGCGCCTCCGCCAGACCGGCGTGATGACGGGATTCCAGTTCGGGAACATCCAGGTCATCGAGCCCGGCCGCCCCAGCCGCATCGCAGACAGTCCCAAGGTCGTGCTGATCGTGGGCCTGGCCGCGCTGCTCGGACTTGCGCTCGGCGTGTGCCTGGTCGTGCTCCAGGAGTTCTGGGACAACTCGATCTCGACGCTCGAGGACGCGGAACAGCTCGCGCCGCTGCCCAGCCTCGGCAGCATTCCGCTGATGGTCGAGAGCAAGCCGGGCCGGGCGCTGCTGTCGCGCAGGGCGGCACCGTCTCCCAACCCGCCGAACACCAGTGTCGCCCTGCAGCCGGCGGTGCCGTTCCACGTCACCGAGTCCATGCGGTCCATTTGCGCCTCGATCCTGCTGTCGCGGTCGGACGAGCGGCCGCGGGTGATCGTCGTCACGTCGTCCACGCCGTCCGAAGGCAAGACCACTCTGGTCACGCATCTCGGGCGAGCCTTCGCCGAGGCGGGATCGCGGACCCTGCTGATCGAGGCGGACATGCGGAAGCCCGATCTGGCCAAGGCGTTCTCCGTCGGCAACGAGGACGGGCTCAGCCTGTACCTGGCCGGGCACGTGTCCCCGTGGCCCAAGATCCACGAAACGGCGATCCACAACCTGTTCGTGACCTCGGGCGGGCCGGTGCCGCCCAACCCCGCCGCGCTGCTGCACTCGGAGCGCCTGTCCAACTTCCTGAGGGCCGCTGCCGCGGACTATCAGGTGGTGATCGTCGACGCGCCGCCGCTGTCGATGGCCGACGCGCGCATCCTCGGCGCCAACGCCGACGGTGTCGTGCTGGTCGTCCGTGCCGGCCGTACGGCCCGCAATCTCGTGCGCCGCTCGTACGCGCAGCTCGAGGCGGCCGGGGCCAACGTGCTCGGTATGGTGCTGAACGGCGAGGAGCCGGACGCGGTGAGCTCGAGCTACTACCAGCGCTACCACTACTCGCAGTCCGCCTAGCGCCGTGTCCGGCGTCCTTTCGCAACTTGGGCTCTACATCAGCCGGCAGGCATCCAGCCCGTGGCGGTACCTGCTGGAGACGCTGGTGCTCGAGACGTGCGGCTGGGTGCCGTCGCTCCCGGGAATCGGCCTCCGGGCGCTGGCCTATCGCGCGATCCTCAAGATGCACGGGCTGGCGGCGATCGAGAAGGGCGTGCGAATCCGCTTCGCCGGCAACGTCGAGCTGGATCACGGGGTGTACCTGGATCAGAACGTGTACTTGCACGCGTGTCCGAACGGCATTCACATCGGCCGCGACACGCTCGTCATGCACGGCTCGGTCCTGCACGTCTACAACTTCCGTGGCATTCGGCACGCAGGCATCACGATCGGAGACGGCACGCTGATCGGTGAATACAACGTGATTCGCGGCCAGGGCGGGGTGCGGATCGGCAACCGCGTCTACACGTCGCCGATGGTGCAGATGCTGGCGGTGAACCACCTGTTCGACGACCCGGAACGCCCGTTCGTGGACCAGGGCATCACGGCCGAGGGCATCACGGTCGAGGATGACGTGTGGATCGGTTCGGGGGCGGTCGTGACGGACGGCGTCACGATCGGCCGGGGATCGGTCGTCGCGGCGGGCGCGGTCGTGACGCGAGACGTGCCGCCGAGGACCGTGGTGGCCGGCTCGCCGGCCAAGGTGATTCGCGAAGTCGGGGCCTCGCGCAGCACGCGCGCCCCGCAGCAGGTCTACTTCTAGGAGCCTTCGAGATGGCACAGAACGCAGAAGGGCTGACGCTTTCCGTCGTGATCCCGGCCCTCAACGAGGAAGACGGCATCGCCGAGATCGCCCAGCGGGTGCTGGCGACGCGGAGCGCCTTGCGGGACGCCGGCGTGTCCGACCTCGAGCTGATCGTGGTCGACGACGGTTCGGTCGACGGCACGGCCCGCATCGTCCAGCAGATGGAGGGTGTGGTGCTGGTCCGGCACACCGTGAACCAGGGCTACGGTGCCGCGATCAAGACCGGGTTCGGCAAGGCACGCGGCGAACTGCTGGCGTTTCTGGACGCCGACAGCACGTACCCGCCCGAGTACTTCACGAAGCTCTGCCAGGCGATCGTCCGCGACGGCGCCGACGTCGCGATCGGTTCGCGCCGATCCGGCGAGAGCAGCGGCATGCCGGCGATTCGGCGGCTCGGCAACATGATCTGGTCGAACCTGCTCACCCTCATCGGCAACGCGCGCGTGCAGGATCCGGCCAGCGGCATGCGCGTGCTGCGCCGCGAGTGTCTGCAGCAGCTCTACCCTCTCCCGGACGGCCTCAACTTCACACCCGTCATGAGCACCCGGTCGCTGCACGAGGACCTGGTCGTCTCCGAGATTCCGATTCCGTACGCCGAGCGATCGGGACGGTCGAAGCTGAGCGTGGTCCGCGACGGCCTCCGCTTCCTCGGCACGATTGTCTGGACCGCGCTGCAGTACAACCCGGCCCGCATCTTCGAATTGGCGGGATTCGTGGCGTTCAGCGTGGCCGCGCTCATCGGCGGGTTGTTCGTCGTGGCCCGCTTGCAGGGCGTGACCGACCTGGGACCGTGGGGTGTCTTCGCGGGGTACGTCAGCCTGATCCTCGCGGTTGGCGGCGTCAGCCTGTTCTCACTCGGCACCTCGTTCAACCGGCTCGTGGCCCTGGTCCATCACCGGCCGATCCGCCAGGCGAACCTCGTCGGCAGCGTGCTCGGCCCGGCCCCGGAGCGTCATTTCGGCTGGGTCGGGTTCGTCCTGGTCCTGGTCGGCGTCATGATGGGCATCGCGAGCCTCGTGCTGGGGCTGAACGGCTGGCAGATCACCCGCCTCTGGTTCTGGCTGCTCGGAAGCGCCCTGTTCACGCTCGTCGGCGGACAGCTCATGCTGTTCCGCATGCTGATCCGCGTCGTCGACACGCTCGACGAGCGTGAGGACCGCATCGGCGCCGACCTGGAGCGGTCGAACCGGGCGGTGGCGACCGTGCACGTCGGCCAGCCCGCACTGACGGGGTCTCGCGTCAACTAGGTCTCTTCCGCAAGCGAGGGAATCGTGTCCTCCAACGACGAACAGCAGTCCACCGTCATCTCCGTCAACGACCTGCGCCACAACCTCGGCACGCGGCCGGTCAAGCCCGTGAGGAACCTCGGGTTCCCTGACGCGGGGTCCGTGGTGCGCAACCTCACGCAGCGCCGGCCGGCCGACGCCGTCGACGTCCTGCTGGTCAATCCGCCGTCGCCGGACGGCGGCATCTGGATCCGGACGCAGCACCGCGTCGGCCGCCGCAGCCGCGAGGAGATGGTGTGGCCACAGTGCTCCCTCGCGCAGCTGGCCGCGATGCTGCACCCCGACTACTCGGTGGCCGTCATCGACGCCATCGCCGAGCGCATGGGGTGGGAGGAGTTCGAGCAGCGTGTCCGCAAGCTGGCGCCCAAGTACTACCTGACGCAGGCCACGGCGCCGACGCTGACCAATGACATGTACGGCGTGATGCTCGCCAAGAGCATCGGCGCGCGGACAATCGCGTTCGGCACGCACGTCACGCCGATGCCCTTCGAGACGATGCGCGACTATCCGGCGCTCGACTTCGTGCTCCGAGGCGAGCCCGAGCTGACACTGCGCGAACTCATCGACGTCCTGGAACCGCCGAGAAGCGAGCGCCCGGCGTGGGTCACCGCGATGTTCAGGGAGACGGACCCGACCTGGCAGCCATCTCAGCCGGGAGCGCCGGAGCGCGAGTCGCTGGCCGACATCAAGGGGCTCGTGTGGCGCGACGGCGCCGAGTACCGGCAGAATCCCGACCGGCCGTTCTTCCCGAGCCTCGACGCGTTGCCGGTCCCGATGTACGACCTGCTACCGCTGCAGACGTACCGGATGCCGCTGATGAAGGGCCCGTTCTGCTTCATCGTGACGAGTCGCGGCTGCCCGGCCGGCTGCAAGTACTGCATCAAGCACGTCTCCTACCAGTGGTCCGTTCGCCTGCTGTCGCCGGAGCGTGTCGTCCACGAGATCGAGCTGCTCTACAGCCGGGGTATCCGCAACATCCACATGTACGCCGACCTGTTCACCGTGAACCGCGAGCAGGTCGTCGGCATCTGCAACCTGATCATCCAGAAGGGCCTCAAGATCCGGTGGACCTGCAACAGCCGCGTCGACTACGTCGACGAGGAGATGCTCACGCTGATGGGCAAGGCCGGCTGCTGGCTGATCTCATGGGGCATCGAGAGCGGCAACGAGCTCGTGCTGCGGAAGGCCGCGAAGGGCGCCAACCCGAAGAAGGCCCACCAGGCGCTCACGTGGTCGCGCAACGCGGGAATCAAGAACTGGGGCTACTTCATCATCGGCCTGCCGGGGGAGACGGTCGAGACGATCCGCGAGACGATCGACCTGGCCAAGTCGCTGCCCCTCGAGATCGCGCTGTTCCACGTGGCTGCGCCCTATCCGGGCACCCCGTTCTTCTTCGAGGTGGTCGAGAACGGCTGGTTCCGGGAAGGCACGCAGTGGGAGCAGGTCGACATGGACAAGGGCACCGTGCTCCAGTACGACAACCTGTCCGCTGAGGACCTGCTCTACTGGCAGCGCCGCGCGTTCCGCGAGTGGGCCTTCCGGCCGGGACCGATGCTGACGTACCTGAAGATGCTCTGCTCCGATCCCCAGACCTTCAAGCGGGCCGTGCGCGTCGGCGTCGAGCACCTCGGCTGGGCGCTCGGGACCTCGAAGCACGGGGCGGCCCCGGCCGACGGCGGTGGGCGCGGCGCGCCAGCCGGCACGCAGGCGGTCTGAGCGCGAACGGCTCCGTACTGCACGATGGGCAACCGTACCTTCTGGATCGCCGGGGCGGCGCTGGCGACGCTGGCGGCGCTCGCTGGCGTCGCGCTGCCGTCGACGGCGTACGCGAACGCGTACATCGGCGTCGTAGCGCTGCTAGCGGTTTCCTTGGTCGGCGTCGTGGGGCTGGTGGTGCAGATGGAGGCGCCGCTGCTCGGCTACGCGCTGCTCGTGGTCATGGGTGTCTTCTATCCCCTAGAGTTCCGGGCGCCGGGGTTGGGCGTGTCGGTGGGAGCGGCATTTCCGCTCGCGGCCCTGCTGTGCGGGGTCTGGTTGCTGCACTTCGCGTTCGTGTCGCGAATTCCGCTGGACCGGTCGCGGCTGGTCGCATCCAGCCTGGTGTTCGTGGGACTGACGATGGTGTCGTTCCTCGCGGGGCAACTGCCGTGGTTCGACTCCGGCGGCGCCCCGGTCCCGGCCCAGATCGCCGAACTGGCGCTGTTCCTGGTGTCGGTGCTCCTGTTCCTGGCCGTCGGTCATCAGCTGACGTCGCTGCGTGACCTCAAGTGGCTCACGTGGCTGCTCATCGTCACGGGTATGGCCGCAGCCGTGATCCAGAGCGTGCCGTCGCTCGAGTCCTTCGGCCGCATGACGACCCACCAGGGGTCTGTGGGCAGCCTCTTCTGGACGTGGCTGGCGGCGGTGAGCTTCGCGCAGGCGCTCTACAACCGCGGCCTGCCGTGGAAGGTTCGTGGCTTCGCCCTGTCCGTGACCGCACTCGTCTTCTTCCACGGCCTCTATCAGGCGCGCGATTGGGCCTCGGGGTGGCTCCCCCCGCTCATCGCGGTGGGGGTGATCGCGCTGCTCCGCTTCCCGCGCACGACCGCCGCTGCCGTCGTCGTCGGCGGGCCCGCCGTGCTGCTGCTGGGCCGCGCATTGGTCGGGGACATCGAAACGGACGAGCAGTACAGCATGAGCACCCGCTGGGGCGCGCTGCTGACGCTGTGGAACCTGGTCAAGCGCAGTCCCATCCTCGGCACCGGTCTCGCCAACTACTACTACTTCGCGGAGAACCTGCCCATCATGGGCTGGTACGTGCGGTTCATCTCGCACAACAACTACCAGGACCTGCTGGTGCAGACGGGGCTCCTGGGGCTGCTGGCGTTCTGCTGGTTCGCGTTCGAGGCGATCTGGCTGACGCTCTACGTCTATCGCAAGGCTCCGGCCGGATTCCCGAAGGCCTACGCCGTCGCCGTGCTCGGCGGTATTGCGGGCTCGCTTGCCTCGGGCATGCTGGGCGACTGGGTGATTCCGTTCTACTACAACGCCGGCATCCTCGGCTTCCGCTCGAGCCTGTTGTTCTGGGTGTTCGCCGGCGGCATCCTGACGATCAAGCGCCAGATCGAGTCGGAGGCCTGGGTTGGCGCGGAGCGGCTGCGGGCGACGCCGGCCGCGCCCAGGCGGCTGGGCGTACAGCCGGCCGCGTCATCGATCGCGTCATGAGCCGCCCCTCGCCTCTCCCATCACACGACGGCCAGACCCTGGCGTCGGTCGTGATCGTCAACTGGAACACGAAGCAGCTCCTTCGGGACTGTCTCGAGTCGGTCGACGCTGCGGCGCGCGCGCTGCCCGGCGCCGTCGAGGTCGTCGTCGTCGACAACGCGTCGACCGACGGGAGCGACTCGCTCGTGCGCGACGAGTTCCCGCGCGTGCGTCTCATTCGCAACGAGACCAACAATGGCTTCGCCGCCGCCAACAATCAGGGCCTGCGCGAGTGTCATGGCCGCTTCCTGCTGCTGCTGAATCCGGACACGAAGGTGGCCCCGGACGCGTTCGCCGCGCTCGTGTCGTTCCTCGATACCAATCCCCGTGCCGGGGCGGTCGGACCGCGCATCGTCGGGGGCCAGGGCGAGCTCCAGGTGTCGTGCTCACCGCTGCCGACGCTGGGCCGGGAGCTGTGGCGCCTGCTGCACCTGGACGCACTTCGGCACGTGTCAATGTATCCCGGCGGCTGGTGGGCGTCCGACCGGCCGCGGGCGGTCGACATCATCCTCGGCGCCTGCATGCTGATTCGGCGCGATGTGATCGAGCAGGTCGGATCGCTCGATGAGCGCTTCTTCATCTACACGGAAGAAGTCGACCTGTGCCGGCGGATCCTCGAGGCGGGCTGGGAGATCTACTGGTTGCCGGCGGCCGAGATCGTGCACTACGGCGGCGCCAGCACGAGTCAGGTGAGTAGCCGCATGTTCCTCGAGCTCTATCGCAGCAAGGTGCAGTATTTCCGGAAGCACTTCGGTGTGTGGGGCGCGCTGGCCTACAAAGGCGTTCTGCTGGCCGGGGCGCTGCCGCGGCTGGTGCTGATGCCTGCCGTGGCGGCGCTGGTGCCGTCACGTCGGCGCCGCTCGCTCGGCGTGCTCAGGAACTATTCGTCGCTGCTCGTGCAACTCCCGGCGCTTTGATGCGGATCCTCTTTCTGACGCAGTTGCTGCCGCTTCCGTTGGACGCTGGCCCGAAGGTCCGGTCGTTCCACGTCCTGCGGTATCTCTCGCAGGCCGGCCACGACGTCCATCTCGTGTCGTTCATCCGGCCCGGCGAGCACGAGCACGTCGTCGACCCGCTGCGCCGGCTCTGCGCCTCGATCGACCTCGTGCCCCTGAGGCGCTCGCGCCTGCGCGACGCCCGTGACGGTGTTCGCAGTCTGCTGACGTCGATGCCGTTCCTCGTGTTGCGCGATCAGGTGGCGCCGATGCACGAGCGCCTCGAGCAACTGGCGGGCAGCCGGTCATTCGACGCGATCCACGCCGACCAGTTGTGGATGGCGCCCTACGGCATGAACGGCGTCGGAGCAGGGTTGCGGGTCCTCGACCAACACAACGCCGTCTACCTCGTGCCGCAGCGGATGGCCCAGCACCACGCCAATCCGGTGGCCCGCGCGCTGCTTCGGAGCGAAGCGTGCAAGCTCGCGGCATTCGAGCGAGACGCCTGTCGCCGCTACGACAGGGTGGTGTGGGTCACGGACGAGGATCGCCGCGCGATCGTCGACCCGACGGAAGACCGGGCTGGGCGCGACACCGTGATTCCGATCGCCACCGATCCCGACATGCACCCGCGGATTCGTCGAGATCGTCCGTTCCGCGTAACGTTCCTGGGCGGGCTGCACTGGCCGCCGAACAGCGAAGGCGTGTCCTGGTTCGTCGAACACTGTTGGGCGCGCGTCGCCGAGGCCGTACCGTCGGCAGTGCTGACGATCATCGGGAAGGGCGGCGAGAAGGCGGTCCCCGGGCTCGACGGCAGCGACCGCGTCGAGATTACCGGCTACGTGAATGACCCACTGCGGTATCTCTCCGAGACAGCCGTGTTCGTAGTGCCCCTGCTGTCCGGCGCGGGCATGCGCGTCAAGATTCTGGACGCCTGGTGCTGGGGACTGCCGATCGTGTCGACGACCATCGGAGCCGAAGGACTCCAGGCCGTGGACGGCGACAACCTGCTGCTCGCCGACGAGCCCGAGACGTTCGCCGACAGCGTGATCCGGATCATGCGGAACGAGGTCATGGCCCGGCGGTTGGTCGACAACGGCCGCGCGACAGTCGAGACCAGCTACGACTGGAAGGCGGTCTACCGGGCCTGGGACGGGGTGTACTCGTCATGACGGTGCTCTTCGTCGTGCCGTACGCACCCAACCTCATCCGCGTGCGTCCCTACAACCTGATCCGCTCCCTGTTGCGGCGGGGGCACCGCATCGTCGTCGCTACTCTCTGGACCAACGAGCGGGAGCGGGAAGACCTCGAGGCGCTGGCCCGGTTCGGGGCCGACGTCCGGGCCCACTACCTGCCGGCTTGGCGCTCGATCGTCAACTGCGTCGAGGGCTTCATCGGCGGGGACCCGCTCCAGGTCCGCTACTCGTGGTCTGCCGCGCTCCTGCGCGAGATCCTCGAGCTCGCGCCCCAGGCCGACGTCGTTCACGTGGAGCACCTGCGCGGGGCCCGGTTCGGTCTGGCTGCGCTGGCGGCGCAGGCCGACGATCCGTCCGCGACGCCCGTCGTCTGGGACGCGGTGGACTGTATTACCCACCTCTTCGAGCAAGCCGCGCAGAAGCGGCCCGATTTCGTGGGGCGGCTGATCAACCAACTGGAGCTGCCGCGTACCCGTCGGTTCGAAGGCGCGTCCGCGGGCCGGTTCGACCGGGTTCTCGTGACGTCCTCGGTGGACCGCGAGGCGTTCCTGCGGCTCGCTGGAGACCGCCACGACGACCAGGCGGAGAGCCGGTTGGCCGTGTTGACGAATGGCGTGGACCTCGACTACTTCACGCCGGACCCGGGTCAGGCGCGTGACGCCGACATGCTCGTGTTCAGCGGCAAGATGAGCTACCACGCCAACGAAAGCGCGGCGCTCCATCTGCTGGGCGAGATCATGCCTCGCATATGGGCGCGGCGCCCGTCGACCAGGCTGCAGATCGTCGGGAAGGACCCGTCCGAGCGACTCCGGGCGGCACTGGCGCGGCACGCGTCGCGAGCTTCGTTGACGGGGACGGTACTCGATCTCCGGCCGTTCCTCCGCGGGGCTGCTGCGGCCGTGGTGCCGCTCGTCTACGGCACGGGCTGCCAGAACAAGGTCCTCGAGGCGATGGCGTGCGCCACGCCGGTCGTTGCCACCTCCCAGGCCGTCTCGTCACTGCGCGTGCTGCCGGGGCGTGACGTGTTCGTGGCTGACGCGCCGGACGTCTTCGCGGACGCCGTGCTCGAGTTGTTGGATGCCCCTGCCCGCCAGCGGGAGGTGGGAGAGGCTGGCCACCGCTACGTGCAGGCCCACCACCGATGGGACGACGTCGCCGGGCAGCTCGAATCCGTGTACCTCGAACTGGCTGGGCGTCGTGGCGCCCTGGTGCGTCGGGATGGTCGCCGCCGGAGCGCCTGAAACTCACGTCGGCCGCGCGGCGGCCGGACCCTTCGACACCGACTTGTGACAGATCATCCCGCTCCTCGACGAAGCCAGGCCGCACCGATACGCGTGCTTGCCGTCATTCTGGCGATCTCGGTGTTCGCTCGCGTCGGTTCGTCGTTATACCAGGGGGCGGGGATCGAGCCACTGCCCGGCGTGACGGACCAGATTTCCTACCACGAACTCGCCATTCGGGTGGCGACGGGGCACGGGTTCACGTTCGGGCAGGACTGGTGGCCGGCCACAAAGGCCAACGAGCCCACGGCCCACTGGAGCTTCCTCTACGTACTGATGCTGGCCGGTATCTACTCGCTGTTCGGTCCGTCCGTGCTGGTCGCGCGGTTGCTGCAGGCGGTCGTCGCCGGTGCCCTGCACCCGTGGCTGACGTGGCGGATCGCGAACCGGTTGTTTGGCCCGAGGGCCGGAGTGTTCGCCGCCGCGAGCAGTGCGGTCTATGGCTACTTCGTCTATTACGGCGGAGCGCTGCTGACCGAGCCGCTCTACATGGTGGGCTTCCTGTGGGTGCTCGACCGTCTGACGGCCATCGCGCACGACCGACGCGAGGGGCGCCGGACAGGCCTGGGAGCGTGGGTACTCCTCGGCGTGTCGCTTGCGGTGACGACGCTGCTCCGGCAGGTGTTCCTCCTCGTCGTGCCGGCCATGCTGCTCTGGCTCGCGTGGGAGGTCTGGCGCCCGGGTGCCAAGGGCGCCGCGCCGCGACTGCAGCTGCCCGCGCTCATCGGGCGAGGGGTGATCGTCGTTGCGATCGTCATCGCAGCCGTCCTGCCCTGGACGATGCGGAACCAGCGCGTGTTCGGGCACTTCGTGCTGCTCAACACCAACGCCGGATTCGTCCTCTACTGGGGTAACCATCCGGTCCACGGGACGAACTTCATCCCGATCATGTCCACGGGCGAAGTCAACTACATGACCCTGATTCCGCCGGCCCTGTTCCGCCTGAACGAGGCTGCACTCGACCGCGAGCTGCTTCGCCGCGGACTCGGGTTCATCGTCGCAGACCCAGGGCGGTTCGCGCGACTGTCTGCGAGCCGCGCGCGAGAGTACTTCAAGTTCTGGCCGTCATCGGACTCGGGCGCGGTCAGCAACGCGATCCGCGTGCTCTCGTTCGGCGTGCTCCTGCCGCTGATTCTCGGCGGGCTGTTCGTGACGGCGCGCTGGGCGGGGGAGGGGGACAAAGAGGTGTGGACGTCCGGCGCCGCGCTTCTGCTGGGCGTCGCCGCGATCTACGCGCTGGTGCACCTGTTGACGTGGACGCTGGTGCGCTACCGATTGCCAGTGGACGCCGTGCTCGTCCCCTTCGCTGGTGTCGCGCTGTCGCAGTTGGCCGAGTAGACCAGGGGGCGGATGTCCACGGCCCTGGCGCCGATACATCCCACAGCGGGTTGACCGCGCTCACCAATGTGCACGTGCTGACTCATGACTGTTGAAGCCCAGGCTGCCTCGATGCTGCGGTCGGCCGCCTATCCCAAGTCGCCCGACTGGTCGCTGCACGCGCAGCGGCTCGCGTTGCGCCTCTGGCTCCTGGCGACCGACGCCGCGGCGCTGGCCGGGGCGTATTTCATCGCCTATTGGGTCCGGTTCGGGCTCGAGGTGACGGTATCGCCCGGCGTCGTTCCACCACCGAACTTCTACCTGTTCGTCGGCTTGATCCTCATCCCGGTGCTGCTCGGCGTGTTCGCGTCGTTCCGGCTCTACGACACGGAGAGCCTGCTCGGCGGTGTCTCCGAGTACTCCAAGATCTTCAACGCCTGCACTGCAGGGACGATGATCCTGGTGCTGGCGACCTTCGTCGTGCCCCAGCTGGCGCTCTCGCGCGTCTGGGTGGTGGCGGCGTGGCTGCTGTCCTTCGTGCTGGTCTCACTGAGCCGCTTCCTGTGCCGGCGGCTGGTGTATCCGCTCAGGGCCCGGGGCTACTTCCTGACGCCGGCGGTGATCATCGGTACCAACCAGGAGGCCGCCACGCTGGCGGTCGAGCTCAGCAACTGGCGGTCGTCCGGCCTGCGCATCGCCGGTTTCGTGGCCAACGACGGCTCGCCGTCGAAGGGCGAAAGTCTTCCGGTGCTCGGCGATGTACGCGACATCCGCCGCCTGGTCGAGGCGCACGGAATCGAGGACCTGATCGTCGCCATCACCGCCCTCAAGCGGGAGGAACTGCTCCTGCTGTGCGAAGAGGTGAACGCGCTGCCTGGCGTGCACCTGCGGCTCAGCTCGGGCGTCTACGAACTGCTGACGACCGGGCTCACCGTACAGACCAAGGGAAGCGTGCCCCTCGTCAGCTTGAACAAGGTGCGGCTGCGTCCCGGCGAGGCGTTCGTCAAGTCCACGCTCGAGTACTCGCTGACCATCCTGGGGCTGCTGTTCACGTGGCCGTTCTTCCTCCTGATCGCGGTCCTCGTGCGGCTCGACTCGCCAGGGCCGATCCTGCACCGGCGCCGGGTGCTCGGCGTGTCCGGCCACCAGTTCGACGCGTTCAAGTTCCGGACCATGTACGTCAATGGGAACGAGATGCTCCACGATCGGCCGGATCTGCTCAAGCAGCTGCAGTCGGATCACAAGCTCAAGGAGGATCCGCGGGTGACCCGCATGGGGCGCTTCCTCCGCAAGTTCAGCCTCGACGAGTTGCCGCAGCTGTTCAACGTGCTGCGCGGTGAGATGGGGCTCGTCGGCCCCCGGATGATCACCGCGGAGGAAGGCGAGAAGTACGGTCGCCATCGAATGAACCTGCTGACCGTCAAGCCCGGCATCACCGGGTTGTGGCAGGTGTCCGGCCGATCCGACCTGTCGTACGACGAACGGGTGCAGCTCGACATGTACTACATCCGCAACTACAGCGTCTGGATTGACCTGCAAATTCTGTTCGTCCAAACGATTCCAGCGGTCATCAAGGGCCGCGGCGCCTACTGAGTACACGTCAGCCCGAGCAACCTTCGCTCATCCGATGAAAGTGCTCTTCCTCTCGCGCTGGTATCCGTACCCGGCCGACAACGGCTCGAAGCTCCGGGTGTCGGCACTGCTGCGCGGCTTGTGCGAGCGCCACGAGGTCACGCTCATCAGCTTCTGCAACCCCGACGAGCCGCGCGAAGACGGACCGGCCGAGGGGCCGCGTCCGGTCCGGGTCGAGGCGTGCCCGTTCCGTGAGTTCGAACGCGGCAGCCGGCGCGCCCTGCTCGGCTACCTGAGCGGCACGCCGAGGTTCCTGGTGGACACCCACAGCACCGAGATGGAGGCGCGCATTCGCCAGGCGGTCGCCACGACCCGCTTCGACCTGGTGATCGCGTCCCAGCTGTCGATGGCCGCCTACCACGACGCGTTTCCCGACATTCCCGCGGTCTTCGACGAGGTCGAACTCGGGGTGTACTGGCCGGAAGCGGCCGGGACCTCGTGGGCGCGCGCCCGTCATCGCCTGACCTGGGCCAAGCACAGCCGATTCATGGCGCGGCTGCTCCAGCGATTCGCGTTCGCGACGGTTGCGTCGGAAGCCGAACGGACTCTCGTGGCGCGGGCCGCGCCCGGGTACGGCGCCGTGCACGTCGTGCCCAATACGGTCGACACCAGCCCAGACGGCCCCGAAGTCGGGCGGCGTCCAGAGTCGTTGATCTTCACTGGGTCGATGCGCTTCGCTCCGAACCGCGATGCGATGCACTGGTTCGTGCGAGAGATCTTTCCGCGGGTTCGGGCCCGGGTGCCGGGTGCGACGCTGACGATCACGGGCGATCCCGGCCCCGAGCCTCCGCCCGAGACCGAAGGCGTTGCACTGGCCGGGCGAGTGCCCGATGTGCGTCCCCTGCTTGCGTCCTCGGCTGTGAGCCTGGCGCCGATCAGGACCGGGGGAGGCACGCGGCTCAAGATTCTGGAGGCGATGGCGCTCGGCACGCCGGTCGTGTCGACGACCAAAGCGGCAGAGGGACTGGACGTGCGGAACGGGGAGCACCTGCTGCTGGCCGATACGCCCGAAGATTTCGCGGCCGCCGTCGAGCGGCTATTGCGCGATCAGGGCGAGGCGCGGGCGATGGCGGCGCGCGCACGAGAACTGTTCAAGGCGAAGTACGGCGCCGACGTCGTCGTGGGGAACTTCCTGCGTCTGGTGGAGCATGCGGTTGCGGCCTGACGCCGTGAACGGCCGCGGCCACGGGCGGCGGCTCTCTCCGGGCGTCGCCGTGTGCGCAGCTGCCGGCCTGACGGTCGCCCTGGCGGGCGTGGGGGCGGCGGTGAGCGTCGTGCGCGCGCAGGCGCGGCCCGCCGGTACGGGAGCGGCCGGGCCGGGCCCGCGTTCGGTCTCGGCCGAACCGGAGGCATCGCCGCTCCGCATCGAAATGCTCCGGTCGGAGCCGGCCGGTGACGTGCCGCGCTACGGCAAGTTCGAAGTGAGCTTCACCATAGCCGGAACGGCGGCATCGATGCTGCAGTGGCCTCACGACGCGTCGCCGCCGCGCGGCGTGCCTGCCGGGGTCGGCATCTCGGTGGACGCCGTGTTCGCGGACCCGTCTGGACGCGAGTACCGCCAGCCGGCGTTCTACTACCAGCATTTCGAGGACGACGTGCGGAATGGCCGGGACTGGCGGTACCCGACCGACCGGTTCGAGTGGAAGGTCCGGTTCGCGCCGAACCGCCCCGGGGCCTGGAAGTACAAGCTGGTCGCGCGTGATCGTCGGGGCTCGGCCGAGACGGAGTGGAAGAGCCTCACGGTCGTCCCGTCCGCCAGTCACGGCTTCGTGCGGGTGAGCCAGGCCGACCGGCGCTACTTCGAGTTCGATGACGGCGCCTTCTTCTCGGGGCTCGGGTTGCAGGTGCCGGAGCATCTCGACGCGCCGGTCACGCGGGGCGCCCCCCTGTATCAGCGCCTGCAGGCCAACGGTATCAACTTCGCCCGTCTCTGGATCAGCTCGCTGTTCGGCGCCTCGTGGACGCCGTGGGTGGGTGGCCGCAACCAGTACGGCGGCTACCTCCCGATCTCCGGAATCGTGCCGTTCCGTTCGGGGCCGCAGGACGAGGGCACGCTGGTGTTGCGGCTCGACTACGAGGCTGGCGGCGATACGGGCTGGTTCGATGCGTGCCGGCTGCAGTGGGCCGACGAGGCCGAGGCCGTCAAGCCGAACACCCGTTACCGCGTGCGAGCGGTCTACGCAGGGCGCGGCATCGTGGGGCCGCGCGCGGGGCAGAGCCCACGGTTCGGGTTCGTGGTCAAGATGGGCGGGATGTTCCCGAACTGCTACGAGCCCGGGACCAGCCAGGTGGTGTCGTCGTACGGCAGCACCAGCGATGGGTGGTCGCAGGTGGACGGCACCTGGTTCTCCGGTAACCGGCAGTTCCTGCCGAAGATTCACCTGGCACTCGAGAACGTCCGGGCCGGCGCGGCGCTCGTGCGGTCGGTGTCGGTGCGCGAAGTTCGCCCTGATGGAGCAGAGGGGCCCGAGGTGTTGACGCGACCGTCGATGGAGGCGCACCTCTACGTGCCTCAGGCGCGCGCGCACGCCTTCGACACCATTCTCGAGCAGGCCGAACGGCAGGGCGTGTACTTGAAGCTCGTCGTCATGGAAAAGGGCGACGAGATGTATCAGAAGTTCGCCGACGACGGATCGTTCGTCACCGACCAGGACAACGCCAACGGCGTCTACGGAACGGCCCGCGTCGTGAACCGCACACGGTGGCTGCAGCAGGCGTGGTGGCGGTACCTGCAGGCCCGATGGGGGTATTCCCCGGCCGTGCACTCGTGGGAGCTGCTGAACGAGGGCGACCCGGCGTCGACGCGGCACTACGAGCTGGCCGAGGCCTTTGGACAGTTCATGCACTACCGCGTGTTCGGGGTGGAGCCCGGTGCCGGTTTCGATCACCCGGACGACCACCTGGTCACGACGTCGTTCTGGCACTCGTTTCCGGCGGCGGCCTTCTGGGCCAACGCTGCGTATCCCCACGTCGATTACGCGGACCTGCACGCCTACGTGAGCACCTCGACGGCGTCGCCGGCCGAGAAGCAGCAGATGCAGTCCGACACCGCCTTCTATCACCTCTGGCACAGCCGCCTGGTGGCCGCCGCCAGGGTCGGCAAGCCTGTGGTCAGGGGCGAGGCCGGACTCGATACACCCGGCAGGCAGGACGAACAAGTCCTTGGAGTACAACGAGATCGAACAGGCCAGTGGCTCCACGACTTCCTGTGGGCGGGGCTGGACTCCGGGGCGTTGCACGAGGTGTACTGGTGGCGGTCCCACGTCTGGAACGGCCAGGCAGACCATCGCGGCGTCTACAAGTCCGTCGGGCAGTTTCTCGACGCGCTCGACCTGAACAAGGGCGGCTATAGCGACTGGGGTGGCAGCGTCAGCAGTCCCGCTCTTCGCGTCGTCGGGCAGAAGAACGCCGGGGCCGGAGCGATGCACCTCTGGATTCAGAACACTGGCCACACCTGGCGGAGCGTCCTCGACGGCCGGCTGGTGGAGCCTGCGTCCGGCACCGTCCGCGTGCCGGGCTTCCGCCCGCGCGCCAGCTTCGACGTCGAGTGGTGGGACACCTACGCGCCCCAGAAGACCGTCGTGTCACACGAGACGGTCAGCGCGGATCCGAGCGGCACCGTCAGTCTGGCCGTGACCGCGCTCGAAACCGACGTCGCCGTGATGCTGCGCCCCAGGGGCGCCGCCTGATTTTCGTTTCATGAAGACGAGAGGACAAGCACCCATGCGCCGTCAATTCTTCTTCGCGCTGTGCGTCGGTCAGCTATGGGCCGGGCCGGCCTGGGCCCAGGCCACCGCGGGCTCGTCGGGCCAGTCGTCGACGTCGACGACCACCTCCTCGACGTCGTCTGGCACGTCGTCGGCCACCGTAACCGCTCCGGGCGCGATGGCGGAGGCCGTGTTCACCAACTTGAGCGGCTTCTCGGAAGACTATCGGGTCGGGGCGGGGGACCTGCTGGACATCCAGGTGGTCGGGCACAGCGACCAGAATCAATCCCTTCGCGTCGCGCTGTCGGGTGACGTCAGCTTCCCCGGCATCGGGCTCGTCTCGGTCGCGGAGAAGACCGTATTCGAGCTCGAAGACATGTTCTCGGATATGTTCCGGCAGAAGGGCCTGCTGAACGACGCGCAGGTCCTGGTGTCGGTTGCCGAGTTCCAGGCCAAGCCGATCTACGTCTCGGGCGCCGTGGTCAACCCAGGCGAGTTCATCATGTCGCAGGCGCTCACGGTGGCGGATGCGATTCTGCTCGCGGGCGGGCTCCGGGCCAACGCGTCCGACCATGCGATGCTGCACCGGCGCGTGTCACCCGAGGGTGATGCTCTGCCGGTTGCCGCGATCACCGAGAATCCCGAGGTCGCCAAGCCGGGCATCGAGATCGTCAAGGTCGACATCCGCCCGGCCAAGGAGGGTCGGTTTTCGGAACTCGCCATTCCTCTGAAGCGCGGGGACGCGCTGATCGTCACCACACAGCCGATGCACGCCTTCTACGTCGTCGGAGAGGTGAACGAGCCGAAGAACTACTTCATCCCGCCGGGCCGCACGATGACGGTCAGCCAGGCCATCTCCCAGGCCCAGGGGCCGAGCCCGTACGCGAAGCTGTCGGCCGGCATGTTGATCCGCCACGACGCGACGGGCAAGCGGCAGGAAATCCTGGTCAACTATGCCGCGATCCTGCAGGGCGAGCAGGCGGACATGCCGATTCAGGAGAACGACATCATCTACATCCCTAACAGCAGAGGCCGCCGGTTCACCTACGACCTCGTGGGCATGACGGACCTGATGATGATGCAGCAGTCGTTCGCAATGGGCCGCCGGATGCAGCGCGGGATACGCGAGCAGGCCTCGCAACAGCAAATGCAGCAGGGCCGCTGAGCGAGCGTCATGAGTGCCACCATGAAGACACTGAACCTGTGCATCGTACTGCTCTGCTCCGTGGCCGCTTCAGCCACGGCCCAGACGACGCCCAGCCCGGCCGCGGGCGTTACCCAGACCGCCACGTCTTCGCCGGCACCGGCCTCCGTCAGACAGGCGTCCGACTACCTGGTGGGCCCAGGCGACGTACTCGCCATCTCCGTGTCCGGCCTGCGGGAGTTCGAGCAGAGCGCCCGGGTCAGCAACTCGGGCCGGATTCGCGTGCCCTACATCGGCGTCATGTTCGTGGCCGGCATGACGACCTTCGGGATCGAGGCGGACGTCGCGCGGCTCATCAAGGAGCACGAACTGGTGACCGAGCCGACGGTCCGGGCGCGCCTGTCGCAGCGGCGCGCTCGTCCCGTCTACGTGGTCGGCGAGGTGACGACACCGGGACAGTACGTGATCACCGGGGACATGTACCTGGTGGACCTCGTCAGCAAGGCCGGTGGCTTCGGCGGCGGCGCCGATGACGTCGGCTATCTCTACCGTCGCGCGCGGCGGGAGCCGTCGGTGCAGGCGCGGCTGGTCGACGTCGGTCCCGGCGGACGCGCTCCCGCAGGGGCCGCCCCGAAGCCGCCCGCTCCGGTCCCGGTACCGGAGGCCGCGGTCGCCGGCACGATGCCCGCCTCGCCCGCGCCTCTTGTCTCAGGAGAGGAGGGCGAGATCATCAAGGTCGACATCGCCGGCCTCAAGCTGGGCACCCGCCCGGAGATGAACCTCCGGCTCGAGGGCGGTGACGTACTCTTCGTGCCGCGCCGCGTGTCCCAGAACTTCTACGTGATCGGGGATGTGTCGGTGCCCGGAGCGTACGACCTGCCGCGCGACGTCGAGCTGACCGCGGCGCAGGCCATCGTCTACGCGGGCGGCACGCTCCCGCAGGCGAAGACCGGCAAGGCCTTCCTGATGCGCTACGACGCGGAGGGCCGGCGGGAGGCGATTCCCGTGGACTTCAAGGCCATCCTCGCTGGCAAACAGCAGGACATCCCGGTCAGGAAGGACGACATCATCTTCGTTCCGAACAGCGCAGCCAAGACCGTTGGGGTCGGGTTGCTGGACATGCTGCCGACACTGCTGCAGCAGTGGCTGATCTTCTGAGGCCACCCGTGCTTTCGACGGGCGATCATCACGCTGGCGCGGGTGCAGACAGGACCGTTATGAACACACAGACACGAGGCAACGATTCCATCAACGGCTACGTCCGCGAGTTCCAGCGCGCGTTGGAGGGCACTCCGCCGGAGGCCATCCAGGCAACGGTCGAGTGCCTGTTTCGCGCGTGGACGACCGACAACCAGGTGTTCATCCTGGGCAATGGCGGCAGCGCCTCGACCGCCTCGCACATGGGGAACGATTTCTCGAAGGCGACGATCGTGGCCGGGAAGCGGAGGATGCGCGTCATCTCGCTGACCGACAACGTGGCGCTGATGACCGCCTGGGGCAACGACTCGTCGTTCGACGTGATCTTCTCCGAGCAGCTCGAGAACCTGCTGAACGCCGGCGACGTCGTTGTCGCGATCAGCGCGAGCGGCAATTCGCCGAACGTGCTACGTGCGATGGAATTCGCGCGGAGGACGGGCGCGGTGACCATCGCGTGGACCGGGCGCTCCGGCGGCCGTGTGAAGGACCTGGCGGACCACTGCCTGCGGGTGCCCAGCGACGACGTGGGGCTCATCGAGGGCGTGCACCTCGTGATCGATCACATCGTCACCGGAGAACTGCGGCGGGCGATCGACGCCAGCGACGTGCGCGTGGCCGACGACCTCCCGGCCACAGCCGGCGCGCGCGCCTGATCCACCGCTCACGCCCGGGTGACCGCCGGGCGACACCGAACCGGCTCTCCATCGAGCTCGACATCCCACTTCCAGGACAAGTCGCATGGTTTCCGCTCTTCACGATCTGCTCGTGCAGTCCGCAGCGCGCCTGCCCGACAAGACGTGCCTCGTGCACGGCTCGCAGTCGCTGACCTTCGCCGGCCTCGAGGGGCAGGCGCGGCGCCTGGCGCAGGTGCTGATCGACGCAGCCGTCCTGCCCGGTGACCGCGTCGCCATCCACCTGGACAAGTCGATCCCGGAGGTGGTGGCCATCCTCGGCACGTCGATGGCGGGCGCCGTCGGCGTCAATGTCAACGCGCTGCTCAAGGGGCGTCAGGTCCGGCACATCCTGTCGGACAGCGGGGCCAAGGTCCTGATCACGTCCTATCCACGCCTGAAGACGCTCGGGACGGAGGTGGCCGGCATCGACACCCTGCGGACGCTCGTGCTCAGCGGCAAGGGCGCCGTGCCGGAGGGAACCTTCGACGGCCTGCGGATCGTCGACATGACCGCCGCCGATTCCCTGGCAGGCGTCGCCCCGGTGCGACGGATCGACAGCGATCTCGCGGCGATCATCTACACCTCGGGATCGACTGGATTGCCCAAGGGCGTGGTGCTGTCGCACCGCAATCTCGTCGCAGGTGCCGAGAGCGTATCGACCTACCTGGGCAATACGAGCGACGACCGCATCCTGAGCATCCTGCCCTTCAGCTTCGACTACGGATTCAACCAGCTGACGACGGCCCTTCGGGTGGGCGCGACGATCGTGCTGAAGAATCACCTGAGTGCCGGAGACACCCTGAGGACGCTGGCGGCCGAGCGCATCACCGGGCTCGCGGGCATCCCCACGCTCTGGTCGGCGCTGCTGCAGGCAGATTGGACTGGCGCGACGCTGCCGGACCTTCGGTACATCACGAATTCTGGCGGGCGCTTCGCCGAGCAGCACGTCAGAGAGTACCGGACGCGGCTGCCGCACACGCGCATCTTCCTGATGTACGGCCTGACCGAGGCGTTCCGCTCGACCTTCCTGGATCCCGATCAAGTGGACGTGCGCCCGAGCTCGATCGGGAAGGCGATCCCGAACGCCGAGATCCTCGTGATCAACGATGAAGGCCGGCCGTGCCAGCCGCACGAGGTGGGTGAGCTGGTGCACCGCGGTGCGCACGTCTCGCAGGGCTACTGGAACGCGCCGGAACTGACCCGCGAGCGCTTCCGGCGCAATCCCCTGCAGCCGCCAAACGTACCCCACGACGAATGGGCCGTCTTCTCCGGCGACCTCGTGACGGCCGACGAGGAGGGGTATCTGTACTTCGTCGGGCGCAAGGACCACATGATCAAGACCTCGGGCTTCCGGGTGAGCCCGACGGAGGTCGAGGAGTATTTCTACAACACCGGCCTCGTCCAGGACGCGGTCGCGTTCGGCGCCGATGACCCGGTGCTCGGCGAGCGCATCGTCGTCACCCTGTCCCTTCGCCCGGACGTCACGATGACCGGCGACGAACTCCTGGCGACGATCGCACGACAGATGCCCAGCTTCATGGTGCCCAAGGAGATTCGCGTGGTGCCAAGGCTGCCCAGGACGTCGAGCGGCAAGCTCGATCGGCCGGCCGTCTGCGCGGGCGCGTTCTGACCCGCCGTCCACCCTTCCCAAGGAATCGAACGACATCATGTGCGGGATCGCTGGACAGGTTGGCCCGGCTGCGTGCGGGCGTGAGCCGCTGCTCACGATGATGGGCACGCTGACACACCGCGGACCCGACGAGGCTGGTCTGCTGCTGGCGCGAGGGCTCGCCTTCGGGCACCTGCGGCTCAGCATCGTCGACCTGCGGCACGGCCAGCAGCCGATGGCGACAGCAGACGGCCGGCACTGGATCGTCTTCAACGGCGAGATCTTCAACCACGTCGAGCTGCGCGTCGAACTGGAGGGCCTCGGGCACGTCTTCCGCACGCGGTGCGACACCGAGGTGATCCTGAACGCCTACCGCCAGTGGGGCCGCGACTGCCTGTCCCGCTTCAACGGGCAGTGGGCCTTCGCGCTGTGGGACCGGCAGGAAGACACGGTGTTCCTGGCCCGCGACCGCTTCGGCGTGAGGCCGCTCTTCTACAGCGTTCTCGCCGACGGCCGCACGCTGGTGTTCGCCTCGGAGATGAAGGCACTGCTGACGGATGCCCGCGTCCCGCGCGAGTGGGACACCGACGCCCTGCGGGACATCTTCGTCTCGTGGGTCACCCACGGCGAGCGGACGCCGATACGGGCCATTCGCCAGCTGCCCGCCGGCTGCTGGATGGAGGTCACCCGCGAGGGGCACCGGGTGCAGCGCTACTGGGACGTGGACCTGTCACCGGATGCCGTGGACTGGTCCCGGCCGGAGGCGAGCTGGAGCGAGGAGCTTCGATCGACCCTGGACGAAGCCTGTCGAATCCGCCTGCGCGCGGACGTCACGGTCGGCACGTACCTCTCGGGCGGACTCGACTCGAGCATCATCACCACGCTGTCGAAGCGGAACCACCAGCCGGACCTGATGACGTTCTCGCTGGCGTTCCGGGATGCGGGCTACGACGAGTCGGCGTTCCAGCAACTCGTCGCGGATCAGATCGGGACCGAACATCACACGGTGTCGGTCAGTCGCGAGCTCATCGCGGAGCGCTTCCGCCTGGCGATCTGGCACACCGAGACGCCCATGCATCGAACGGCGCCCATTCCCTTGATGGAGCTCTCCGCCCTGGTGCGGAGCACCGGCCTGAAGGTGGTGCTGAGCGGGGAGGGCGCGGACGAGGTCTTCGGCGGCTACGACCAGTTCCGCGAGAACAAGATCCGCCGGTTCTGGGCGCGCGTGCCGACGTCGGCCTGGCGCAAGCGGCTGCTCGACCGGCTCGAGCCCAACATCGCGCGTTCGGGCCCGCGCACGCGGGCGTTCTGGTACGCCTTCTACCAGGAAGGGCTCCAGGCCACCGGTCGGCCCGCCTACTCCCACTATCCGCGGTGGCGCAACGGCGCCAGCCTGCTGCCGCTCATCTGCGCGGGTGACACACGGACGAGCGGCCCCTCGTGGATCGAGCACGTGGAGGCAACCGCGCCCGATGGCTTCGCCTCCTGGGACCCGCTGTCGCAGGCGCAGTACTGGGAGATCCGGCAGTTCCTCGCCGGGTACCTGTTGTCGTCGCAGGGCGACCGGGTCGCGATGGCGAACTCCGTCGAAGGGCGCTACCCGTTCCTGGACGCCAACGTGTTCGCGCTGTCGCGCCGGATTCCGCCGCGCCTGAAGATGCGCGTGCTGCAGGAGAAGTACCTCCTGAAGCGCACGTTCCAGTCCGACCTGCCGCCGGCGATCGTGGAGCGCAAGAAGTACCCGTATCGCGCGCCTGACGCGCTCGCCCTGTATCGCGGCGCGCTGCGCCGGCAGCTGCTCGACAGCCTGAACCCGGAGGCCGTGCAGCGCCGCGGCCTGTTCCATCCCGAGGGCATCCGGAAGCTGCTCGAGCGGGTGGACCGGACGGAGGACCCGTCCGCCAGGGACAACATGGCGCTCGTGCTGGTGTACTCGGCCCACACCTTCCACGAGCAGTTCATCGAAGGCAGGATGGAGACGTCCGCGCTGCCTCCGCTCAACACAGACGTCGATTTGACACACATCACGAACCAGGTGGAACGCGCCTCATGAGCAACGTCGACACGAACGACCTGATGAACCAGATCCGGGACCACATCTGCGGCACGATGCTGATCGGCCTGTCCGATCAGTCGATCGAGCCCGACGAGTCCCTCGTCCAGCGCGGTGTCGTGGACAGCACCGGAGTACTGGAGCTGGTGGAGTTCCTGCAGCAGCGATTCGGCATCACGGTAATGGATGACGAAATCACGACCGATAACCTGGACACGCTGAATTCCATCACGGCGTTCGTGCAGCGAAAGCTCGGATAGACCGCTTCGAGGCCTGGATTCGGGCCTGGGCAAAGGACAAGCATCGATGGACTACAAGACTCCCCTCATCGAATTCATCAAGCAGGACATCCTGCACGGCCGCAACGTGCCGCTGGACGACGAGCAGGATCTGCTCAGCGCGGGTGTCCTGGATTCCCTGGGCATCCTCCGCGTCGTGGCCTTCCTCGAGGAGCGGTTCGGCGTGCGCGTGCCGGACGAGGACGTCGTGTTCGAGAATTTCCAGAGCATCCGGGCGATGACCGACTACGTGACGCAACAGAAGGCCGTCGGCAAGGCCTAGCGTCGGCGCGCCATGAGATACCTGCTGTCGCACGTCGTCGACGAGGCGGCCCGGACGCAGCCGACGCACGACGCCGTTCGGTTCTCGGGCCTGAGCCTCTCGTACGCGGAGCTCGCGCGCCGGAGCAACGGTCTGGCCCGGATCCTGGTCGACCGCGGGGTGCGCCGTGGAGACCGGGTCGGGATCTTCATGAACAAGAGCCTCGACTCGGCCGTGGCGATCCACGGCATCATGAAGGCCGGCGGCGCCTACGTGCCGCTCGACCCCTTCGCGCCGCCGGCCCGCGTCGCCTTCGTCATTCGCGACTGCGGCATCCGCCACCTGGTCACCTCGGATCTGAAGCTCGATCAGTCGCAGCTGCTCGCCGAAGGGCTCGACCGGATGACCCTGGTCGGGGCCTCGCCGCGCGACGGGCACGACGCCGTCGGATGGGTCGAGGTGGAGGCCTCGGCGTCCGACTCGGCGCCGGCCATCGAGCTCACCGAGCAGGATCTCGCCTACATCCTCTACACGTCCGGATCCACCGGGACGCCGAAGGGGATCATGCACACGCATCGCAGCGGCCTGAGCTTCGCCGAGTGGGCCGCCGCCACCTACGGCCTGACGCCGTCGGATCGCGTCAGCAACCACGCGCCGCTGCACTTCGACCTGTCGACGTTCGACTTCTTCGCGACGGCGGTGGCCGGGGCCACCACCGTGGTCGTGCCCGAGGCGCTCACGAAGCTCCCGGCCGACCTGGCCAGGCTGATGGCGAAGGAGCGGCTGACGGTCTGGTACTCGGTGCCGTTCGCGCTGATGCAGATGCTCGAACGGGGCAGCCTGGCGAAGCTGGATCTCTCGACGCTGCGGTGGTTGCTGTTCGCCGGCGAGGTGTTTCCCGTGAAGCACCTGCGCGAGCTGATGGCGGCGCTGCCGCACGTGCGCTTCAGCAACCTCTACGGACCCACCGAGACCAACGTCTGCACGTTCTACAACCTGCCGCCGACCCTGCCGCCCGGCGACGAGCCGATCTCCATCGGGCGCCCCTGCGAGAACGTCGAGTCGCTGATCGTCGACGAAGACGGCCGGCCGGTTGCCGAGGGTGAGGCGGGCGAGCTGCTGATCCGGGGAGGGGTCGTGATGCGGGGCTACTGGGGACGGCCCGACCTCAACGAGAAGGGCTTCTTCCGACGGCCCGTGTTCGGCCGCCACTACGAGGACGTGTTCTACAGGACGGGAGACCTCGTCGAGCGCATGCCGGACGGCAACCTGACGTACCTGGGCCGGAAGGACCGGCAGGTCAAGACGCGCGGGTATCGGGTTGAGCTCGACGAGGTCGAGGCGGTGATCCTGTCGCTGGTCTCGATCGAAGAGGCGGCGGCATTCGTCGTGCCGGATGGGCAGGGCAGCAACCTGATCGAGGCGGCGGTCACGGTGAAGGCCGGGTTCCAGCTGACGCCTGAGGCCGTGATGAACCATGCCTCAGCCAGGTTGCCGCACTATGCGGTGCCGGCGACGATTCGCGTGATGGAGGTCTTTCCACGGACGTCGACCGGGAAGATCGACCGTCGCGAGCTGCAGGCCCGCTAGTTGTCGATGGTCAGGCGGCTGCTGGTGCTGAACGGCCTCGCCACGATTGCAGCCACGTGGTGCTGGTGGTCGTTGGCATCGCCGTGCCGGTGTCACTGATGGTGGCGGTCAGCCGGTCGCCTGCCCGCCAGACCTGCAACTACCTGTTCGGCTGACGACCCGACGAGCGAACGCGTGCTCCGTTTCGACCCGAGGAAGGACGTTCCGTGAACAGCAAGCTCGACTATCTCGTCATTGGCGCTGGGCCGGCAGGCCTGCAGCTCGGCTACTACCTGCAGAAGAACGCCCGCAGCTACCTGATCCTGGAACGCGGCCGGGGAGCCGGCACGTTTTTCGAGACGTACCCACGGCACCGGATGCTCATCTCGATCAACAAGGTGCACACCGGCACCGACGACCGTGACGCGAACCTGCGGTGGGACTGGAATTCACTGCTCACCGACGGCGACGATCCGCGCTTCGGCGCCTACACGACTGAGTACTTTCCCGGCGCCGACGACCTCGTCCGGTACCTGCGAGACTTCGCCGCCCGCCACGGGCTCAGGGTGCAGTACGACACCGATGTGACGAGGGTTGCGCGCGATGCCGATGGAACCTTCGTGGTGACCGACCGCGCCGGGCGCACCTACAGGGCCAGCCGGCTGTTCGTTGCGTCCGGGTTCACGAAGGAGAACGTGCCGACGTTCCCCGGCGCCGAGCTGTGCGAGCGCTACGGCACGCATGACACCGACGCGGCGCGCTTCACGAACAAGCGGGTGCTGATTCTCGGCAAGGGCAACTCGTCGTTCGAGACTGCCAACCATCTCACCGGGACGGCGGCCGCGATTCACGTCTGCAGCCCCGAGTCCATCCAGATGGCGTGGCAGACCCACTACGTGGGCAACCTTCGGGCGGTGAACAACAACTTCCTCGACACGTACCAGCTCAAGTCACAGAACACCGTGATCGACGGGACGGTCACGAAGGTGGAGCGGCTGGGCGACCAGCTGGCCGCGCACATCGCCTACTCGCACGCCGCCGGCCAGACGACCGTACGGCTCTACGACGCGATCATCGCTTGCACTGGATTCAAGTTCGACCCGTCGATCTTCGACGCGTCCTGCCAGCCCGAGCTGGTGTACGAAGGCAAGTTCCCGGCGCAGACCGCCGAGTGGGAGTCGGTGAACGTGCCTGGCCTCTACTTCGCAGGCACGCTGATGCACGCCTGTGACTTCCGCCGGACGATGTCGGGCTTCATCCATGGCTTCCGGCACAACGTGCAGGTGATGAGCCGCCTGTTCGAGATGAAGTACCACGGGCGCGAGTGGCCGTACACGGAGTGCCCGGCGACGCCCGACGGCGTCCTCGTGGCGATCATGAATCGGCTGCGTCACGGCGCCGGCATCTACCTGCAGCCGGGCTTCCTGCGCGACGTCATCGTGGTGGACGAGGCATCCGGGCAGGCGCGGTGCTACACGGACATGCGGAACGACTACATCCCCGGGAGCTTCATCGGGACGTCCCACCACTACTACACGGTGAGCCTGGAGTACGGCCACTTCGACGGCGACCCGTTCGCGGTCGAACGGAACCCCGATCCGATGAAGGGCGGCGAGGCGTCGTACCTGCATCCGGTGATTCGACGGTACGACCGGGCGGAGCTGAAGGCCGAGTATCACATCCAGGACGATCTGGAGAACGAGTGGTGGCTCGAGGAGTATGCGCGGCCCGCGCGCGCGTGGTTCGACGCGCAGCTGAGCCGTGGCGCCGTGCCGGCTGGGGCGGCGCGCTGACGACGAGAGTCGAGTGAGGTGGAACCCATCCGAGCCGGGCGGGTACCGGGGCGGTCACACGAGAGGCCAGGGGATCGGACACCGAACCCGCCGGGGCCTGAGGGGCAAGGCAGACCTTGCTGGGGAGAGCGCGCAGTGACGACGACAATCCCTGAGACGAGTCGGATTCTGGTGATCGGTGGTGGCCCCGCGGGCGCCAGCGCGGCCACGTTGCTGGCGCGGCAGGGGTACGAGGTGACCGTTTTGGAACGGGACTACTTCCCGCGGTATCACATCGGCGAGTCGCTCCTGCCGTCGGTCCTCGAGATCCTCGATCTGATGGGGCTGCGCGAGCAGATGGAGAACTCGGGCTTCGTCAAGAAGCACGGTGCCTTCCTCGAGTGGGGGTCGGAGCGCTGGGGGCTGAACTTCGGCGAACTGGGAGAAGGGCGCACGCACGCCTTCCAGGTGGAGCGGGCAGACTTCGACAAGATGCTGCTCGATCATGCGGCACGCTGTGGCGTCCAGGTGTTCGAAGGCGTGGAGGTGCAGTCGCTCGAGTGCGACGGTGACCGCCCGCGCGCGGCGAACTGGGCGATGAAGGCGCAGGCCGAGGGGCAGGTCAACGGCCGGGCGCGCGACATCGCGGCGAGCGGCCGCATCGCGTTCGACTACCTGATCGACGCGTCCGGGCGTGCTGGCGTGATGGCGACGAAGTACCTGCAGAACCGCAAGTACCACAAGATCTTCCAGAACGTCGCCGTGTGGGGTTACTGGAAGGGCACCGATCGGATGGTGACGGGGCGCGAGGGCGACATCGCCGTGGGCTCGGTCGAGAACGGCTGGATCTGGGCCATTCCGCTGCGGGACGACACGACGAGCGTGGGCCTGGTCATGCACCGCGACACCGTGGTCAAGCGCGGCGCCGCGTCGCTCGAGCAGCTCTACTTCGACGCCCTCGACGAGTCGCCCATCATCAAGCGCGCCATCGCGCCCGGAAGGCTCGAATCGAAGCTCCACACCGAGCAGGACTACTCCTACGCGTCACAGGTGTTCAGCGGTCCCGGCTTCTTCATGGCCGGTGACGCGGCGGCCTTCCTCGATCCACTGCTCTCGAGCGGTGTCCACCTGGCAACCTACAGCGGGCTGCTGGCAGCCGCGTCCATCGGCAGCACGATCCGGGGCGAGGTCGACGAGGCCGAGGCCGCGCAGTTCTTCGAGAAATGCTACCGCCAGGCGTACCTGCGCTTCCTGGTGTTCCTGTCGGCCTTCTACGACGTCGGCCGCAAGAAGGAGTCGTACTTCTGGGAAGCGCAGCGCCTGACCGAGGACGACGCCGAGACCAAGGACCTCAACGGTGCCTTCCTGAAGCTGGTGACGGGCGTGAAGGACATGGCCGACGCCAAGACCAACGCGCACCGGCTGGTGCTCGACACGATGACCAAGCGCATCGACGAGAACCTGAAGTTCCGCAAGGACAAGATGAAGCTCGCCTCGCTCGAGGGCGAGGAAAAGGACAAGGCGAGGGCCAACGCGCGCTTCTTCAGCTCGGTCGAAGGGCTGTTCGCGCTGAGTGCCGAGGAGGCCATCGAGGGCATCTACGTCGTCACCAGGCCGGTGCTCGGTCTGGCACGGGTCGACCAGCGCGCGGTCGCAGACGAGGCGCTGGCGGGGGCCGGGCGGGCTGAGGCGGTGCACTGACGATGGCCAGGCGGCTGCTGCTGCTGAACGGGGTCGCGATCATCTTCGTGATCCTGTTCCACACGACGGGCTACGGCTTCACCGCGCTGTTCTTCTGGGCGCACCGCTACCGTCCCGTCGCCGCGCCGAACTTCGACGCGGCCGGCACCGCCCCCTATTGGGCTCTCCGGCTGATGGAGGAGCTGGTCTGCGTGGCCATTCCGATCTTCCTGTTCGTCTCCGGCTACTTCGTGTCGGTGATGGCCGGGCGGACGCGCGTGGTCGGCGCGGGCACGATGCGCACGCGGATCGCGGCGCTGATACCGCCGTACCTCCTCTGGTCCGGCATCGTGCTGCTGGGCCTGGCCCTCGAGGGGCGGGTGTATCCACTCAGGCGATACGCGGTGATGCTGGCGACCGGCTCGACTAACCCGAACTACTACTACGTCCCCCTGCTGGTCCAGCTCTACCTCGTGGCGCCCGTCGTCGTCCGGCTGCTGGCGTGGAACTGGCGGGTGACGCTGGCCGTGACGGGACTCATGCAGGCCTGCGTCTACGGCCTGCAGTATGCAATCGTGCTGGCGCCACAGAGCCCCACGGTCCTGCTGGCCGCCACCCTGGCGCAGAAGTGGGTCTTCCTCGTGCACCTCTTCTGGTTCACGTTCGGAGCCTTCGTCGGGCTGGAGGCCCAGCGATTCCGGACGCTGGTCGACCGCGCCCGGCCATTCCTCGTGCCGGCCACGGTCGTCTTCTTCGCGCTGGGCGTGATCGAGTGGGAGATGCTCCTCGCCTGGTCCGGGCAGCCCTGGACCGAGAACCGGACGACGCTGGTCGACGGCGCCTACTCGGCGTCGTTCCTGATGTCGTTCCTGGCGTACGCCGAGATCCCGGCGCCGTGGTCGTCCTGGCTGACGACGCTCGGCAGCCGGTCCTTCGGGATCTACCTGGTACACGGGCTCGTGATGGAGTACTTCTCGCGCGGGCTGTATCACCTCGCGCCATGGGCGCTCGGCCGGCAGGCCCTCTTCCTGCCCGCATTGATCGCGGTCGGCATGGCCGTACCGCTGATGCTGATGGACGTCGTGAACCGCTCGCCGGCGCGGCGTGCCTATGCGTACGTGTTCGGCTAGCGATCGGTCCGGTGGCGCCCGGAGGGGCGGGGCCGGCCACGTCGGAGAGGCAGTGAGATGAGCAGGATTCTTGTCACGGGCGGAGCGGGCTTCATCGGGTCGCACGTCGCCGAGGCACTGGTGGCGCGCGGGCACGACGTGCTCGTGCTGGACGATCTCAGCGGGGGCTTCGAGGAGAACGTGGTCCCCGGCGCACGGTTCGTCGAGGGCAGCATCAACGACGTCGCGCTGGTCGACCGGCTGTTCGCGCAGCACCGCTTCGAGTACGTGTTCCACCTCGCGGCCTACGCCGCCGAGGGGCTGAGCCACTTCATCAAGCGGTTCAACTACACGAACAACCTGATCGGAAGCGTCAACCTGATCAACGCCTCGATCAACACTGGCGTCAGGTGCTTCGTGTTCACGTCGTCAATCGCGGTGTACGGCACCAGCCCCGAGCTGCCGATGACGGAGGAGACGCCGGCGCGCCCGGAAGATCCCTACGGCATCGCGAAGTATGCCGTCGAGCAGGAGCTGCACGCCTGCAAGGCGATGTTCGGCCTCGACTCGATCGTCTTCCGGCCGCACAACGTCTACGGCGAGCGACAGAACATCGGCGACAAGTACCGCAACGTGGTCGGCATCTTCATGAACCAGTTGCTGCAGGGCAAGCCGATGAGCGTCTTCGGCGATGGCTCACAGACGCGCGCGTTCAGCTACATCGGCGAGGTGGCACCGATCATCGCCGAGTCGATCGACGTGCCAGCCGCCTACAACCAGACGTTCAACATCGGCGCCGATGAACCGTACGCCGTGAAGGACCTGGCCCTGGCCGTCGCCAGGGCGATGGGCGTGGCGCCGAACATCGCGCACCTGCCGGCCAGGAACGAGGTGCTCGACGCCTACTCGTCGCACGAGAAGGTGTCGCGGGTGTTCGGTCAGCACCGGAAGTACTCACTCGACGAGGGCCTGGCGCGCATGGCCGCGTGGGTGAAGCAGCACGGCGCCCGCGCCAGCAGCGAATTCGGCGACATCGAGGTGATGAAGAACTTTCCCGCGGCCTGGGCGCCATCGGCGACGCCGGCGGCGCGAGGCTGAGGTCCAGGACGCGCAGCGTGGCCCAGCCCTTCGTCATCTCGGTCATCCTGAACACGAACCGGCGCGACGACACGCTCGAGTGTCTCGCGTCGCTGGTGGCGTCCGACTATGGCCACCACAAGGCGATCGTCCTCGACAACGCCTCGACCGACGGTTCGGTCGAGGCGATCCGGTCACGGTTCCCGCAGGTCGAGATCGTCCGGTTGACCGATAACCTCGGGTATGCCGGCAACAACAACGTGGGCATCGCGCACGCGATGGCGCAGGGCGCCGACTGGGTGTTCGTGCTCAACGAGGACACGGTGCTGGCGCCGGACTGCCTGCGCAGGCTCGTCGAGACGGGTGAGGGGGATCCGCGGATCGGCGTGGTCGGGCCGATGGTGTACCACCACGACGAGCCCGACGTCATCCAGTCCGCTGGCGGCGCCCTGAGCCGCTACTGGAACTCGGTGCACATCGGCCAGAACGTCCGTGACGCCGGGCAGTACGTCCAGCCCCACGACGTCGACTGGATTTCCGGGTGCGCCATCATGGTCCGGCGCGGCGTGATCGACGCCGTCGGCGTGATCGACGTCCGCTACTTCTACTTCTGGGAGGAAACGGAGTGGTGCATTCGCGCCGGCCGGGCCGGCTGGCGGATCGTCCAGGTGCCGGCCGCCAGGCTGTGGCACAAGGGCGTGCAGCGCGACTACCGGCCGAAGCCGACCGTGACGTACTACGCCACGCGGAACCGGCTGCTGACGCTGGCGAAGCACCGGGCGCCGCTGCACGTGTGGCTGGTCGTCGTGCTGCAGATCGCGCGGACCCTGACCAGTTGGACCGTGAAGCCGAGGTGGCGGGAGATGCGCGAGCACCGGGCCGCCATGCTGCGCGGCGCCACCGATTTCCTTCGGGCCAGGTGGGGTGGCCCCGTCCGGCTGTGACCGGACTCGCGGCGATGCACCAGTCATGACTCCACTTCCGCCCTCGGTCGTCTACACGCCGGGCTCTCAGGTCCGGTCCCCACTGTCGCTGCTCGCGGCGATCTGGCGCGACATGATCGAGTCGCACGAGCTGTCGTGGCGCCTCTTCGTCCGCGACGTCTCCGCCCAGTACCGCCAGAGCCTGCTCGGCGTCGTCTGGGCGTTCGTGCCGCCGATCGTCACGAGCCTGATCTTCGTCGTGCTGCAGTCGCGCAACGTCGTGGACTTCGGCGAGGTCGACATCCCGTATCCGGTGTACGTGCTGGTCGGGGCCCTGCTCTGGCAGATGTTCGTCGAGGCGATCAACGCGCCGCTCAAGACCGTCACGGCCGCCAGGCCGATGCTGGCGAAGATCAACTTCCCCCGGGAGGCGCTCGTCGTCTCCTCGTTCTACATGGTGCTCTACGGGGTGGCGATGAAGCTGGTCGTGATCCTGGCGGTCCTGCTGATCTTCGGCGTGCCGTTGCACTGGACGCTGCCGGCGGCGCTCGGACCGATCCTGATCCTCGTCTTGTGCGGCCTGTGCCTGGGGCTGCTCGTCACGCCGTTCGGCATGCTCTACGGTGACGTCGCCTCGGGCCTGCCCGTGGCGACGCAGGTGCTCTTCTTCGTCACGCCGGTCGTCTACGTGCCGCCGCAGACGTTTCCGTTCTCGCTCATCGGCACCATCAATCCGGTGAGCCCGCCACTGGTCGCGAGCCGCGACCTGCTGACGAAAGGCGTGCTGACCAACCCCGAGGCCCTGGCCGGACTGACGGGCGTGGTCCTCGTCGGCCTGGCCGTGGCCCTCGTGATCTACCGGGCCGCGATGCCGATTCTCATCGAACGGACGAGCGCGTGATGCAGGACACGCTGGTGACCGTCGACGGGGTCGGCAAGAAGTTCTGCCGCAGCCTGAAGCGCTCGCTGTGGTACGGGTTGCAGGACCTCGGGTCCGAGCTGGCCGGCCGCGGCGATCGGCCGCGCGAACTGCGCAAGGGCGAGTTCTGGGCCGTGAAGGACGTCTCCTTCCGGCTTCACCGCGGCGAAACGCTGGGCCTCATCGGCCACAACGGTGCGGGCAAGACGACCCTGCTCAGGATGCTCACGGGCCTGATCAAGCCCGATGCGGGGCGCATCGAGGTGGTGGGGCGCCTCCAGGCGCTCATCGCGCTCGGCGCCGGGTTCAACCCGCTGTTGACCGGCCGTGAGAACATCTACGTCAACGCGTCGATCCTGGGCATTCCGAAGCAGCAGATCGACCGCATCTTCGACCGCATCGTCGATTTCGCCGGCGTCGAGGAGTTCATCGACATGCCGGTGCAGAGCTACAGCTCCGGCATGGCCGTGCGGCTGGGCTTCTCGATCGCGGCGCACCTTGACCCCGACATTCTGCTCGTGGACGAGGTCCTGTCGGTCGGCGACCTGGCGTTTCGCACCAAGTGCCAGGTGCGCATCAACGAGATGAAGGAGCGGGGCGTCGCCATCATCCTGGTGTCGCACAACCTCCACACCATCAGCCACGTCTGCACGCGCGGCGTGGCGATCGACCGCGGCCGGGTCCTGTTCGACGGTGACACCGAGACCGCGATCGACGTCTATCGTGAGTCGCTGATCGCGAGGAACGGCAAGGCCGCGGCCGAGGGGCTCCGCGGCGGGACGGGCGAGATCCGGATCGCCCGCGTCGAGGTGCTCGGCCGCGACGGCACTCCGACGCCCGTGCTGGGCGTCGGCGACTTCGTGACGCTGCGGCTGCACTATCACGCGCACCAGCCCGTTGTCGATCCGGTGTTCAACCTGGCGGTGCACGTGCTGAACGGCAACCAGGTCACCGGCGTTCGCACCGACGTCGACGGGCTGCGCCTCGGGCGCCTCGAGGGCGAGGGATACGTCGACGTCGAGATTCCGCACCTGAACCTGCTGCCGAACGTGTACACGGTGGACGCGGTGGCGTTTCACGCCGACGGCGTGACCTTCTACGATCGGCTCAACGCCGCCGCGAGCCTCAAGATCCGGGGCGGGCTGCCCATCAACGGCACGGTCTACCTGCCCCATGAATGGCGGCGTGGAGACGTCCGGCAGGACGCGCTGGCGGGGTCACGCTGACGTGTCGAACGAACCCGTGTTCATCGTGGGCGTCCAGCGGTCGGGCACGACGCTCCTGGCGGCGATGCTGGCCGCGCACAGCCGCCTGAGCTGCGGGCCCGAGACGCACTTCTTCCGGCGGCTCGCCGCCGCAGACGTCGCCCGGCTCTGCCAGCGGGCGACGTGGCCGGAGGCGGCCGCGGACTTCCTGGCCTCGATCACCCACGTCGGCTTCTCGAGCGACGCCCGGGTGCCGCTGCTGGCCAAGTATCAGCTCGATCCGGCCGTGGTCCGCGCGTACCTCGCGGCGCACGAGCCGCGGGTCGCGAGCATCCTGGGCGCGGTCACCGAGCCGTACATGCTGGCCCGCCAGAAGGCCCGGTGGGTCGAGAAGACGCCCGATCACCTGCTGCACCTGCCGGCGATCCGCGAGCACTTTCCGCGGTCGCCGATCATCCGCATCGTCCGCGACCCGCGCGACGTGTCGCTGTCCCTGATGAACGTGCCCTGGGGGGTGCGCTCCTTCGCCGAGGGCCTCTTCTACTGGGAGCGCCTCGACCGCGCGAGCCGGCAGTTCTTCACCACCGACACGGGCTCCCTGACCGTCCGCTTCGAGGACCTGGTGTCGGCGCCCGAGGCGACGCTGGGCCGCATCTGCGACTTCATCGGCGAGCGCTTCGAGGAGGGGATGCTCGACACGTCGAGCACCGGCGCCGAGATCAACGCCCGCAACGTGCCGTGGAAGGAGAAGGTCGCCAAGGCCGTCGACCGCAGCCGCGTCGAGGCCTGGCGGGCCAGCGTGTCGCCGCGGGAAGACCGCATGGCCGAGGCCCTGCTCGGGGACCGGCTGCAGGCGTTCGGGTACGCCCGCGACCATGCCTTCTCGCACGTGGCCGATGTACTGCCGTCGATTGCGCTCGCGGAACGGTACCCGGGGGCCATCGAGACCCTCGCCGCAGAGGGCGTCCGGTTCTGGCGTGAGCGTCCGGACGAGCCCACGAGCGTCACGGTGTACCTGGGCGACCCGGGCAGCCGCGACTGGTTCGGCGGCGCCGCCCCGATCGGCCCGGCGCGTGTCCTCGCAGACGTGGCGCGGGCGGCGGCATCGGGACGACGCCTGTACTGGGTCACGGACACGGCCGCGAACCAGTGGACGGGTTCGGTTCCGTTCCTGCTGAAGACGTGTCTCACGCCCTTCCGCGTACAAGGGTGCGCGCCGGTGAGCGCGTGACCGACTCGGCGGTGGCTGGCCCGGCGCACGACGCGCCGGTGGCCGGCTCGCGCGCAAGTTCCCAGGCGTCGCTTCGTTCCGTCCTGCCGCTGGCGGTCGCCACCTCGATCGCCGGCATGGTGCTGCTGATGCTCACGACCGCGTGGGGCATCGGCACCTCTCCTGACTCGGTCCACTACATCCGGACCGCCCGCCAGTGGCTCGGCGAGCCGGGCCCGGCCGGCTCGGCGCAGTTCGCCCCGTTCTATCCGTGGCTGCTCGCCGTGCTGGGGCGGCTGTCCGGAGTCGATCCGATCTCGGCCGCCCGCGGGCTCAACGTGGCCGTGTTCGGCGCCAACATCCTGCTCGTCGGGCTGGTCGTGCGCCACGCCACGCACAACATCCGCTGGATCTGGCTGGCCGCAGCCTGGACCGTGCTCGCTGCCCGGCCGGTGCTGACCGTGCACGCGTATGCGCTGAGCGAGCCGGTGTTCCTGACGGTCGGCCTCCTGGGTCTGTTTCTGCTTGGCCGGTACCTGCAGGAGGGGCGCCTCGTGCTGCTCCTGGGCGCCGGCGCCGCGATCGGTCTCGCGTTCCTGACGCGCTACGCCGCCGCCGCGCTGCTCCTCTCCGGCGGGCTGGCCCTGCTGCTGTTCGAGCGCGCGGCCTGGCCGCGGCGCGTCGTCCGCGCCGCGCTCTTCGGCGTCGTCGCACTGCTGCCGATGCTGGCGTGGATGTGGCGCAACATGAGCGCGACCGGCACCGCCACCGGCCGGGAGCTCGTGCTGCATCCGCTGACACGCGCCCAGATCTGGCAGGGTGTCTACACGACGGCGGACTGGCTGTTCATTCCCCGCGGCGCCCCCGACGCGGTCCGGCTCGCCGCGTGGGCCGTCGTGGGAGGCGCCGTGGCGTTCGTCGTGGTGCGCCAGGTCGTGGTTCGCGACCGGGCGAGCACCGTCCCGGCGGTGCTCGCCCTGTTCGTCGCGACCTACGCCGCCTTCCTCGCCACGTCGATCTCGCTCCTCGACGCGAACACCGAGCTCGACGACCGAATCCTGATGCCGGCGTTCGTGGCGGTGGTCCCCGTGCTGTGCTGGCTGGCCGACCGGGCGTGGCCCGTGCTTCAGCGCGTGCGTCCGGCCCTGATGGCCCTGGTGGTGGCCGCCGCGGCGTTCTGCGGTGTCACGGTTCAGGCGGGAGTCGGCCTCGCCGCGGCGGGCCGGGAGAACGGGTGGGGCTTCAGCAGCCGGGCCTGGGCGGAGTCGCCGACGATCGACGCCATCGAGGCGCTGCCGGCCGGGACGGTCGTGTACAGCAATGCGCCGGAGATCGTCTATCTGCACACCGGGAGGGCCGCCGAGGCGCTGCCACGGAAGATATTTCTGATGAACGGGCGCCGGAACGGTCAGTTCGCCGGGCAATTGGCCGATACCGGAGACAGGCTGAGCCGTACGTGCGGCGTCATTGCCTATTTTCGCACCCTCACGGACCAGAAGTCGGTGCCGACCGAGGCGGAGCTGCAGTCGCGGCTGTCGCTGGGCGTGCGCGCCGAAGGGCGTGACGGTGCGTTGTTGAGCGCGAGCACATGCCGCCCCTAGTCAGCATCATCGTCCCGGCGTACAACCAGAGCCACTATCTGGAGGCGGCCGTCCAGAGCGCGCTCGCGCAGACCTACGCCGACGTCGAGGTGATCGTCGTCGACGACGGCTCGACCGACGACACGCGCGCGGTGGCGCAGCGCCTGACCGATTCCCGCGTCCGCTACGTGTACCAGGAGAACCGCGGCCTGCCGGCCGCGCGGAACACGGGCATCCGTCACGCGCGCGGCTCGCTGCTGTCGTTCCTCGATTCAGACGACCTCTTCCTGCCCGACAAGGTTCGGCTGCTCCTCGCGGCGATGGAGGCAGACCCGTCGCTCGGGCTGGTCGCCGGCCAGGCAGTCGTGATCGACGAGGGTGGCCGCCCGGTGGGCGAGGTGTTCGACGCAGAACTGCCGGCCGACGGTGCGGAACTGCTGCTGGGCAATCCACTCCACGTGGGCAGCGTTCTGCTGCGGCGCGATTGGCAGGAGCGCGTGGGCCTGTTCGACGAGACGCTCCGCTCGTACGAAGACTGGGACCTGTGGCTGCGTCTGGCCCGCGCCGGCTGTCCGATGGGGTGGGTTCCGAGGCCGGTCTCGCAGTACCGGTTCCACCTGGCGCAGATGACGCGCATCGGCCGCCAGATGACCACGGCGACGTTCGCCGTGCTGGAGAAGACCTTCTCCGATCCGTCGCTGCCGGCGGCATGGCGTGCCCGGAAGGATGCCGCCTACAGCCGCGCCTACCTGCGGGCGGCAGCCCAGGCGTACACCGCCTCGGCGTTCGACCTGGCCGAAGACTGCATGCGCCGCGCGGTTGCCCACGATCCCGGTCTGGTCGCGGCCGATGCCCAGCCGATCGCCGACATCGTCGCCGGGTGGGCCAACCACGTGAAGACCGCGGACGCGATGGGCCTGCTCGAAGGTGTCTACGACCATCTGCCGGCGGAGCTGGCGGCGCTGCGCGCGCGACGGTCGCGCGACCTCGCCCGCGAGGCCCTGCAGCTGACCTTCGCGGCCTACCAGCGCGGCGACAGGGCGGCCGCCCGGACGTTCGTCCGTCGTGCCGTCGGGCTGCAGCCGAGGGCGGCCCTCGACCGGGGCGTTCTCTCGATCCTCCTGCGCACATTCATCCCCGGGACCGGGGCCACTGCGGGCGGGGACACGCCCGCCTCGGCGCGCTGGGTCCCTGGTTCCGGCCGCGTGCCTTCTGAAGGGAACTCATGAGCCCCCTGATTCCACGTTTCCAGGTCACTCCGTTCGTCATCCTCTTCGTCGAGCGCGCCGGCAGCACGTACCTGATCACGGCCCTGAAGTCGCACCCGGAGATCACCGCCCTGACGGAGAAGTTCGACGCGATGCGCCAGGAAGGCAAGGGCGCCACCGAGCAGCTCGCGTGGGCGCGGGAGTTCCTGACGCCGCCGCTCGTCGGGCAGCATCGCGCCATCGGCTTCAAGACGAAGCTCGTCGACGTGCTCGACCGGGAGGGGTTCGCCGACCTCGTGCGCGCGCGCAAGTGCAAGATCATCAAGATGCGTCGCCTCAACACGGTGAAGGCGGTCGTCTCGACGCTGAACGCGCGCCGGCAGTGGCAGGCCTCCGGCAACTGGAACCTGCTGAGCGAGGCGACCCGCCTCTCGGAACTGACGGTCGACCTCGACGAGTTCGACCGCATGCTGCACGAGCGGGAGGAGCTCGACCGCGACCTGGAGGACTACGTCAAGAGCCTCGGGCTGCCGACGCTCGAGCTGTACTACGAGGAGCTGCTGCGCGACGAGAAGGGCTTCGTCGACCGCACGCTGGGCTTCCTCGGCGTGGAGCGCGGGCCGCTCCAGAGCATGACCCTCAAGAACACGAAGGACGACCTGCGGGAGGCGATCGCCAACTTCGACGCGCTTCGCGCCAAGTACACCGGCACGAAATACGAGGCGCTCTTCGACGAGGTGCTGGCCCCGGCGTAGGGTCCCAGCCCCAGACACGACGAGAGGAGGATAGCGCTACGCCCGGGTTGGTGGGTTTCGTGAAGCCGGCGCTCGCCGGCGACCAGGCAGGGGAGTTGCTCGGCCGGATGGCACGTGCGCTCGAGTCGGCGCCGCGCTTCGACGCGGTGCTGCACCACGAGCCTGGCACCGGCGTCGGGTGCGTCGCGCTGAAGACGGCCGAGGCGGCCCAGCGCCTGACCTGGAACACCGACCGCAGCGTCGCCGTGGCGCTCGAAGGGGAGCTGTTCGACCTCGAGCCGGTCGCGCGGCGCCTCGGCGAGCCGGTCGGGGCACGCACGCAGGCGGCGCTGGTGCTGGCGTTGTACGAGCGGTTCGGCGGCGACTTCGCCCGCGATCTGAACGGCGCGTTCGCGGCAGCCATCTGGGACCGCCGGGAGCGGACGCTCCTCGTCGTCAACGATCGCCTGGGCCAGTGCCCCGTCTACTACGCGCAGGCCGGGGGCGGCCTGCTGTTCGCGTCTGGCGTGCGCGCGGTGCTGGCCGACCCCGCCGTGTGCCGGACCGTCGACCGGGTCGCGATCAACCAGTTCCTGGTCTTCGACCATGCGCTCGGGGACCGTACGCTGCTCGCATCCGTCCGGCTGCTGCCCCAGGCCTCCGTGTTGCGGTGTCGCGACGGACACGTCGACATCCGACCGTACTGGACGCTGCAGTACCCGGACGCGTACGAACCGCGGTCCGAGGCGGACTACGTAGAGGCCTTCACGCACCATATGCGCCAGGCCGTTGCGCGCCAGGCGCCGAACGGCCGCCGCGCGGGCGTACTGCTGAGCGGGGGGCTCGACTCGCGCGTGATTCTCGGCGCGCTCGCCGAGCGCGGCGAGGCGGTCGAGACGCTGACCTTCGGCATACCCGGCTGTGACGACGCGCGCGTGGCCGCCGAAGTCGCCGCGACCGTGGGCTCGACGCATCGCTTCGTGGAACTCCGGCCCGACTGGCTGTCGTCGCTGGCCGAGGAAGCCGTCCGCAGCACCGACGGCCTGGGCAACCTCGTCAACCTGCACGCGCTCGCGCCGCTCGCATCGACGTCGGGCTACGCGCCCGTCCAGTACAAGGGCTTCCTCGGCGACGCGCTGCTCGGGTACGCGCTGACCCGCGGAATGTGGGGCGGCTACCGGCCGGACGACCGCTACCGCGTGCACCTCGACGCCCACCGCGGGCACGGCGTGGTGAACTACGAGGCCGACGAGCAGGCCCGGCTGTTCACCGATGCATTCCGCGCCGACGTCGGCGACGGCGTGATGGAGGCCTACCGCGCGGGGTTGGACAGGGCGGGAAGCGCGCAGCTCGCCAACCAGCGGCTGTTCTTCGACCTGACCCAGCGTGTCCCGCGGATGACGCTCAACGGCGTCGAGGTGGCGAGAAGCCACGCCACCGTCCGCCTGCCGTTCTGCGACAACGACCTGGTCGACTTCATCCTGCAGGTGCCGCCCGGCTTCCTGTTCGAGCGGTATCTGCCCAGGCAGTCGTTCATCCGGCACTACCCGCGGCTGGCGCAGATCCCGCTGGAGGGCACGGGCCGTCCGATGACGTCCTGCGCGCGGGACGTCTGGATCCAGATGCGGAGCCTGGCCTCGTGGCACCTGCGCCGCCGGGGCCTCGGATGGGTGCTGCCGGATACGGTGCGCCCGTACAAGGACTACAACGGGTGGTTCAGGACGAACCTCCGCCCATGGGTCGAGGGCCTGCTGCTGGACCGGCGCGCGCTCGATCGGGGCTACTTCCAGCCAGCGTTCGTCCGCCAGCTGCTTGCCGAGCACGACGCGGGAGCTAATCACGCCGTACGAATCGGGGCCCTGCTCACGATCGAGCTCTGGCACCGGCAGTTCGCGGACTAGGAGTCGGGACCGGACACATGCGCCTGGGCGTCTTCATCGAAGAGACATGGGACTTCTTCCACGAGGTCTACGCCGACTTCGGTCAGCATCACTCGACCACGCTCTACAAGCGGCCGGAGCCCGTCCGGTTGCCGGTGTTCACGGAGCGGGTCAACCGGCACCGCTTCCGTTCGGACCTGAGCGACTTCATCCGCCGCCAGGACGTGCTGTTCTTCGAGTGGGCGAGCGAGCTGCTCGCGGTGGCATCGCAGATGCCGAAGACGGCCGGCATCGTCACCCGGCTCCACCGGTACGAGATGTACGAGTGGGCGGAGCGCATCAACTGGGACGCCGTCGATCGCGTGATCCTGGTCAGCGACGCGAAGCTCCGGACGTTCACCGAAACGTTTCCCTCGCACGCCCACAAGGCCGTCGTGATCCCCGAGGCCGTGTCCGTCACGCGCTTCCAGCCAGGTGACCGCAAGCCGTTCGGCGGCGACATCGGGATCCTGTGCCACCTGAAGCCGCGCAAGCGGGTCTACGACCTGGTGTTGACCTTCGCGGAGCTCCTCGAGGAGGGGCACCAGTTCCACCTCCACATCGGCGGCGGCCTGGCACCCGGCTCCGAGGATTACTACGAGGCCCTGCACGGTCTGGTCGGCCGGCTGGGCCTGCAGGACAAGGTGACCTTCTACGGGCACCAGTCGAAGCCCGAGCAGTGGTACCCACTGATCGACGTCTTCGTGTCCAACAGCTTCTCGGAAGGCCTGCAGGTGTCGCCGATGGAGGCGATGGCGTCGGGCTGCCACTGCGTGTCGCACCGGTGGGCGGGCGCGGAGGAACTGCTGCCCGACTCGCACCTGTACGACACCAACGCGCAGCTCAAGCGCCTGCTGGTGGATCACGCGCGCCTGCCAGACGCCGAACGGGCGGCCCTGCGCACGCGGATGCGCAACATGGTCACCGAGCGATTCAACGTCGACGTGACGAAGGCGCAGATCCGGGGCGTGGTCGAGGACGTGTACGCGGCGCGCGGCGGGGGGCGCTGAGGATGGGCGGCGAGGGGAACAGGCAGATGATGACGGTGCTCACGGTGTTCGGCACCCGGCCAGAGGCCCTGAAGATGGCGCCTGTCGTGCAGCAGCTCGCGCGGCAGCCGGAGCGGATTCGCTCGGTGGTGTGCGTCACGGGCCAGCATCGCGAGATGCTCGACCAGGTGCTGGGGTTGTTCTCGATCCGGCCCGACTTCGACCTCGACGTGATGCGGCCGAACCAGACTCTGGCGCAGGTGACGTCCGCCATCATCCAGCGGCTCGACCCGGTCCTGGCCGAGGTGAGGCCCGACTGGGTCCTCGTGCAGGGTGACACGACCACGGCCATGGTGGCATCACTCGTCGCGTACTACCACGGCGTGCGAATCGGGCACATCGAAGCCGGGCTGCGTACGTTCGACAAGCGGCGCCCGTTCCCGGAGGAGATCAACCGGCGGATCACCGATGTCGTCGCCGATCTGTGCTTCGCGCCGACCACGTGGGCCCAGCAGAACCTTCGCAGGGAAGGCGTGCCCGAGGCGCAGATCCTGCTGACTGGAAACACCGTGATCGACGCGCTGCTCCAGGTGCGCGATACGCCGTACCGCTGGGACGAGGGCCCCCTGGCCCAGGTGCCGGTCGACCGCCGGCTCGTGCTGATCACGGCGCACCGCCGGGAGTCGTTCGGCGAGACGTTCAAGGGCATCTGCCAGGCCATCCGGGACCTGTCGGAGCGTTATGCGGGCGACGTCCATTTCGTGTACCCGGTGCATCCCAACCCGAACGTCCGCACCCCCGTGCACGCGATGCTGAGCGGGCGGCCGAACGTCTCGCTGATCGACCCCCTCGAGTACGTGCCACTCGTCCACCTGATGAAGCGGGCGACGATCGTGCTGACCGACTCCGGCGGCATTCAGGAGGAGGCGCCCAGCCTGGGCGTGCCCGTCCTGGTGCTGCGTGAAGAGACGGAGCGCCCCGAAGGCGTCGAGGCCGGCGTGGCGAGGCTGGTCGGCACCGATCCAGCCCGGATCGTGGCCGAGGCTCGGCGGCTGCTGGACAGCCCCGCCGAGCACGCGCGGATGTCGCGCGCCACCAATCCCTACGGCGACGGCCTGGCGTCGGCGCGGATCGTCGATGCCCTGCTGGCCGCGGAACACGATCGGACGCCGGCGGCGGCGCTGTCCGGCGCCCACTGACAGGCTGGCGATGGCGTTGAAGCAGGCGGTGCAGGCGGTGTATCGCGGGGTGGTCGACGACCGCCTCCGCGACGCGTTCTGGGCCTGGCGCAGCCGGGGCGACTCGTCGGTCGCGAGCGGGGTGACCCGGGGGTTGGTCGGGGCCTCGTACCCCGTCGGTTCCGCCGAGGAGCACCTGGCCGCGACGCTCGACTGGCTTCGCGCCGCGCAGGACGCGTGCGGCGACGGCGTGTCGGCGTTCTACGACATGCGGGAGGGCCGCTGGTGCCCGCCGTATCCCGAGACGACCGGCTACATCATCCCGACGTTCTACGACGCCGCAGCCGACGGACGCGGAGAGGAGTACCGCGATCGCGCCCGGCGGATGGCGGAGTGGCTGCTGGGGCTGCAGCTCGCCGACGGGGCGTTTCCCATCGGGCCCCTGTGGCCAGGCTGGGAGCGGCGTCCCCTGGTGTTCGACACCGGCCAGATCATCCACGGGCTCGTTCGTGCCCACGAGGAGACGCGCGACTCGCGGTACCTCGATTCGGCGGCCCGAGCGGGACGGTGGCTGGCTTCCGTGCAGGACGAGGACGGTGCCTGGCGGCGGTTCACCCCGTTCGGCGTCGTGCAGACCTACGACGTCCGCACGGCGTTCGGCCTCGCGCGACTGTATCAGGCCACTGGCGAGGAAGCGCATCGGCGTACGGCGATGCGCAACCTGGAGTTCGCCGTCCGCCAGCAGGGGCCGGACGGCTACTACCGTCACATGGAGTTCCGCGCCGGCGAGGATGCGCTGACCCATACCATCGCCTACACGGTCGAAGGGGTGCTCGAGTCGGGCGTGCTGCTGGGGGAGACCGCGCTCGTCGCGTCCGCGACACTCGCAGCCGGCGCTCTGGCCGAGCGGCAGCACGCGCAAGGATACCTGACGGCCCGCTACGGTGAGCGCTGGGAGAGCGCCACCTGCTGGAGCTGCCCCACGGGCACGGCGCAGATGGCGATGTGCTGGTTCCGGCTCTTCGAGCTGACCGGGCAGACACGCTTCCGGGACGCGGCCGTCGACGCCAACCGCCACGTCAAGTCGCACCAGCGGCGCGACGCCGCGGCGCACGCCGGGGTCAGAGGCGGGGTATCGGGCTCGTGGCCGATCTGGGAGGCCTATGAGCCGTATCGGATGCTGAACTGGGCTGCGAAGTTCTTCGCCGACAGCCTGCGGCTCGAGAAGCGTCTCACGGGGAGTCACGGCCACGCGCGTCCTGTTCATTAACGCGAGGCCGGACGCGCTCCGGAACCCCGGCGGCGACACGGTCCAGGTCAGGGAGACGAAGGCCGCGCTCGAGCGGATCGGCGTGAGGGTCGAACTGCGTGACCCGGGCGATCTGGCGACGCTGCCGCCGTTCGACCTGGCGCACGTCTTCAACCTGCAGATGCCCGACACGGCCGCGGAGGTGTTCGGCGCCGTCGCGGGCAGGCCGGTCGCGTTCTCGCCGATCTACTGGGACACCTACGCGTTCTGGTTCGAGGCTGCGTCCGAGTCGCGTCCGCTGTGGCGCTGGGCGGCCCGACTGCTCGGCAAGGAGCGGGCCCGCGCGAAGTACATCGCGTGGCAGCGTTCGAAGGAGCCGAGGAACGCCTCGTGGCGGCTGCAACGGTCGCTGCTGGAGCAGGCCGGCCGCGTGCTGCCGAACTCGGCCGTCGAAGGCGAGCTGCTGCGCGACATCTTCGCGCTGCCGGCGTCGTTCAGGGACCGGATCGACGTGATCCCGAACGCGATCGACACGGCCGCGTACGGCGAGCGCCCCGCGCCGAGCGCCGCGTTCCTGGCGCAGCACGGTCTGCGCGACTTCGTGATGCAGACGGGCACGATCTCGCCCGTCAAGAACCAGCTCGGGCTGATCGAGGCGCTCTTCGACCTGCCCGTGCCGATCGTGTTCGTCGGTCACACGCCGGAGGCGATGCAGCCCTACGCCGAGCGCTGTCGCGCCCGGGCGCGCGAGCGCGGTAACGTCCTCTTCATCGATCACCTGCCGGCGAGCGAGCTGCCCGGCATCTACGCGCTGGCGGCGGTTCACGTCCTGCCCAGCTGGCGGGAAACGCCCGGGCTCGTCTCGCTCGAGGCCGCCGCCTGCGGCGCGCGGATCGTCAGCACGTCGATCGGGTCGGCGCAGGAATACTTCGGCGAGATCGCGTGGTACTGCCATCCGAGCGACACCGCATCGATCCGGCGCGCGGTCGAGGCGGCGCTCGCCGCACCACCGACCGACGCGCTGCGGCGCCGCGTGATCGACACCTTCACGTGGCAGCGGACGGCCGAGGCGACGCTGGCGTCGTACGAGCGGCTGCTCGGGCGCGTGGCGCCGCGGTCGCCGGCCGACACCCTTCATCCAGAACCCACAGGACGGTAGCGGATATGGACTTCTCCTGGTCTGACGATCAACTGGCCTTCAAGGACGCCGTGGTGGAGTTCGCGCGGCAGCAGCTCAATCACGACATCATCGAGCGCGACCGGGACTCACGATACTCGCGCGAGCTGTGGAAGGAGTGCGCGAAGTTCGGCATCCAGGGACTGCCGTTCCCGGAGGAGTACGGCGGTGGCAACGCCGACATCCTCACGACGATGCTGACGATGGAGGGCATGGGTTACGGCTGCAAGGACAACGGCCTCATCTTCGGCCTCAACGCGCAGATGTGGGCGGTCCAGATGCCGATCCTGACGTTCGGCACCGACGAGCAGAAGCGGAAGTACCTGCCCGGTCTCATCGGCGGCGATCTGGTCGGCGCCCACGGCATCTCGGAGCCCGACTCGGGCTCCGACGCCTTCAGCCTGCGGACGCGCGCGCAGAAGGTGGACGGCGGCTACGTGCTCAACGGCACGAAGACGTTCGTGACGAACGGGCCGATGGCCGACCTTCATCTCGTGTTCGCCACGGTCGATCCGGCCCGCAAGATGATGGGCGTCACCGGCTTCCTGGTCGAGACCGGCACTCCAGGGTTCGTCATCGGCCCGAAGATCGACAAGATGGGCCTCCGCACGTCGCCGATGTCGGAACTGATCCTGACCGACTGCTTCCTGCCGGAGTCCAGCCGGCTGGGCCGGGAGGGGATCGGGTCGCGGATCTTCGGTGATGCGATGGAGTGGGAGCGGGCGTGCATCCTCGGCAGCCACCTGGGGGCGATGCAGCGCCTGATCGAGCGGTGCGTCGAGCACTCGCGCGATCGCAAGCAGTTCGGCGAGTCGATCGGCCGATTCCAGTCGGTGTCGAACCGCATCGTCGACATGAAGGTGCGGCTCGAGACCGCCCGCCTGCTGCTCTACAAGGTGGCGTGGCTGAAGAAGACGGGGAAGCCGGCGGTGATGGAGGCGGCGCTCGCGAAACTGTATCTGAGCGAGGCGTTCGTCCAGAGCGGGCTGGACGCCGTGCGCACGATGGGTGGCTACGGGTACACGACGGAGTACGAAGTGGAGCGCGACTTCCGCGACTCGATCGGAGGCATCCTCTACTCCGGGACCTCCGACATCCAGCGCAACATCATCGCGAGGTTGATGGGCCTCTGACACGCCCGCGGCTGCGCCCCTGCGCGGCCGGCGCGCCTGCCCTTGGGCATCGATCGGGCCGGCCCAGATCCTCGGCCAGTCGAGTGCGCGGGCGCCTCCCCCGCGCCATGGCGGCTGCCCAACCGAGGAAGAATCCCTCCGCCCGCAGACTATTGTCTCAAATACCCGGCCGACAGCCGGGTGTTTCGCGTGCGCCGGTGCCTGTCGGTGCGCGTGGTTTCCTTGCCTCAAGCCAATTTCGTAATTGGCGCGAATGTTGACTCTGGACTGCTCGCGAGACGGGCCGGAGTGCGACAATAGCGGAGCGTCTCGCGGGGATCGTTTACTGCGTTTCGAATGGTCGAGAGATGAAGATATCGAGCATCGTCGGGTTCGTATTCGCTGTCGGGGCGTCAGTTGCGGCAGTCCCACAGGCTTCGTTCGGTCAGGGCGTGGACTACGCGCTGCGCTTCGATGGACGCAGCGACTTCGTGACGCTCGCACCGACGGCCTCGATGATGGCCGCGACGTGGCCGTCGACCAAGTCGGTGAGCCTCTGGGTCAATCCCGTCGGAACCCCTTTCTGCTCGGCACCGTCGCCGGCGTCCTGCGACGCGATCTTCGGTGACAGGCCGCGGAGCTGGGGCATTTCGCGAGGGGTGATCAACGGCAACGATCGGATCTGGGTCTGGAACTACGACGGGACGATGGACATGATCGGCGTGCCCTACACGGCCGGTCAATGGACGCACATCGCCCTCGTGCATGGCGGTGGCGTGCTGAGCGCCTACAAGAACGGCGCGCTCGTCTCGAGCATTCCGAGCGGAAACACCGTCGTCGTGACCGGCCAGGCGTTGCAGTTCGGCGGCATCATCAGCAACTCGACGTCCAATTGGACGTTCGAGGGCGACGTGGACGAGCTGCAGATCTGGAATACCGCGCGAACTGCGGTCGAGATTTCGCAGACCTACAACGTGATGCTCACGGGTGCCGAGGCCGGACTGGCAGCCTACTATCGCATGTCGAACGGCTCGGGCACGGCGCTGACGGACAACTCGGGTCGTGGCTGGTCGGGCTCACTCAGGGATGGAGCCAACGGAGTGCCGGCCGACGGGGCGATCGCCTGGGTGACGCCTGGGCCGCTCAGCGGGGGCGTGTCGATCAACAATCCCCCGGTCGCCAATCCCCAAAGCGTGGTCACGGACGAGGATGTCGCGCTCGGTATCACGCTGACGGGTGCTGATCCTGACAACAATCCAATCACCTTCCGCGTCGTCGTCCCGCCGTCGCGCGGAACGTTGTCGGGGGCTGCGCCCAATCTGACCTACACGCCGGGCGCGAATCTCAACGGACCGGACAGCTTCACATTCGTGGCCAACGACGGCTTTGTCGACTCGGCGCCGCAGACCGTGTCGATTTCGGTCGTGCCGGTCAACGACGCTCCCGTCGCCAACGCCGATTCGGCGTCGACGGCCCAGGACACGCAGGTGCTCATCAACGTGCTGACGAACGACACCGACGTCGAGGGAGGCCCCCTGAGCGTCGTTAGCGTCGGCACGGCCGCACACGGAACCCTGGCGCACGATGGAACCGTGATCACCTACCTGCCCGAGGCCGGCTTCGCCGGGACCGACACGTTCACCTACACGGTGTCCGACGGCGCTGCCACGGCATCCGCGATCGTCAGCGTCAACGTGCGTCGCCCGGGGGGGGACCCGGGGTATGCCGTTCGCTTCGACGGCGTGAGCGACATCGCCCGGATGACCTACACCGCCACGGTCATGGGTCCCGGCTGGGAGAGCCGCAAGACCGTGAGCATGTGGCTGAAGCCGACGGGCACCGCCCAGTGCATCAGCAACGCCACGCAGTGCGACGAGATCTTCGGCGACACGCCGGAGTGGTGGGGCATTTCGCGCGGGCCCTATCTCAACGGTCCCGACAAGATCTGGGTATGGAATTTCTCGAACAACCGCCTGCAGATCATCGGGGTGCCCTACGTGGTCGACCAGTGGATGCACCTGGCCATGGTCCACGAGAACGGTGTTCTCTACGCCTACAAGAACGGCGTGCTGGTCGGCAGCGTCGCCAGCGGGGCCACGCAGCAGCCGTCGACGGGCGGGTTGCCGATCCTGGGCTTCGGCGGCATCATCATGGGCTCGCGTGCGCCAGCCTTCTCCGGCGAGATCGACGAGCTGGCCCTGTGGAACGTCGCTCGCACGGCCGAGCAGCTGCAGAAGGACATGTCGCAGGGCATGGTCGGCGACGAACTCGGCCTGCGGGCCTACTACCGGATGTCGAACGGCTCGGGCATGACGATCACCGACGACACGGGCCACGGGTTCACCGCCACGCTCTACGACGGCGTGCAGCAGGTTCCGCCGGACGGCCCTCCGCAGTGGGTGCCGTCAGGGGCGTTCTCGCTGCCGTAGGCCGTCCGCGACGAGCCTCGAGCGGCAGGGCGTCAACCCTGCCGTTCGAGGTGTCGCACGCCTCACATGAACCGCCAGTACAGCGCGATGAGCGGAGCGGCGATCGTCCTGATCGTCCTCAATCACGCCATCCATTTCGGGTTGCAGGCTTCGCCGGCGAGCGGTCCGTGGCCGTACATCCTGACGGTGCTGCAGGCGCTGGGCGGCTTCGCCGTGCCGGCCTTCTTGTTCATTTCCGGGGCGTTCCTGTCCTACTCGGCCGGGCGGCTCTCGCCGGAGTTCATCAAGACCAACCTTGGCCGGCTCCTCTGGCCGTACCTGATCTGGTCGCTGCTGTTCTACGGCCTCGTCTTCGTGGTCGGCGCGGAGCGCTACTCGGTGGCGGGCTACGCGAAGAACCTGATCGTCGGCTATCCCTACCACTTCGTGCCGCTGCTCGTGTTCTGGTACCTGTCGGCGCCGCTGCTCGTGAAGATCGGACGGCGGCACGCCTGGCCGCTGCTGGTGGGCATTGCCGCGTACCAGGCGGTGCTGCTCGTCGGGCGGTATCCCGATCTGTTCGGCGTGCCGGGCCTGGCGCCGTGGGCGAAGCTGGTGCGCGTGCCCGTGTTGGCGACGCCGATGTCGGACTGGGCGGTCTTCTTTCCGCTGGGGCTCGTGGTCAGCATGCACGACCGGGAGCTCAAGCCGAGACTCATGGGCCGTCGGCTGCTGATGGCGCTGCTGACCGGGTCGCTGCTGTGCCTGGGGCTGCTCGACGCGTTCAGGATGGTGTCGGCCCCGTGGGCGCGGTTCGTGGCGCCGCTGCCCCTGATGTTCGTGCTGCCGGTGATCAGCCGTGACGCCATCCCGTACTGGCGCGGTCTCGAGGCTCTCGGCAAGCGAAGTTACGGCATCTACCTGAGCCACTTCATCGTGATCAATCTGGCGGCCTACGCGGTATCGGCCCTTGGTCTGGCGGCGGGCATCGGCGCCGTGCTGGTGTATCCGGCGCTGCTGATCGTGGCGATCGGCGTGCCCGTGCTGATGATGGATGTGCTGACACGCCCGGTCTCAGTGCGGCGCGTCTACCGGCACCTGTTCGGGATCGCCCCGCCCCCACCGCCTGCGCCGGTTCAGCGCTCCGGCGCCAAGGCGCCGATGCCGGCCTAGCCGCACCCCCGGATGGTCAGGCGGCTGCTCGCACTGAACGGGATTGCGGCCATCTTCGCCGTGGTCCATCACTCGGTGAACTGGGGCATCACGGCGATGTTCTGGTGGGCGCCGCAGTATCGCACGGGGGCATCTGTTCCGGACTACGCGGCGTTGGGCGGGCTGCAGTACTTCGCCATCCGAGCCATCGACCAGGTGGTCGTGTCGGCCGTGCCCGCGTTCCTGTTCGTGAGCGGCTACTTCGTGGCGAGCAGCGTCGGCGCCCGCCCGACGCTCGCGTGGGACAACGTGGTCAGCCGTGTCAGGACGCTGTTGCCTGCGTACCTGCTGTGGTCGCTGCTCGTGATCGGGTTCAACATGGTCAACGGCGCGCAGTACACCTGGTCTCGGGTGGCCTGGGCGCTGGTGACCGGCGGTGCCGCGGCGCCGTTCTACTACGTGCCGCTGGTCGTCGAGCTCTACGTGCTTTCCCGCTGGCTCGCGCCATGGGTCCGCCGTTCCGCGGGCCTGGTGCTGCTGGTGACGGGCCTCGCCCAGGCGTCGGTGGCGCTCGTCAGGAGTTGCTCCGTCGCCGCCCTCGACGCCTGCACGCCCGATCACGCCGTCGCGCGCCTGGCGGTGAATTCCCAGTTGCTGTCCTACTGCTTCTGGTTCGCGCTCGGCCTGGCGGCCTCGTTCCACATGCCCGCGTTCAAAGCCACGCTGCGTCGATTGCGCCCAGTGCTGCCCTGGCTGCTGGTCGCACTGTTCGTGGCGGCTGCAGGAGAGTGGGAGGTCGTGCGGAGGCTGTCGGGCCGCACGTGGGTGCCGAGCGGCGTGGGAATCGGCGACAACCTGTTCGAGCTCGCGCTGCTGCTGACGTACCTCGCGCACGATGACGGGCCGCTCCCGTGGGCGGCCCCGCTCGAGCGGGTTGGGGTGATGTCGTACGGCATCTACCTCGTGCACATGCCCGTGCTCGAAGTGGCGGCCCGGGTGCTCTATCACCTCAGCCCGTTTCTGCTCGCCTATCAGGTGGTGCTGATGGCCGCCGTCTCGGCGGTTGGCGTGGGGGCTCCGATGCTGCTGATGAGGTTCGCGAAGAGTTCCCCCCTGCGCCGGTACTACGCGTACGCCTTCGGGTAGCCCACGTAGTCCCCGCCCACCGCACCTCCATGCAGGCCGGCGTGACAGAAGCCGACGGCGCTGCATCGTGTCGAGACAGTGCCGACGGCCGCGCCGTTTCGTCCGGGCGGCCGGCCTGGCGGCCAAGTCCAAGAAATCTCCGGCATTTCCTTCGTCTTCCGCCGCAATGCCGGACGGGCACTCTTCTTGCACGCTTCCCCTTCGAAATTCGGTGTCGAGGCCGTAGACTGACGAGTGGCGGGTAGTTGCGTCCATTCGGACGTCGGGGCGACCGACCGATTCTGAAAACGCCGTTACAGAGTCGCCGGGCCCGCCGAACGCGGCCCGCCAATTCGGGCAGTCTGGGCCGGAGCCGGACTCTCTTCGGAGGAATGCGCGTGAGGACGTCCGTCAGAGGAACGCTTGTCTGTGTGCTGCTGCTGCTCCCCGCGGTGGCGCGTGCCCAGGCGATCGTGGTCGATCACACCTCGATCGGCCTGTTCGACCAGATACCCGACCAGTACTTGCAGGCCGCCCGCAACCTGCGGTTCCTGTTTATGGACCGGTCGGTGGGCGTCAACACGAACGACGCACTGAACTGCCTGACGGCCTCCGCGTACGGGACCTCGGCGTCCCCGTGCCGGCAGGATTACCAGTTCGTCAACGGCGCCTGGCAGCAGACGCTGCGCAACGATGCCGCAAAGGCGGCCGGGCAGGTGCACCCGTACATCGACTTCTCGCCGAGCCCGACCAGGTACAACCGCAGCAACTGGGACTTCTACCTGTTCTACGGCCCCTGGGAGACGATGACCTCCAACTTCGTCTCGGGACTCCACAACTCGTCGATCCCGGCCCAGGAGCATCCGACCAACGCGAACGTCCAGGTGAATCCGCTGAACTACGACGTCGTGTCGTTCCAGTTCAGCTACCTCAACGTCGACAACGGCAGCCGGATCATGGAGTTCTTCTCGAACCGCTCCGGTGAACTGAACGACGCCTACGAGCTCGAGCGCGAGATCGCCGACCACCTCACGTCGAACGGCAACCGCAAGTTCGTCTACTTCACGACGAGCCTGGCGCGTTCCATCGGCACCCAGGTGTCCATGGACTTCAATGCGCGGATGCGCGAGTGGTGCCGGACGACCAACTGCATCCTGTTCGACTTCGCCGACATCGAGGCGTATGACATGGCCGGCCGTCCGTGCTACGACGACCGCGACGGCGTGCCGTACACGCAGCCGAACAACGCCAGCCTCAACGAGAACTACCCGGACGACGGGCTGAACATCCCGGCGATCTGCCAGGAGAAGACGACCGAGGCCATCAACGGGCACCTGACGACGGCCCAGGGGAACATCAGCATCGCCAAGGGGCTGTGGGTGCTGCTGGCCCGGATCGCCGGCTGGAACCCGGGCGGGACCTCTCAGGGTCCGGCCCCGCCCACCAATATCCGGATTCTGGGCGAGTGAGTTCGGGCATGATGCCGCTGGACTTCCTCCGGTACCCGGAGGAAGAGCAGCGGGCCAGGGCGCGCGCGTTCAGGCAGGAACTGGGCCGGCGCCGGACGGTCCGGGATTTCAGCAACCGGCCCGTCCCGCTCGACATCCTCGAGGACTGCATCGCGGCGGCTGCGACGGCGCCTTCCGGGGCGCACAAGCAGCCGTGGACCTTCGTGCTGGTCACGGACCCCGTGCTGAAGTCGAGGATTCGGGCGGCGGCGGAGCAGGAAGAGCGCGCGTTCTACGGCCATCGCGCACCCGAGCGCTGGCTTCGCGATCTCCAGCCGTTCGGCACCAACGCCAGCAAGCCGTTCCTCGAGATCGCCCCAGCCCTGATCGTCGTGTTCGCCCAGAAGCACGGCAGCGACACCGACGAGCGGCACTACTATGTGAACGAGTCTGTCGGCATTGCCGTGGGGTTCCTGCTGGCCGCCCTCCATCACGCCGGCCTCGCCACCCTCACCCACACGCCGAGCCCGATGCAGTTCCTGGCCGACGTGCTCGAGCGGCCGGCCAACGAGCGTGCGTTCGTGCTCATCCCGGTTGGCTATCCCGCGGATGGGGCCCTGGTACCGTCCATCGAGCGCAAACCGCTCTCCGAGGTCCTCGTCGTCCGGGCCCCGGCTCCGGGCCGCTAACGACCCAGCCCAGCCGGGCCGATAGTCCCTGACGGGAGTACCATAACGGCACAACCCCTCGCCTTCCGGGCGCATCCGGCGCCCTGGCGAGCGCGTTTCTTCCATCCCCGCAGGGCCGCTCACGCGTCATGAAGATTGGCTACGTCATGCAGGAGGGAGGGCCGGACGTCCGGCAGCTCCCCCGCACCGGCCCTGCGAACCACGTCCTGAAGGTCTTTGCCGAACTGCAGAGGCTGGGGCACGACGTCCGGCTGCTGGCCCGGTGGGACGGTGTCATCTGGAAGTCGGACGACCTGGTCACGTACGAGCCCGTCGTCGTCCGGGACTGGGACTCGGGGCCGAGGCGGGCGCTCGAGCGTCTCGTGCGGGGCCTGCAGGCCAGGCTCGCCCTGCCGTACTTGAACCTCTTCGAGAGCCTCCGCTTCGCCAGCGCGTGCCGGCAGGAACTCGGCGATCGGGACGTCTACTACGAACGCATGGGCTGGATGGGTTACGGCGCCGGGCTGTGGTCGCGGCGATCGGGCATTCCCCTCGTGCTCGAGGTCAACAACGGCGACTTCGTCACCGAGCTCGAGATGCTCGGCGTGGCGCCCACCGGCTTCCAGCGCTGGCTGGCCGTGCGCCTGATGGCCGCCGCAGTCGGCCGCGGCCGGATGGTCGTCGCCACCGGAGAGGGACACCGCCGGCGCTTCATCGAGCACTGGCGCGTGACGCCCGACACCGTCGTCACCATCGAGAACGGCAGCGAGCTCGTGGAGCTGCTCGACCGCGGCCAGCTGGGTCCGTTCACCGGGCGCAGCCGCGGCTCCGCGCCCGTCGAGGTCGTGTTCGTCGGCGCCTTCGAGCCCTGGCACGGGGTGCTGAAGCTGCTCGAGGCGATGGAGGGCGTCGTGGCGGCGGGCGCCAACGTCCATCTCGTGCTGATCGGATCGGGCACCCTGCAGCGGCAGATCCGTGAGTTCATCGACGCGCGCGGCCTCGCGCCGCACGTCACGATGACCGGCCAGCTGCCGATCGACCAGGTCGCGGCTCGCCTGGCCCACGCCGACATCGGCGCCGCGCCGTACTGCGGGTGGATGGAATACTCCGGCCTCAAGCTGTTCGACTACAAGGCGGCCGGCCTCGCGATCATCGCGTCCGGCGAGAACGGCCAGCCCGATACCCTCTCGCACGAACGCACCGCGCTGATCGTACCGCCGTGCGACGTCCAGGCGCTGGCCGCCGGCATTGTCCGCCTGGCCGGCGACGAGGCGCTGCGCCGGTCGATGGGCCATGCCGGACGCCTGGAGGCTGAAGAGCAGCATTCCTGGCGCCACACGGCCCTGCAGCTGCAGGGCGTCTTCGAACGGGTGACCCGTGGGCGCTGAGCCGGCGTCCTCTCCAGTTCCGCCGCCCGCCGGGCGGCGTGGCATGGTCAGCGTCGTGATGCCGGTGTTCAATGGCGCCGCCCTGATCCGCCAGTCGCTCGAGAGCGCCCTGGCGCAGACCTATGCGAACTGGGAGCTCATCGTCGTCGACGACGGCTCGACCGACGACACGGCGGCCATCGTCGCGCAGTACACCGACCCGCGCATCCGCTACGTTCACCAGGAGAACCGGGGGCAGGCCGCCGCGCTGAACCGGGGCCTCGACGCCGCCGAGGGCGAGTACGTCACGACACTCGACGCCGACGATTGGTACGAGCCCGCGGCGCTGGCGTGTCGCGTCGACCTGCTCGTGCGCGATCCGGGGATCGGCGTCGTGTACGGCAACGGCGTCTACCGTTACGCCACCGGCGACACGGGGCCGAAGTTCACCGAGCTGATGCCGGCGGGCGTGTCGGGCGACGTGTTCGACACGCTGATCGTGGCGCCGTTCTACGGCACCGGGGCGGCGGTGATCGTCCGGCGCAGCGTGCTCGCCACGTACGGCATCCGGTACGATGAGGCCATCTCCTGGTGCCAGGACTGGGACATCTACATCCGGCTGGCGGCCGTGACACGGTTCGGTTTCGTCGACGACGTCGTAATCAACTATCGTGTCCACGCCGACGGCATGACCGTGACGATGCCGAGCGAGCGCCGGCTGACGTCGCTGTTCCGGCTGCGCGACAAGGTGCTGGCCATGCCCCGTTTCGCCGCGGTGCCGGCGGCGCAGCAGTACGCGTTCTTCTACGACTACCTCACCCGGGATCTCGACGGCCGCGTCGAGCCGCAGTCCGCGGTGCTGGCCTGCCCGGCCTTCGCGGCCATGCCGCCCGACTCACGGGCCAGACTGCTTCGTCTGACGGCCAACGGGAGCCTCCTCGAGGGCGGCGCGCCGGCACCCATTCGATCGTGGCTGAGGGCCGCGCTCCGCATTCGTCCGGCCGATCCCAAGACCTGGCTGGTGTACCTGCTGGTGTGCCTCAGCCCCGCCGCCGCCCGTCGGGTGGTCGCCGCCTGGCAGGGCCGCCGGCAGCCGGACGCGCCGGTGTCCCCGTTCGAGCAACTCTCGGCCGGTCAGTCGTAGAATGGTCTGGGTGGCCCCTGACAGCGTCGCGGGGAGCGGGTGGTGAGCCGCGGCATCACGCTGCCCGAGGGTGCCCGCTTCACCTGCCAGAGCTGCGGCAGGTGCTGTCAGGGCTGGGACGTGCCGGTCGACGCCGAGACGGCGGCCCGCCTGCGCGCACACGACTGGGGCACGGAGCCCTTCGAGCCGATGGGCTCGACCGGCCAGTTCCGGATTCGCCAGGTCGACGGGCGGTGCTACTTCCTCCGTCCGGACAACCACTGCCGCATCCACGTCGAACTGTCCTACGACGCCAAGCCTCCGGTGTGCCGGGGGTTTCCGCTGAGCGTGCTCGAAGTGGAGGGGCGCCAGTTCGCGCGGCTCAGCTACTGGTGTCCCACGGTTGTGGCGAACACGGGCAAGCCGCTCGAACAGCAGGGTCGGTGGGTCCGCGACACAGCCCGCCACGCCGACGTGCGTACGGCTGCGCTGCGGCTCGAGCCCGGGGTGGAGATCTCGGGCGGAGACTTCGACCGATTGCACCACGCCCTGCGCGAAGTGGTGCACGACGGTGCCCATCCGATCGGCGACCGGGTCGCGGCACTGGCCGGTCTGGTGCGCCGGCTGGCGTCGTCCCCCGGATTGCCTGTCGAGGCGGCGGTGCAGCAGGCTCGGCGTGATGGCATCGGCCGCTTGGCCGCCGATGCGCGTCGGGGAGGCGCCCCTGCCGCCGGGCGCCGCGCGATCTCGCTGTATCTGCTGCACGATCGGCCGCGCGGACGCATGGCCGGCATCCGGCGTTTCGCCGAAGTCGCGCTGTTCACGGCCGGGCTGGCCAGGCTTCGCACGCGCGCGGTGCCGGCCTGCGCGAGCCGGCGAATGGCTCGCCGGGTGACGTTCCAGCCCTCGCGGGTTGCCGGTGATCTGCTGGCCCGCTACCTCGCCTCCAAGATTGATTCCCGCCGCTACGTTGCCGGCGAGGCAACCGTGGTCGGGGGCATCAATCTGCTGCTGGTGGCCTACGGGTTGATCAGCGAATTGTCCCGCCTGCGGGCGGCGACGGACCGGCGCACCGAGTGCAGTGACGAAGACGTCACGCTGGCCGTGCAGGCGGCCGACCTGCTCGTCGTGGAGCACTCGGACCTGCGGCAGGGCGCCGTGCAGCGCCGCCTCGTCGACGGCGTGCTCGAGCGCCCAGATCTCGGAGCCGACGTCCTGGCGTTCGTCCACCCGGCCGGCCGCCCCTCCTGACGCCCGTCCGCCCCTGAAAACGACACGAGGGCATCCGGCTCACGCCGGACGCCCTCGCGAGGTCCGCAGGTCCGCACCCCGGAGCCGGGTCCTTTACATCTGCTTGAGGAACGTGCCCGAGAAGTCCGCCGGATTGTTGAAGTGGATCTGCACGTGCTCCAGCATGACGCTGTTGTAGAACGCCGCCATGCTCATGAACGGCCCGGCCGGGAGCATCGACTGCGTGATCGAACCGTCGATGTCGAGGTTCCCGTGGCCGAGGGTGGTGTCCGAGTCGTCGTAGACGCAGTCGTCGTCGATGTCGGCATTGGTGCTGTCGCAGAGGACGATTTCACCAGCCCAGTCGCTCGACGTCAGGCTGACCCGCCTGACGAGGTGCTCGTAGGAGTCACCGACCGCCGCACCGCCCAAGTTGAAGCTGCGGACCATGTAGTCGAACTTGAAGCTCATGACGTTGCCGGACCTGCTGGACACCGTCAGCATCTGTCCGCTGCCGCCCTGGTTGGTCGCCCAGTTGGTGCTCGTCCGCGTCAGCTTGGCGACGAACACGTTCTTCTTCGTGATCGTCTGTGCCCACGCCGGCAAGGCCACGGACACGATCAGCAGCACCCAGAAAAGAACTCCACTCTTCTTGAACCGTTCCATGTTGATCACAATCACTCCTCCGGCGGACGGACCCGGCCTGATAACAAGGTTCGTTTGAGACGCACGCGGTCAGCGATGGCGGCCGTGAGCCTCAGTTCCCGCTGGGGTCCCACCTTACCTACGGCCTACCGCTCTTCCTGGCCGCAACAGGAGCAAAACGGCCGCCATGCCGGACGGCATCCATGCTGCCCATGTATGTTACTCAGGATGAATGGTTTATCCGATCGTCGTGGAGATCGAGCGGCCAGCCAGATTGACCGAAAGTCCCTGAACTGAGAAACAAAAGTCGCTGGGATGCCGATCAAGGAAAACTTGGAGGGGGCTCGCGTCGGCGCTGGCGTCCCAGGACGGGCGCCAACGCCGATTCTCATTGTAGGACAGAGACTTACGGCGTCGTGCCGATCTTGACGCCAGCATCGACAGCCGAGGACGGCAGCGAGCCCAGGTTCAATGCCAGGTTTCCCGCGCCATCGGCCGTGACGGTCGTCGCGGCCGGCTGTGTCGCCGAGCCCGCGTTGTCGAAGTACACCCACTGGGCCGGGTAGGAGGCCCCGGGCACGAAGCCCGTGACGGTGACGGTACCGTTCAACCGCGAGCCGTCCCAGGTGTACGGGCAGTTCTGGACGCCGCCGACGACGGCGCACCACGTGTGCTTGCGGTTCTGGATCCAGAGGTGCGCCCGACGATTCGTGACGTCCTTCTGACCCAGCACCCGCACGTCGTTGGGATTCGACACCGCCGCGCCGGCGTTCTGGTAGCGGCCGTTGTTGACCGGCAGGCCGGTCATGAAGTCGTAGTAGGGCCGGAAGACCTCGTGCAGCCCGTTGGCGGTCGACCCGTCGGGACCCGGCTGGCGTCGGAGGTTCTCGAACCACCAGTAGAGGTCGTGCATCGCGCCGGCGTCGATCTGGCTCCAGACGAGATTGTGCAGCCAGACGCCCCTGGTGTCGCGCTGCAGGTTCACGTCCTCCTGCTGGACGGTCGGGGAGTCGAGGCCCGTCTCACCGCGCACGAGCGGCTTGCCGATCAGGCGGTCCAGCGACTGCAGGCTGTGCTCGCTGTGGTTCAGCGCCGCGTCGAAGGCCATGGCCTGCTTGAAACAGCTGTTGCTGGTGCCGCACCGCGCGACGACCACCGGATCCTTGGCCGCGGCGATGTTGACGTCGCCGGTCTGGCTCGTGCTGACGTAGGCGTGCAGGTCGGCGTAGTCGATGTTGGGATAGCTCGCGTTCCTCCAGAACGCCGCGACCGGCAGCGAGTGCCAGAACGACGTCGTCACGAGGTGATGGTTCGGTGCGAACTGCCGCATGTACTTGCCGAACTCGTCGGCCAGCACGTAGTGGCGGTCGAGCGACGGGTCGCCCTCGTTCACCAGTTCCCACGAGTGGACGCTCGTCGCGTAGCCCCACCGCGCCTGCAGGTAGCGCCACCACGCCTGCTGCAGCCAGCGGCCCGCCGTGACGCTGCGGTAGTTGCCGTAGAAGTTGGCCCCGCTGCCGGAGCCGAGCACGCCGTTGGCGTCGAGCCACTGGAAGATGTCCTCGCCCGCCTCGAGCACCACCACCTTGAGGAACACGTTGTTCTGCCGCGCGCTCTCGATGACCTGGTCGAACGCATACGAGAAGCGCTGCTCGAAGTACTTGTGGTGCTCCATCGACGGCTTCGCCACGATGTTCGGACCCGGCGTGCCACCCGTCTGCTCCCGGATCTCGACCTGCGTCACGTACACGGCCGGCGGCCGGCCGGTCGCGGGGTTGCTGCCGCGGACGTTCTCGAGCGCCATGTAGAAAGGAGGCAGGAAGTCGTTGCTGCCCGAGTTCCAGGTGCCCTCGAGCACCTGCTCACCGGAGGTGTTGCCGGCGTAGGGCGAGATCACCAGGCCGGTGCTGTTCGAGCTCCCGGGCTCGTAGCAGTCCGTGTGCCACGTCCCGTTCGCCGGGTTCTGCATCTTCAAGACGAAACCGTAGTTCGGGAAGCTGGCGTTGCGCGGGCCCGTGATGTCGAAGGCGGTGTAGCGCACGGTGACCCGGTACGAGGTGTTCCGCTTCACCGCCGTCACGGCCTGGAAGCCGCCGATGAAGCGACAGGCCTCGAAGAAGCCCGTATTCTTGTTGCCCGCCGCGTCCTCCGCGTAGGTCATCCGAAGCTTGACGGTCGCGGGGTCGCCCGCCGGTGTCAGGCCGGTCCGGGGTATGTAGCCGCCGTAGTCCCCGCGCAGGCCGTACCACGGGTTCCAGGCCGAGCCGAAGATGGCCGACTGGGTCAGCCAGATCCGCGAGAGTTCCACGCCGCTCTGGTTGAACGTCGCGAAGCGGGCGGCACTCGTGCGGACCGGGTTGAACCAGTCGATACCCGCGTTGTAGCCGAGACCGGTGAAGGGCGTGCCGTCCTCGAACTCGAAGTAGCGCGTGTCGCGGCTGGACACGCGCAGGAAGCCCTTGCCCGACGACGGCGTCACCGTGAACGAGCGCTCGGCGCTCCGGGCGGTGCCGGCCGCGTCGCGCGCGGTCAGCCTGAACTGCCAGGTGCCCTCGCGAGGCGGCGCGAACCGCACCTTCCACGAGTACTGATCCAGGGGGTTGAACCAGTCGCGGTTGCCCTTCACCTGGTAGTCGAACGCCTGGTAGAGGAACGCCGGAATCGTGTGGATGGTCTGGAACCCGTCCTGGCTGAATTCGCCGTTGACCGTGATGCCCCACCCCGCCGGGATACCCGCCGGCGGCGCCGAGTCGTACGGCATCTGCGGGTTGGTCGCGACCGTACCGGACACCGCGAAATCCACCTCGAACTTGTCGTACTTGCCGACCGTGTCCGGGGCCGTCACGGCACTGATCTGCAGGTTGCCGGACGTCGGCGGCGGAGGCGGCTCCGAGCCAGCGTAGATGCGCAGGTTCGAGGGCGGCTGTGGCGCCGTGGACTGTGCTTGCAGCGCGCCCGTGCCGGACGCGAGCGCGATGACGGAGCCCGCGGCGGCGGCGAGCAGCAGACGGCCGGTCCACGACCGGCTGGCGTCAGGGGCTGGGGTGCGAGACGTCCGAGACATGTGCGGTTTCCTTGTGTGTCCTGTGCTGAGCGGTCCGCAGACGACCTACGAGCCGCCGCCCGCCTGGACGGCCGCGATGAGGTTCTGGATGTGATACAGGTCCCCGAGCATCCAGGGCACGTCGATCCACTTGCTCAGCTCCGCCTGCGACTGCCCGGCCACGTACGCCTTCGCCAGGAACAGGGCGTGCGAGTCGAAGATGTGGTGGGCCGATGCCTCCTGGAAGGAGTTGTTGTCCCGCGTCATGAACCAGTGGGGGCAGACGTAGAGGTATTCGTTCAGCGCCGTGGTGATGCTGCCGGCCTGCGCGCTGGACCTCATCGCCCGGCCCAGGTCCGGCGTCATGTACAGGAAGTTCCGCGTGCAGTTGAAGCGTCGCGTGTAGTTGTTCGCCATCAGCCCGGACGGGTTGTCGACGCTGCCTTCCCAGGGATGGTCCTTCGCGAAGCCGGTCAGCCGCGTGTTCAGCAGCGACGAGAGCTGGGTCGCCACGGTGGCCCGTGTCGCCGGATCGGGATTGCCGGCCAGGTCGGCCAGGTTCAGGAAGCCCTGATACCCGTTGATGTACTCGTTGTAGACGGCGGGGCCGCGGGTGATGTCGAGCACCTGCGCCGGCGGCGGCACGATGAGCAGGGGCCGTACGGCCGCGTATATGCTCGCCGCCTGCGCCGGCACCACCTGCGCGTACTTCCACGCCGCGTAGAAGACGCGCGGCGACGCCGCACCACCCGTGGTGTCGCCGATCTGGGTCATCCGCGTCTCGACTTCCGGCGGGTACTGCATCGCCTCGCGCGGCGTGCCGCTGTTCCAGCCGATGACGCGGACTGCGGTGCCGGCGAAGTACCGCTGCCAGTAGGCGGCGAGGTACTGCAGCAGGTCGGCCTTCAGGCCCGCCGACACGTACGGATAGGCGGCCGACAGGGTGTAGAGCGTGTCGGCCGGAGACCGGAAGTAGACGTTGCTCTCCGGCATGTCGGTCGTGTTGCTCGTGCCGCCGCCGTCGTTGATGTAGGCGGGCCTCAGGAAGCCGTTGGTGCCGTTGGCGCGCCACACGTCGACGATCTTGCGGACCTCGGTCTCGAGCCGGTTCGAAATCTCGGGGGCCGAGAGCGTCGTGCCCGTGTTCGGTGGATTGTTGTTGATGGTCACGAGCGGCAGCGGCGTCTTCGTCGCGCTCGGGCCGAGGGCGATGATCGCGTTCGAGCGGTGCGTGAACAGGCGCTCCACCCGCTGCCCCGCGCCGTTGGTGAAGGCCAGCGGGACGAGCGGGTTCTGCATCCCGTGGTTGTGGTACACGCCGTTGCGGCTGTTTCGCGTCCCCTTGTAGTAGCCGCCGAGGCGCTGCAGGAACTCCTCGCCGTCGTAGAAGGCCCACATCGGATCGTACGGGTTGGCGTCACCCTGCGACGGCAGCTGGTAGTTCAACATGTTGCCGCCGTACGACCAGAAGGTGGCGGCGCCGCCCTCGAGGGCGCGCGCCTCACGGTCGCAGCAGAGGTTGGCGAAGACCCGGCCGGCGGCGGCCGACAGGATCAACGGCTCGTCGGCCGCGAAGGTGATGCCGCCCACCATTCGCAGCCACGAGGTGCCCTCTTTCCACGCCATGGCGCGCGACCGCGGGATGTTGGCGCCGGCCTTCTGGAACGGTCCCTCGAAGTAGAGTGCCGTCCCGTCGGACACCGGCGGGTGCATCTGGCCCTGTTCGTTCTGGCCCGACTGGATCCACGGCAGGTTGAACGGCTCGACTCCGTTCGACCGGTTGACGATGGCGTAGACGCGCCGGGCCGGGAACTGGTCGGCGTAGCCCTGCAGCGAGTACGGCCCCCCGTTGCCGGCCGTCGTGCTCAGCACCGCCGAGCCGGCGGGCCAGCCGTGCGAACCGTCGCTCGAGTTGATGACGGTACCGGCATTGAGCGTGGTGGAACCCGTACCGAAGAAACCGTCGTAGTCGACGCCGTCGGAGCCGGCGTCGCTGGCGCCAGGGCTCGTGTTCATCTTGTACGCGGTCGAGGCGGCCCAGACGACGTAGTTGCCGTGCACCACCGGCCACCAGGTGCTGTACTGTTCACCCGGCAGCTTGCGAGCCGTCCGCCATACGAGGCTGCCGGACGAGGCGTTCAGCGCGTACCCGTACATGTCCATCGAGGCCACGTACACGACGCCCCCCGAGGACGCCGCGGACTGCATGATGGGCCCACCCGTCGGGTACTGCCAGGCGAGCGAGCCGTCCGACGCGTTGACCGCGTAGAAGTTGCCGTCGCGGTTGCCGATGTAGACCCTGCCGCCCGTGACGAGAGGGTTGGCGCTGAAGCCCGCGCCGCCGATGAACCGCCAGTTCAACCCGCAGTTGGAGGAGTTCAGCGCGTAGAGCGTGCGGTCGTAGCCAGGCACGTAGACCGTGCCGCTGTCGACCGTTGGCGTCGCCACGGGGAGTTCCGTATCGAACCGGCAGATCAGGCCGCCGTTCTCCGCGTCCAGGACGACCAGACCCTTCCCGGTCGCGACGTAGACCCTCCCATCCGCCGTGATGACTTGGGTGCTGCCGCTGATGAACGCTTCGATCGGACGGTACCAGGCGATGCCGCTGACCGTGGTGACCGTAGCCGGAGAGTAGGACGTGCGCTGGATGGTGGCGCCCGCCGTCGGCCAGCCGCCGAGGTCTCCCGTGCCCGTCGGTGGCGGGGGAGGGGTGCTGTCTGACAGGATCCGCAGGTTCGTGGGGGACTGCGGCTGCGTTTGCGCCAGGAGCACGCCGCCGAAATCGAACCCCGCGCCGGCAAGTGCCAGCAGACCGAGGAGTGCCGCGCCGGCGCCGGCGAGTTGCGCCCAGCGAACCCCGCCCTGACTCTGTCTCGTTGCTCTCTTCATGACACCCTTACCCTGCTCACCCCGCGGAACGGACACATCCCCGCGTCGACACGCACTACCGAATACCACCGAGGATGCATACGTCGCGCCAGAGACGGCGCCCCACCATCAGACCGAGCACGGTGACCGGTTTGTGTCCGATAAGGACATCGAAATCAACATTTTGCGAGCACACGCCACTGTGGGGCCCAGCCGGCGCCGGCCTCGAAACCGACGGTTGGCGTTCGGGCGCGCCTCACACTGACAGGTCTGTATTTTCAAAACCGTCGTTAGACAAGGCACGACAAGCCGATGGCGAGCTGGCCGACCGGAGTATCGGGCGATGGGATTCCTCGCATTCCGCGGCGCAAGGGACGCGATAATTGCTTCGCTCGAGCCGAGATCCAGGGTAGACGCCGAGGCACGAGCCGAGGCGCCCACCCCGGAGCGGGCCGCCCAGGGCGGCTCACGGGAATCATGGAGCAGGCATGGTCATGGCGCGCGATACCATTTTCCGCAACGCGAGCGACGTCGGCCGGGTGCTCGACGTCCCCGTGCTGGCGGTCGTGCCGACGCTGGTTGCCGTTGCCGGGGCGCCGCCGCCACGGACGGTTCGGTCCCGGACGGTCGTGCTGGCCATTGTGATCGCGGCGTTGGTCGGCGCCGGGGTGCTGGCGTGGGCCCTCAGATAGGCTGCCCGGGAACGGAGGTCTGATGGGTCGCATCGAGGAAGCGCTGAGGCGGGCCGCGGCCGAGAAAGCCGGTGTCGAGGTGCCGGCGGCCGGTCAGGCACCGGGCGAGGCGGAGACGCCATTTTCGTCGCCCTGGGATTTCGAACGCTATCCGCTGCCGCCGGCGGTGCCCGCCCCGGGCGCCTCCGACGGTCTCGGTGTGCGCACACCCCCGCCTCGTACCGCGACGGCGGGCCCGGTGATGCCGGTGACGCCGCGCACCGGTGCACCGAGCCTGCGCCTCGAGCAGTTGCTGGCGATGGATTGGCAGCCGTTCGGTCCGGAACTCGATTCCAAGCTCGTCCTGATGCGCCGTGTCGACCCGGCGGCCGTCGAGCAGTACCGTCGGCTGGCCACCGCGCTGCTCGATGCGCAGACGACCCGCGGGGTCCGAACCGTGCTGGTGACGAGCGCGGCGGCCGGCGAGGGCAAGACACTCACCGCATTGAACCTCGCGCTCACGCTGGCCCACGTGCACGGGAAGCGCGTCCTGCTGGTCGATGCGAACCTGCGCGCGCCTCGCATCCACGTGCTGCTCCAGACATCGGCTGGCGCGGGGCTGGCCGCCTGCCTCGGCGCTGCCGCGCCGCCGTCGCTGCCGGTCGTCGGGTTGATGGACACCCTGGCGCTGCTGCCAGCCGGCGCCGCCGGCGCGGACCCCGGGCTCATCGCGTCGGACGCGATGCGCCACCTGCTGGCCGGCACGCGCGGCAAGTACGACTGGGTGGTGCTGGACGGTGCGTCGGTGAACGCGCAACCGGAGACCGCAGGACTGGCGGCGATCGTCGACGGCGTCGTGCTGGTCGTGCGGGCCGATGAGACGCCGGGCCGGACCGTGTCGGAAGCCGTCGACGCGATCGGACGCGAGCGCGTGCTGGGCGTGGTGCTGAACCAGGCGAGCCGCGCGGCCGTCGAATCGGCCTGAGTCGCGCCCCCCGGACCGACGCGTCGCGGATGGACGGCTAGCGGTTCGCCGGCGCGTCGCCCGGCAGGCCGGGCCAGTGCTGCTGCGCCAGCGCGTACGCATCGGGCGTACCGATGTCCGACAAGTACTCCTCGATGGGGTACGCCGACAGGTGCGGCACCATTGCCGGCAGGATGTCGTGGCCGAAGTCGAGCACGCCGTTCTCGGGCACGGCGGGCGGGAAGTAGTCGAACACGGCCTGATTGGCCACGTAGACGCCGGCGTTGGCCAGGTTCGATCGCGGCTCCGCGGCCTTCTCCTCGAACGCCAGTACCTGACCCGCGTCGCCGACGATCACGGTGCCCTTCTCCCGCGGCCGGTCGGTCGGGGTGACGCCCAGCGTCAGGTGCTCGCGCCGTCCGCGGTGGAAACGCACCATCCGGCCGAGATCCACCGCTGTCAGCACGTCGGCGTACGCGACCACGAACGGCTCCTCGCCGGCCACGAAGTCGCGGTTGACCAGCACGGTGCCCGCGCTGCCCAGCAGCGTCGGCTCGTACACGCCCGTCACCGTCATCGTGGTGGGCCATGCCTCGAGGAAGGCGCGCACCTGCTCGTGGAAGTAGTGCAGGTTCACGAGCACGCTCGTGACGCCGTGCCGTTCGAGCAGGCGGAGCCACACGCCCAGCAGTGGCGTGCCCTGGATGGGCACGAGGCACTTGGGGATCGACGCGGTCAGAGGCCGCAGGCGGCGCCCCTCGCCCGCGGCCAGCAGGTACGCCTTCATCCGGCGCTGTCTTCGACGTAGATGATTCGGCTGCCCTGCGGCTCGATCTGGAACGGCACGGGGCGCAGGTCGCCCAGGGCGTGACGGATGTCGTCGTGCCGCTCCTTCGGCGCGTAGAGGAACAGGAATCCGCCGCCGCCGGCGCCGGTGATCTTGCCGCCGATGGCGCCGTTGGCGCGCGCCCTCTCGTACCAGTCGTCGATCCGGTCCGTGCTCACGCCGTCGGCGAGCGACTTCTTCACCATCCAGCTCTCGTGCAGGATCTCGCCGAAGGCCTCGAGGTCGTTGCCGATCAGCGCGCGGCGCGTCTCGTCGGCCAGCTGAACGAGCCGGCGCAGCGTCCGGCGGCACCGGCTGCTCTCGAGGTTCTGCTTCTGGTCGGCCAGGATCGTGTCGGCCGACCGCGTGAGGCCCGTGTAGAACAGCAGCACGTCCGTCTCGAGCGCGGCGCGCGTGGCCGTGGAGCAGACGATCGGATCGACGAACACCGACCCGTCCGGATAGAAGCGGCAGTACTGCAGGCCGCCGTACGCGGCGATGTACTGGTCCTGCTTCCCGATCGGCTTGCCGAGGACGTCGATCTCGATCTCGCAGGCCTCGCGCGCGAGACGCTCGGCGCCGACGTAGCGATTCTTGTACGCGTAGAGCGCCTTCAGCAGCCCCACCGTGTACGTGCTCGACGAGCCGAGCCCCGTGCCCTGCGACGGAATGTCGGAGATCGACGTGATCTCGACACCGCCCGACACGCCCACCTTGCGGAGCGACTCGCGGATCAGCTCGTGCCGCACGGCCTCGACCGAGTCGACGATCTCCGTGACGGAGTAGCTGGCGCGGATGCGGGACGGGTCGAAGTTCTGGTTGGCCGTGATGTAGATGTACTTGCGGATCGCCGTGGTGACCACGGCGCCGGGCTCGTGGGCGTAGAACGCCTTCAGGTCCGAACCGCCGCCGACGAGGCTGACGCGAAGCGGGGTGCGTGAAATGATCATGGGGTCAGGGGTCCAGTCGCTCAGAGGCTCTTCGCGTGCGACACCTTCTGGTGCCAGGCCCAGGCGCTCGCGATCATCGATTCCAGATCCGGCGTGCCTGGCTTCCAGCCCACCACCCACGCTATCTTCTCGGCGCTCGCGACCAGCCGGGCGGGGTCGCCGAGCCGGCGCGGCGCGTCGACCACGTTCAGGGTGCGGCCGGTGACGCGTTCGACCGCGGCGATGACCTGCCGGTTCGTGTAGCCCGAGCCGTTGCCCAGGTTGAAGGCGGTGGGCTCGATGCGGTCGATGTGTTCGAGGCACCGGACATGGGCGTCGGCGATGTCGCGGACGTGGACGTAGTCGCGAACGCAGGTACCGTCCGGCGTGTCGTAGTCGGTGCCGAACAGGCTGATCGACGGCCGGCGCCCGATTGCGACGTCGAGCAGAATCGGGATGATGTGCGTCTCGGGCTCGTGCCGTTCGCCGGTGCGCTCGGTGGCGCCGCAGGCGTTGAAGTAGCGCAGCGAGACGTGCCGCAGGCCGTGCGCACGCTGGTACCAGCTCATGGCGCGCTCGAACGCCAGCTTCGATTCGCCGTAGGCGTTGACGGGATTCAGCGTGTCGTCCTCGCGGATCGGGACGCGTTCGGGCTCCCCGTAGACCGCGGCGGTGGACGAGAAGATCATGCGCGTGACGCCGGCCGCGACCATGGCGTCGAGCAGGTTCAGCCCGCCCGTCATGTTGACCCGGAAGAACAGCCCGGGGTTGCGGACCGACTCGTCGATCAGGGCCTCGGCGGCGAGGTGCACGACGGCGTCGACGCCGGCGCGGCGGACCTGGTCGAGCAGCCACTCCCGGTCGAGCAGATCGCCGTGGAGGAACTGCGCAGCCGGGTGCACCGCTTCACGGTGACCGTGCACCAGGCTGTCCAGCGCGACGACCGTGTGTCCCTGTTCCAGCAGGCGCTCGGTGACGACGCTGCCGATGTAGCCCGCGGCTCCGGTTACAAGAATCTTCATCGGTTCGTACTCATCGGTCCCATAAAGACTCAGCAACAGGCGTGCCCGTCGTTCCACGCAGTTGGCCGAGGGCCTGCGGCCACGAAGTTGGCCGTTCGTCAGACTATTTTCCCGAATTCCAGTGTCATCGAGGCTTCGTGGCACCGCGCCGGCGCTGGGATCCGCCCTCCCTGCACGCTCTCGCTACGTGAACGGCGGCGCTTGGGGGCGCTGCCGCTGGTATGTGCCTTGCTCCGCAGTGGACAAAGGATTGCCCGCGGGTGCGCTCGGCGCCGCGCACAAGCTCAGCCGCAGCTGCGGACCCGCGACCGACACATGACTGAGAATCCGGGAACGACCACCAACGCCGTCGCGCACTCGGGAATCGGGGTCGTCGACCCCGCGGCCGGGGTGCCGGGCGCGGCGCCCTCCCGCCTGACGCACCTGCAGCGCCTCGAGGCGGAGAGCATTCACATCATGCGCGAAGTGGCCGCCGAGTGCGAGCGTCCCGTCATGCTCTACTCGATCGGCAAGGACAGCGCCGTGATGCTGCATCTAGCCCTGAAGGCGTTCTACCCGGGCCGGCTGCCGTTCCCGTTGCTGCACGTCGACACGACGTGGAAGTTCCGCGAGATGATCGCGTTCCGCGACGAGACGGCGAGGCGCCTGGGCCTGGAGCTGAAGGTGCACACGAACCTCGAAGGGCTCGAGATGGGCATCAACCCGTTCGAGCACGGGTCCGCGCTCCACACCGACATCATGAAGACGCAGGCGCTCAAGCAGGCCCTCGACGCCGGCGGCTTCGACGCCGCGTTCGGGGGTGCCCGCCGCGACGAAGAGAAGTCTCGCGCGAAGGAGCGCATCTTCTCGATCCGCTCGGCGCAGCATCGGTGGGACCCGAAGCAGCAGCGGCCGGAACTCTGGCGCGTCTACAACACGCGCATGCGCAAGGGGGAGAGCATCCGCGTGTTCCCGCTGTCGAACTGGACCGAGCTCGACGTCTGGCAGTACATCTACCAGGAGCGGATCCCGATCGTGCCGCTCTACCTCGCGAAGCCGCGGCCGGTCGTCCGGCGCGGCGGCACCTGGATCATGGTCGACGACGACCGGATGCCGCTCGAGCCGGGCGAAACGCCGGAGATCCGGCAGGTGCGATTCCGCACGCTCGGCTGCTATCCGCTGACCGGCGCCATCGAGAGCGACGCCACGACGCTGCCGGCCATCATCGAGGAGACCCTGCGCACGCGCGTCTCCGAGCGCGAGGGCCGCGTGATCGACCACGACCAGTCCGCGTCGATGGAGAAGAAGAAGGTCGAGGGCTACTTCTGATGGCCCAGGGGTATGCTGACGCCGTGACCGACCTCGACGCCTACCTGCGCGCACAGGAGCGGAAGGACCTGCTGCGGTTCATCACCTGCGGCAGCGTCGACGACGGCAAGTCGTCGCTCATCGGCCGCCTGCTCTACGAGTCGCAGATGATCTTCGAGGACCAGCTCTCGGCCCTCGCGGCCGACTCGAAGCAGATGGGGACCCGGGGCGGCGAGATCGACTTCGCGCTGCTCGTCGACGGGCTGTCGGCCGAGCGCGAGCAGGGCATCACGATCGACGTCGCGTACCGCTTCTTCTCGACCGACAAGCGGAAGTTCATCGTCGCCGACACGCCCGGCCACGAACAGTACACGCGCAACATGATCACGGGCGCGTCGACCGCCGACCTGGCCGTGATTCTCGTTGACGCGCGCAAGGGGGTGCTGACGCAGACCCGCCGGCACAGCTATCTCGTCTCGCTGCTCGGCATCCGCCGGGTTGCCGTCGCGGTCAACAAGATGGACCTCGTCGGCCATTCACAGGACGTGTTCGCGGGCATCGAGGCGGCCTACCGGGAGTTCGCGGGCCGGATCGGCCTCGAGGACGTCACCTGCATTCCCGTGTCGGCGGTGTACGGCGACAACATCGTCGAGCGCAGCGCGGCGATGCCGTGGTACCGGGGCCCTGCGCTGATCGAGTACCTGGAGACGGTGCCCGTCGCCGACGACGTCACGGCGAAGCCGTTCCGGCTGCCCGTGCAGTACGTCAGCCGGCCGCACCTGGACTTCCGCGGCTTCGCCGGCACGATCGCGAGCGGCGTCGTCCGCGTGGACGACGACATCCGGGTGCTGCCTTCCGGCCGGACGTCGCGGGTCACGGGCATCCTGGCCGGCGACGAGGCGGTGCCCCTCGCGCAGGCCGGCCAGTCGGTCACGCTGACGCTCGCCGACGAGATCGACATCAGCCGCGGCAGCGTGATCGCCGCGGCCGACGCGCCCCCGGCCGTCGCCGACCAGTTCGAGGCCACCATCGTCTGGATGCACGAGCGGCCCATGCTGCAAGGGCGCTCCTACGAGCTGAAGCTGGGGCCGAGGACGGTCACGGCCACCGTGGCGCCCCTCAAGTACCGGGTCAACGTCAACACGCTGGAGCACGTGGCGGCCAAGACGCTCGAACTGAACGACATCGGCGTCGTGCAGCTCGAGCTGAACCAGCCGATCGCATTCGAACCGTACGCGGAGAACCGCGACCTGGGCGGTTTCATCCTGGTCGACCGGGTCACCAACGCCACGGTCGGCGCTGGCCTGCTGCACTTCGCCTTGCGGCGCTCGCAGAACGTCCACTGGCAGGCGCTCGACGTCGACAAGCAGGCGCGCGCGCGCCAGAAGGCGCAGCAGCCGTGCGTCGTCTGGATGACGGGCCTGTCGGGCGGCGGCAAGTCGACCATCGCGAACCTGCTCGAGAAGCGGCTGCACGCGCTCGGCAAGCACACCTACATCCTGGACGGCGACAACGTCCGGCACGGGCTCAACAAGGATCTGGGTTTCACGGACGCCGACCGCGTCGAGAACATCCGCCGCGTCGCCGAGGTGGCGCGGTTGATGGTCGACGCCGGCCTGATCGTGCTCGTGGCGTTCATCTCGCCGTTCCGCGCGGAACGGCGGATGGCCCGCCAGCTCGTCGCCGAGCGCGAGTTCATCGAGGTCTACGTGGACACCCCCCTCGCCGTGGCCGAGAGCCGGGATCCAAAGGGTCTCTACAAGAAGGCGAGGCGGGGCGAGCTCCGGAACTTCACCGGTGTCGACTCGCCGTACGAGCCGCCGGAGAACCCGGAGGTCAGGATCGACACGACGGCACTGTCGCCGGAGGAGGCCGTCAGCCGGATCCTGGAAGAGCTGGACGCGCGCGGCATCACGCGCGACTGAGCGCGGCGTCAGCCTCCGATCTCGGTGACCGGCTCGACGAGCAGCGGGCGCGTGTGCAGGTACTTGGTCGTGCGCCGCTTCTGCTCGATGTCGCGGTAGACGCGCTCGACCTGTTCCGCCGTCAGGGCCAGGGCGGCGGCCACCTCGTCCGCGGGCACGCCGTGGTTGTGTCCGAACAGGCAGGCGTCCATCGACTGGTAGGGCAGCGAGAAGTAGAACTCCTCCTGCGTCTGGGGCAGCGAGAAGGTGTCGGTCGTGGGCGGCCGGCGGCAGATGTCGTCGGGCACGCCGACGTGGGCCGCGAGTGCGTACACCTGGGTCTTGTAGAGGTGCGCGATGGGCTTGATGTCGGCGGAGCCGTCGCCGAGCTTCACGAAGAACCCCTGGTCGTACTCGAGGCGGTTGGGCGTGCCGGCCACGACGTAGTTCAGGCGATCCGCGTGGTAGTACTCCGTCATCTTGCGGACGCGCTGCTTGTAGTTGGTCGCGGCCACCAGCTGGAGGTAGGCCGCCGTCGTCAGTCGTGACGTCTGTCGGACGCCCGCCGGCGACTCGATCGTCAGGGACGAGACGTTCAGCCGCTCGCCGGCCAGAATCGAGGGGAGCGTCAGCTTGCAGCGGTACCCGTCGCCGTACTCCGGGAAGATGCTGCGGATCGCGTCGGCCTGCTTTTCGTAGCAGCCGGCCGCGTCGAGCAGCGGGTCGATGTTCTCGATCAGCGCCGGCACGCCGAGCTTCGACGCCAGCAACTGGCCGAGGGCCAGCGACTCGGGCGAGGAGTCGCGGTCCGGCATGAAGAGCACCTGGACGCGGTCGGGGCCGAGCGCGCGCACGCAGAGGGCTGTGACGACCGAGCTGTCGATGCCGCCAGAGAGCCCCACGACGACTCCCCGTCGCCGCAGCAGCTTCACTTGCTCCCGAATGGCGTGCTCGATCGTTTCGGCCGTGCTGGCCGGATCGATGGCGAGCGATGCCATCGAGAATTGCGACTTGCCCACAGCTTCCATCCTGACGCCCCTCCCTGGATCCCTGACGGTTGATGTTCGCACAGGCCGGTCGACAGCTTTAACCCGCGGTGCAGCCCCGTGCAGCAGTGCCCGACTGTCCGTCACTCATACGCGCCGGTTGCACGGTATCCCGGTCAAGCTCGGCCATGGGCCACGAAGAGTCGGCACAGATCGGCATAGAATCGCCACGGTCGCCGATGGCGGTCCCGTTGCATAATCGGATTCCCCGCACGCTCAGGCGTATCGGCCGGTGGCGTCCGGCGGACAAGGTCAGAGATGTACGAGAGGTTCTTCGGGCTTCGTGAGCGGCCGTTCGATCTGGTGCCGGACCTGCGGTACCTGTTCCTGAGCGGTCCGCAGCGGGAGGCGCTCAGCACCCTGCGCTACGCGCTCGAAGCCGCGCGTGGCCTCAGCCTGCTGATCGGGGAGGCCGGAGCCGGCAAGTCCACCCTCGTGCAGGCGGCGCTCGCCGAGATCGGTCCAGGCAAGACCCAGTGCGTGCTGCTCAGCAACCCGACCCTGACCCGCGACGAGTTCTTCGAGTTCCTGGCCGAGGCGTTCGGGCTCGGCGCGCAGGAGGCGGCGTCGAAGACGCGCTTTCTCTCGTCGTTCCGCCGGCACCTGGAGGAACGGCACCTGCGCGGACAGTTGACGGCGCTCATCATCGACGAGGCGCAGAGCCTGCCGTACGAACTGCTCGAAGAGGTACGTCTGCTCAGCAACATCGAGACGCCCACGAGCAAGCTGCTCAGCGTGATCCTGACCGGGCAGCCGGAGCTGTCACAGCGGCTCAACGAGCCCCAGTTGCGGCAGCTGAAGCAGCGCATCGCCCTGCGGTGCGAGCTGGCGGTGCTCGGCCTGCCCGAGACGGCGGCTTACGTCGCCGGCCGCATCCGGATTGCGGGCGGCACGCCCGCGGACGTCTTCACGCGCGAGGCAGTCGAGGCGGTCTTCCAGGCCTCGGGCGGGGTGCCCAGGCTCGTCAACGTGATCTGCGACAACGCCCTCATCGGGGGCTTCGCCGCCCAGACCAAGCCGGTCACGCGCGCGGTCGTCGACGAGGTGCTGCGGGACTTCGATCTGGCCGGGGCCACCGCGGACTTCCAGAGCGAGGCGCGCGGTGCCGGCCGGCCGCCACGGCCGTTGCCGGCCCCGGGCCGCGTGCCCGCGCGCCGCGATGGGCCGTCAGGCGACGACGAACGTCCCCCTGGACCGGCCTTGTTCGCCCGCTTCGGCGGGCGGTGACTACTATGTGGATGGAATCGTCATGACTCGACACGCTGTTCGTTCGCACCTGGCCTCGCTGTCGCGCGGGTTGATCGTCACGGCCGCGCTCGCGGCAGCTGCCTGCGGCGGCGGGAGCGACAGCGGCGGGGGGTCGCCGGCGCCGACCCCGACCCCGCCGTCTGGCGGCGGAGGTGGCACCGGCGGGGGAGGGTCGACGGGCCCGACCGTCCGCACGGGCAGCCGGCTCGGCTGGGACCAGCGGGCTGAGTCCGCGCAGGCCGTGCGCAGCTACACGTTCCGCCTGTACGTGGACGGCAACGCCTCGACGATCTCGTCCACCTCCTGTGCCACGACGGCCGGCGCGAACGGGTTCGAGTGCTCGGGCGTGCTGCCCCAGCTGTCTCCCGGCAATCACACGCTGCAGTTGACGGCCATCGCCAACGGCGCCGAGAGCACGCGGTCCACCGGCCTGGTCGTGACCGCCGTGGCCGGCCTCGAGGGCGAGAGCCTGCTGTCGAAGGGTGCCGCGCCCGGCGCGGCCGATCCCGTCGACGCCTCCATCGTCTGCATCGACTCCACCGGGGCCGGCTGCTATCTGCCGCACCTGGTGTCGGGCGATCTCGCGCCGGTGGGCGCCGTGGCGCCCATCGGCGGCGCGCGCGCGCTGTTCCTCGAGGGTGGGCGTGCGGTCCGTCTGATTGACGGCGACCAGCTCGCCGCGCAGCCGGCGCTCGTGCCCGAGTCCGAGGAGGCGCGGCTCCTCGGATTGGCCGTGCCGCCCGATTTCGAGCTGTCGCGCAGCGTGTTCGTCGCCTGGAGCGAGCCGGCGCGTGAGGGGCGGCAGTTGAACATCACCCGCTACCGCGAGGTGCAGGGCACGCTCGGGCAGGGCGCGACCGTCGTGACGGGCCTGCCGATTGCCGCCGATGGCGTAGCGCCGATGGCGTTCGATAACGAGGGCCTGCTCTACGTGGCGCTGGGGCGTGCCGTGCTGCGGTTTGCGCAGGACGGGTCCGTGCCGCGGGGCCTGCAGTCGTCGCCGGTCCTCGCGGCGGGGTACGAGTCGCCGTCGGCGATTGCGTGGGACCGACTCGGGCGCCAGGTGTGGCTGGCGGGACGCGACGCCGCCTGGCCGAGCCCGGTGTCGACGCTCGCCGCCCAGGCGGACGACGCGTCGCGCCAGACCACCGGCGTGCTGCTGCAGGCCACGGGTGACGTCAACGGCCGGTCGCCACAGCTGGCGCTGGCGGCCGACCCGGCTGCGTCGGGGCGCGACGTCTGGTACGTGCCCACCGCGGGCGAGGTGTATCGCGGCGCCGTGCAGACCGACGGGCGCCGCTTGCGCCTCGGGCTGGTGGATCTCGGGGGTATCGCCGGGGTGTCCGCGGTGACGCCGGTGCCCGACGGCAGCCTGATCCTCGTTTCGACGACCGGCGGCGCCGGCGGGCCGACCGCCCTGTGGCGCCTGTCGCCGGCGACTCCCGCGCCGTCGAGCGCCCGTCTCGCGGTGCGCTGAGTACTCGCCGATCGCGCGCGGCGCGGCGTTTCGAGGTCGCACCTGCGCCGCGGGTGACGGCCGATTCCTCGTCGGCCCGCCGCCCTCCCCGGCGGGCGCCCCTCTGCCGGTCGCATTGCGTATGATGCGCGGTGATGACCCTGCGACGACGAGTGGGCCGTGCCCCCAGCCGAGGGTTGTGGCCGCGCGCTCGCGCGCTCGCGTGGCTGGTCCTCGGCGCGGGTGCGTGGCTGGGCGCGCCCGCCCCATCGGCGCTGGCCCAGACCGTCGCCCCCGGCGAGCTGCGCTGGGGTGGTGACGCCGAGGGCGGGGCCCCCTTCGTCGAAGCGGATCCGCGGGAGCCGTCGCGTGTCGTCGGCTTCGACGTGGAGGTGGCCCAACTCGTCGCCGCCGGTCTCGGTCTCACGCCCCGGTTCGTCCAGAGCGGCTTCACGACGCTCGAGGCCGCCGCGGCCCGCGGCGACTTCGACATCGGGTTGAGCGGCATCGAGGACAGCGCCACCCGCCGCGCGCGGCTGGCGGTGACCGTGCCGTACTATGCGTTCCGCGAGGTCCTCACGGTGCGCACCGAGGATGCGGGTCGCTACCGGACGATGTCCGACCTCGCCGGCCGCCGTGTCGCCACGCTCGGGGCGACCCTCGCGTTCGACCTGCTCTCCGCCGCGCAGGTGCGCCACGGCGTCGTCCCGGTGCCGTACGAGGACGACGTTCACCCTTACAGCGACCTGGCGCTCGGCCGTGTGGACGCCGTGCTGCTCGACGAGGTGCTCGCCGAGCGGGGCGTGCGCCGCAACCCCGGCCTCTCCAACCAGGAGACGGACGTTGGCGGCGGCTACTACGTCGGCGTCCTGGCTCCGGGCCGCTCGGCCCTGAGGGACCGCGTCGACACGGTGCTGCGGGCGGCGATGCGCGACGGCCGGCTCGAGGCGATCTTCCGCCGCTGGAACCTCTGGAGCCCGGCCCAGGCGCGTCTCTATGTCCGGGTGCTGGCGGGCGAGCCCCTCGAGCCCGCCACGGGTCCGGCGGG
>CAWULT010000006.1:0-74833 GCA_963923455.1 uncultured bacterium
GACGGCGCTGCCGCCGCGGACGCGCCGGGCTGGCCGACGACACCGGCGCTCCGCCGCACGTAGCCCACCTTGTCAGGCGTGGCCGGCCACGTCACCTTGACCCAGTCCCCCACGTCGCGCGTCACCTCGAGCCGCGTGCCGCGCGGCGCCTGCCCGATCACGGGGCTCGCCACGCTCGGCGACCGGTACACACTCGCGTCGGCGGTGTTCACCGTCAGCTCGAGCGCCTGGGCGAACACGATCCCCGGAGCCAGTACGAGCACGAACATCAGCGCCACCCACGTGCGGACCATGTGCCGGACCTCCTGCGCCGCTCGCGACAACCTCCGCCGGACGTGCGTGTGACGAATCCGTCACCGCACCGGCCGGGTCCGTGGCCGAAACGGCCATGAGCGCGGCGCCGCTCCCTGGCGGAGCAAAGGCCGTGCTGCCCCTCCGGTTGACGGCCCCACGACCCGGTCACTACGATGCGCCGCATGCCACTGCACACAAGGGCGCGGCACGGGCGGCCGGCGACGGGCGCGACGGCCCTGCTCGTCGTGGGACTGCTCGCCGCCGCATGCGGGAACACGCCGGCCGACGTCCCGCCGGACGCGGCCCGCAAGGAGGCCGAGGACTGGCGCGCCAGGCACGAAGCCGACTACCGGCGAGACTGGGTCACCATCGCCGGGCTGCACTTCCTCGAACCGGGCACGCAGACCGCCGGCAGCGCCCCCACCAGCGACATCGTCCTGGACGCGGGTGCCCCGCCCTCGCTCGGCCGCTTCACACTGGAGGGCGACGCCGTCCGCTTCGAGGCCGACCCCTCAGCAGGCGTGCGGATGAAGGGACAGCCACTGACCGGCGCGGTGGCGCTGACCGACGACATTCCCGGTCCGGCCGACGAGCTGACGGCCGGCGCGATCCGGCTCGTCGTCCACGAGAGCGGCGCGCGCAAGTCGCTGCGGGTGTGGAATCCCCAGGGCTCGCTCGCCAAGGGCTTCCTGGGCTTCACCTGGTTCGACATCCAGCCTGAGTACCGGATGGTGGGTCGCTTCATCCCCGACGGCCAGCCCCGCGTGCTGAAGGTCGTGAACACGTTCGGCGACCTCGACGACTACAAGACCGAGGGCGTGGTGGAGTTCACGCTGCAGGGCCGTACGCTGCGCCTGCGGCCGTTCACGACGCGGCCGAAGCGCTTCTACTTCGTCTTCAAGGACCTGTCGAGCGGCACGGAAACCTACGACGCCGCGCGCTTCCTCTATTCGGACCTGCGCGACGACGGCACCACCGTGCTCGACTTCAACCAGGCCTACAACCCGCCCTGCTCTTTCAACCCTTACACGACGTGCCCCATTCCCCTGCCCGAGAACCGGCTGCCGGTGAAGGTGCTGGCCGGCGAGAAGGCGTACCCGGTGCACGTGGCGCTGCCGGCGTCGTAGCGTGCGGGCGAGCCCGGCCCGACGCGGCCGTCAGCGCAGGCCTAGCGGTAGTGCGCGCTCGACTTCTCGTTCTCGGCGCAGATGTACTCGATCAGCTCGTCGTCGGCCATCAACCGGTGGCGGATCGACACCGTCCACGGACGCGTGTAGGCCTTCGGGTCGTCGACCGTGATCTGCATGTCGAGCGTGCCGACCGACGGGCGCGTGATGCGCTCGACCGTCCGCGCCCGGTCGGTCAACGGGCTGCCCTGCACGTCGAGCCACCCGCCGTCACGGAATCCGGCGGTCTCGACCACGAGCGTGTCGCCCTCCCAGCGTCCCACCGAGTAGCCGTACCACCAGGGCTGGGCATCGTCGACCGGTGGCACGCGCCGGCCGTCGAGGAAGATCTGGCGCACGCCGCCGTTGGCCTCGTAGAGGATCACGATCAGGCCCGTCGTCTGGACGATCTTGCGCGGCTCGGGATGCGTGTGCAGCTGCATGTTGCCGAGCGGCAGGCAGTGGGCGTCGGGGTTGTCCTTGCTGTTGGCGGCCATCCGGGCGCGCCGCAGGTCGGCCGCCCACGGCTGGAGCGGCAGGCCGCCCGGAACAGCCGACCCGATGTCGAAGAAGATCCGCGTGTCCGGCGTCAGCGCAGCAGCCTGGCCGGGATTGCCGCCCGTGCCGCTCGCGGTGCGCCGCTGCAGTTCGCGCCAGCCCGGGTTCTCCCACACGCCGGAGAAGTCGGGCTTGCCGTCCGGCATCCGTGGCGCCGGCGCGTTCAGGTCGGGCCGTCCGTCGGCGCCGCGCGGCACGTTGGGCGTGGGATGCCGAGCCCACTGCGCGACGAGCGCCGGCGACGCGCATACGAGCACTGCAACGAGAACCGCGGCACGGCACATCACGGGCACGGCACACCTCCGGCGAAGCGGGCGAACGCGGATTATGCCACCAACCCGCGTGGCGCGGACCGTCCGGGGCTGATGCAGGTCGCCGCCGGACCAGCGCGCGCCCTGGCTCGCCCACCGGGCCGTTCGCTGGTATCGTCGTCGCGTGTCCTTCTCGCCCTCGTCCAAGGCCCGCCTGACGACGCGCGACCTCGGCCGCTTTCCGGACGACTCGCTGTTCCATCGCATCGCACGCGCGGTGTGCGAGGCCGGGTGCCTGCCGCGCAAGGAGTTGTACGAGGCGTGGGAGATGGCGCGCCGCGTGCGCCGGGTGTTCCGGGGCGGCCGCATCGTCGACTTCGCGGCCGGGCACGGCCTGCTCGCCCAGGTCCTGCTGATCCTCGACGACACGTCGCCTTCCGCGCTCGTCGTCGACGAGCGGCTGCCGCCGTCGTGCGCGAAGCTGCACCAGGTCCTGCTGCGCCAGTGGCCACGGCTGGCGGGCCGCGTGATCTTCGTCACGAGCCGCATCGAGGACGTCGAGGTGCGGAAGACGGACCTCGTCGTGTCGTGCCACGCGTGTGGTGCGCTGACCGATCGCGTGCTCGAGATGGCCGTCTGCGCCGACGCGCGTGTGGCGGTGCTCCCCTGCTGCCACGACGGTCACCAGAGCCGCACGGGTGGCCTGACCGGGTGGATGGACGAGGCGCTGGCCGTCGACGCGGTGCGGGCCCTGATGCTCGATTCCAACGGATTCGCCGTGCGCACGCAGGTCATCCCGGCCGAGATCACGCCGAAGAACCGGCTGCTCATCGCCGACCCGGACCCGCCGCGGCGCCCGAGCACACGCCGATGAACCTGGTGCTGCTCGAGCCGGGCGAGCTGTCCGGGGACGGCGCCGTCCGCCTGACGGATGCGCGCGCCGTTCACGTCCGGACGGTGCTCCGTGCCGTGACCGGCCAGGCCGTGCGGCTCGGGCTCGTGGACGGCCCGTTCGGCGTCGGGACGGTCACCGCCGTGACGGCGGACTCGGTCGAGCTGCGCTGCGTCCTCGAGCGCGAGCCCCCGCCCCGACCGCCGGTCGACGTGCTGCTCGCCGTGCCCCGGCCCAAGGTGCTGCGCCGGCTGTGGGCCCAGCTGGCGGCGCTGGGCGTCGGCCGCATCGTGCTGACGAACGCCGGAAAGGTCGAACGCAACTACTTCGACACGCACCTGCTCGAGCCCGCGGGCTTCCGTCCGCTGCTCGTCGAGGGCCTGCAGCAGGCCCGGGACACGCGCCTTCCGCTCGTCTCGGTCCACCGGCGGTTCCGCGCGCTCGTCGAGGACGAGCTGGACGGCCTCTGTCCGGACACGCTGCGCCTCGTCGCGCATCCCGAAGCCACGAGCCGCATCGGCGCGGCGGACCGGGACGACCGGCGCGTGCTGCTCGCCGTCGGCCCCGAAGGCGGGTGGAACGCGTTCGAGCTGCGCCTGCTCGAGTCGCGCGGCTTCACCGCGGTCGGCATGGGCCCTCGCGTGCTGCGCAGCGACACGGCCTGCGTGGCCCTGCTCGCGCTCGTCCACGACGCGGTGCGCGGCCGGGGCATAATGCGCTGATGTCGACCGCTCCTCCAGCCGGTGTCCGGCTCGGGTCCGACCTGCTGCTCTCGTCCCCGCGCCTCGAGGGCGCGCGCGTGGGGCTCGTCTGCAACCACGCATCGGTGGACCACGGTTTCGTCCACGTCGTCGACCGCCTGGCGTCGGATCCGAAGGTCCGGCTCGCGGCGATCTTCGGGCCGCAGCACGGGTTCCGGTCCGACGTGCAGGACAACATGATCGAGACGCCGCATCGCGACGACCCGCATCGCCGCGTGCCCGTCTTCTCGCTGTACAGCGAGACCCGCGAACCCACGGCCGAGATGCTGCAGGGCCTCGACGTCCTGGTCGTCGACCTGCAGGACATCGGCGCGCGCATCTACACCTACATCTACACGATGGCCAACTGCCTGCGCGCGTGCGCCCGCCACGGCGTGCCGGTGATCGTCTGCGACCGGCCCAATCCAATCGGCGGCGACGACGTGGAGGGGGCGGCGCTCCGGCCCGGGTTCGAGTCGTTCGTCGGGATGTTCCAGATCCCGATGCGCCACGGCATGACCATCGGCGAGCTCGCCCGGCTGTTCAACGAGGAGTTCGAGCTCGGCGCCACGCTGGAAGTGGCGAGGATGCACGGCTGGCACCGCGAGATGTTCGCCGACGAAACGGGCTTGCCGTGGGTGATGCCCTCGCCGAACATGCCCACGCTCGACACGGCCGTCGTCTACCCGGGCACGGTGCTCTTCGAGGGGACGCTCCTCTCGGAGGGGCGCGGTACCACGCGCCCCTTCGAACTGGTGGGCGCGCCGGGCATCGACGCCGAGCGGTTCGCGCGTGAGATGAACGCGCTGGGCCTGCCCGGCGCGGTCTTCCGCCCGGCGGTCTTCGAACCCACCTTCCAGAAGCACGCGAGGCTGGCGTGCGGCGGCTGCCAGGTGCACGTGACGGACCGGCGCGCGTTCAGGCCGGTGCTGACCGGCGTGGCGCTGATCGGCATGTTCCGCCGCTTCGCGCCGGACCGGGAGCTGTGGCGGCAGCCGCCCTACGAGTACGAGCAGGAGAAGCTGCCGATCGACATCCTGGCCGGGTCGGACGCGCTGCGATCGCAGATCGAGGCCGGCACCGACCCACAGGCGATCGCCGAGACGTGGCGGCGCGACGAGCAGGCGTTCAAGGTGAAGCGGCAGCCCTACCTGTTGTACTGATGGCCATCAGACTTCCTCTTCTCGTGCTGGCCGCGCTGCTCGCGGTGCCCGCACCGGACACCGCGGCCCAGGCGCCGCAGCCGGCAGACCGTTTCGTGACCGTCGGCGGCCTGCGCCTCCATTACGTGGACTGGGGCAACCCCATGGCGCCGCCGATGGTGCTCGTCCACGGCCTCGACCGCGTGGCGCGCACCTTCGACCACGTGGCGCCCCACTTCGCCGGCAGGTACCACGTGATCGCGGTGGACATGCGCGGGCACGGCGACTCGGGCTGGGACCCGCAGGGCCGCTACCTCGTGGAGGACCACCTGACGGACCTCGAAGGCCTGGTGCGCCAGCTCGGGCTGCGCGACCTGACGTTGTGGGGCAACTCCACGGGCGGGCGCGTGGTGCAGGTGTTCGCCGGATCGCATCCCGAGCTGGTGCGCGCGCTGATCTCGGAAGACGTGGGTCCCGAGCGCACGCGCTCGATCGCCGACGCCTACCAGCGCCGCGTGGCCGCCGACGCCGGCGGCTGGGCCACCGAGGACGAGCTCCATGCGCGGCTGAAGGCCCAGAATCCCGGCACGGTGGACGCCGTCCTGCGGCCCTACGTCCGGTACGCGACGAAACGGCGGGACGACGGGCGGCTGGTCTGGAAGCGCGATCCGAACCTGGTCAAGGGCTTCGTCGAGACCGACCTGTGGCGGTTCGTGTCCAGGATCACGGCCCCCACGCTCTACGTGCTGGGCGGCCGCAGCGCCATCGTGCCGGCCGAGACGCAGCAGCAGCTCCAGGCGCGGCTGCCGCGCGTGCAGGTCGTGATGATGCCGGGGCTCGGCCACTTCCCGAGCGACGAGAAGCCCGAGGAGTTCCTGGCGATCGTGGACCGCTTCCTGGCCGACCCGCCGGCACGCTGATCTACGAACGCGTCTTCGCGATGGCCGGCGCCTTCAGCTCGTGCGGCGCCGTCGGCGTGAGGTGGTGCTCGATCAGGTGCGCCTTCAGCAGCTCGAAGGCGGACTCGGGCGTGTTGGCCCGCTTGACCAGGTCGCTGTCGCCGGGGCTGATCGCTCCCCACTCGGCCATCGGATCCATGTTGAGAATCGGGTCCCAGTAGTCGGTGCCGTAGAGAATCAGCTGGATCTTCTTGTCGAGCTTGTCGGTCTGCGCCAGCGTCAGGAACTCGAACATCTCGTCGAGCGTGCCGAACCCTCCCGGGAAGATCACGAGCGCCTTGGCCATGTACGCGAACCAGAACTTCCGCATGAAGAAGTAGTGGAACTCGAAGTGCAGGCCGTCGGTGATGTACCGGTTCGCCCCCTGCTCGAACGGGAGCCGGATGTTCAGGCCGATCGTCTTGCCGCCGGCCTCGTGGGCCCCCCGGTTGGCGGCCTCCATGATGCCGGGGCCGCCGCCCGAGGTGACGACGAACCGGTGGTGCTCGTCGTCGACGGACCTCGTCCACTCGGTGAGCAGGCGCGCCAGCGCCCGGGCCTCCTCGTAGTAACGCGACCACTCCACGGCCTTGCGCCCCTTGGCCACGCTGGCCTCGAGGTCGCCGTTCCTGCCGTTGTCGCGATTCGTCCGGAGCCTCTGCTCGAGCCGTTCGAGCGCGAGGACGGCGTGCTCCTGGCTGTGAATGCGGGCCGACCCGAAGAACACCACGGTGTCGCGGATGTTCTGCTCGCGAAACCGGCGCAGGGGCTCGAGGTACTCGGCCAGGATGCGGATCGGTCGTGCCTCGTCGCTGTCCAGGAACTCGGTGTCGAGGTACGCCAGCGGCTGCGGATTCATGCTGTGATTATCGGCCGAAGTGGACGTATGTCATGATCGGTTGGACCCCGGGACCCCATGACCGTTTCCGACTGGCTCGAGAACGCCATCCGTGATGCCGACACCCGAGGGCTGGGCAGCCTGCGATCCAGCCTGCAGGCGCTGGCGCAGGCGACGCTGGCCCTGCGCCGGGCCGACTGGAACGCCGACGCGTCGGCGGACCGCGCGCCGACGGCCCCCGGACAGGCATCCCCTCATGTCTGAACCCCGAACCATCGTCGACCTGGCGCGCGCGCTGCGCGAGCGCCGGCTGACGGCCGTGTCGGCGACGTCGGCCTGCCTGGCCGCCATTCAGGCCGGCAATCCGTCGATCAACGCCTTCATCACCGTGCTGGGCGAGCAGGCGCTGGCCGACGCGGCCCGTGCGGACGAGGAGCTCGCCGGGGGCTGCGACCGCGGCCCCCTCCACGGCGTGCCCGTGGCGCTGAAGGACCTGATCGACGTGGCGGGCGTGCCGACGACCGCCGCGTCCAGCGTCCGCCGGGCCCACGTGGCGAGCGCCGACGCGCCCGTCGTGACGCGCCTGCGCGAGGCCGGCGCCGTCATCCTGGGCAAGAACAACCTGCACGAGTTCGCGTTCGGGACGACCAACGAAGACTCGGCCTTCGGGCTGGTGCGCCATCCGCTCGACCCGACGCGCTCACCGGGCGGCTCGTCTGGCGGCTCGGCCGCCGCCGTGCTGGCCGGCATGGCCTACGCGGCCATCGGCACCGACACCGGGGGCTCGATTCGCATTCCGTCCGCGGCCTGCGGCCTGGTCGGCCTGAAGCCGACGCTCGGCGAGATCCCCACCGAGGGCGTCGTGCCCTTGAGCACCACGATGGACCACGTGGGCCCGATCTGCCGTTCGGTCGCCGACGCGCGCCTGGTCTACGACGTGCTGCGTGGCGCCCCTCCCACCGCCGGCCAGGCCCGCGACGTGGCGAGCCTGCGCCTGGGCGTGCCCGGCGGCTACGTCCGCGAGCGGCTCGACGAGGAGGTGCTGGCGAGGTTCGACCGCGCGTGTGAGCGGCTCCGGGCGGCCGGCGTCGGCCTCGAGCCTGTGGTGATCCCCCACCTGGCCGACGCACCCGCGATCTACCTGCACATCGTGCTGGCCGAAGCCGCCGCGTATCACGCGGTGACGCTCGAGCACACGCCGGACGCGTACACGCCGAACGTCCGCCTGCGCCTCGAGATGGGCCGCTACGTGCTGGCCGAGGACTACGTGCGCGCGCTGCGGGGCCGGCAGGTGCTGGCTGCGGAGGTCGAGGCCGCGCTCGATGGACACGACGGCCTGCTGCTGCCGACGCTGGCGATGCCGGCCGTACCACTCGGCACGGCCACGGTGCGCGTGGGCGCGCACGACGAACCGGTCCGCACCATCTCGATGCGGCTGACGCAGCCCTTCAACCTGTCCGGCCACCCGGCGATCACGATGCCGTGCGGCGCGACGTCCGCCGGCCTGCCGGTGGGCGCGCAGCTCGTCGGCCGGCGCCAGGCGACCCCGGCGCTGCTGGCCGTGGCCGCCGCGATGGAGCCCGTCCTCTCCCAGCCGTGATCGCACGCCTGTTCCACGCCTGGGAGCACCGGCTCGCCGACCGCACCAAGGACCGCCTCGTCAGGCCGTTCGACTGGGGCCTCGACTGGCTGCCCCCGGGCCACGAACACCTGGAGCCGCGCGAGCGCGTGGCCCGGTGGGTGGACGAGGTGATGGCCGACACCCAGGGCTTCTTCACCCCGCCGGTCACGACGGACTTCACGTTCGAGCCGGCGTCGCCCGAGGCCCGGCAGGGCGGCGAGGCCGGCACGCTGCGCTTTCCGAGCGCGTTCGTCTCCCCGTACCCGGAGAACAACGTGGTCAGCGCGCGCTGGTTTCCGTCGGCGGAGGAGCGCGACCGGACGTCGGGCGACCGCGGCCCCGTGGTGCTGGTGATGTCGCAGTGGAACGCGGACGTCCAGGGTCACGTGGGGCTGGCGAAGCTGCTGGCGCGCTTCGGCATCTCGGCGCTGCGGATCAGCAAGCCCTACCACGACGTGCGGATGCCGCCGGAGCTGCGGCGCGCGGACTACATCGTCAGCTCCAACATCGTCCGCACCGTGCAGTCGTGCCGCCAGGCCGTGCTCGACGCGCGGCGCGCGATCGACTGGCTCGCGGACCAGGGCTTCGAGCGCATCGGCATCCTGGGCACGAGCCTCGGCTCGTGCCTGTCGCTGCTGACGGCGGCGCACGAGCCCCGCATCCACGCGCAGGCGCTCAACCACGTCTCGCCGTGGTTCGCCGACGTCGTGTGGCGCGGCCTGTCCACGCGCCATGTGCGCGCGGGGCTCGACGGCCACGTGACGCTGGACGAGCTGCGCGACTACTGGCGGCCGATCAGCCCGTGGTCGTACCTGGGGCGCATCGATCACGCGCGAGCCCTGCTCGTCTACGCCCGGTACGACCTCACCTTCCCCGTCGACCTGTCGCGGACGCTCATCGCCGAGTTCGAACGGCGCCACATCCCGCACGAGGTGGCGGTGCTGCCCTGCGGGCACTACAGCACCGGCATGGCGCCGTTCAAGTATCTCGACGCGTACGTGCTGATCAGGTTCCTGAAGAAGGTGCTGTAGTACCCTGCGCGCCGGCACATGGACCGGCTGATGCGCTTCCCGGGGGCGGTGAAGCGGGATCCCGCGATCGACGCCTGGCTGCGGGGCCAGCGAGACGACTTGCGCCCGCTCGCGGAGACGTGGTTCGCCCGGATGCGGCAATGCGGCGACGACGTGCGCGAGCTGATGCACGATGGAGCCCCGACCGCCTGCATCGGCGACGCGGCGTTCGCCTACGTGAACGCATTCAGCCACCACGTCAACGTCGGCTTCTTCCTCGGCTCGGCACTCCACGACCCGGCGGGCCTCCTGGAGGGGACGGGCAAGCGCATGCGACACGTGAAGCTGAGACCGGACCGGGAGCAGGACCACGCGGCCCTGGCCGCACTCATCGACGCCGCGTATCGGGATCTCAGGGCACGCCTGCGCCCGGATCACGCCGACTGACGATGGGTCTGCGGCGGCTGCTCGGCGTGGACCTTCCGATCATCCAGGCGCCCATGGCCGGCGTGCAGGGCAGCGCCCTGGCGGTGGCGGTGTCCAACGCAGGCGGCCTGGGCTCGTTGCCCTGCGCGATGCTCGGCATGGACGCCCTGCGCCAGGAACTGGCGGCCATCGTGGCGCAGACCACCAGGCCCTACAACGTCAACTTCTTCTGTCACCAGCCGCCGGAGCCCGACCCCGAGCGCGAGGCCGCCTGGCGGGCCGTCCTCTCGCCCTACTTCGTGGAGTTCGGCATCGATTCGACGGCCATCCCGGCGGGACCGGGCCGCCGGCCGTTCAGCGCCGAGTCGGTGGACGTGCTGGAGGTGTACGCGCCCCGCGTGGTGAGCTTTCACTTCGGCCTGCCCGCACCAGACCTGCTGGCACGCGTCCGACGCTGGGGGGCGACGGTGCTGTCGTCGGCGACCACCGTTGACGAGGCGCGCTGGCTGGAAGCACACGGCGTCGACGCCGTCATCGCGCAAGGATTCGAGGCCGGAGGGCATCGGGGCATGTTCCTGACGGACGACGTCGGCACACAGGTCGGCACGTTCGCGCTGACCCGCCAGATCGTGCAGGCGGTGAGGGTTCCGGTCATCGCCGCGGGAGGCATCGCGGACGCCCAGGGCGTCGCCGCCGCCATGGCGCTCGGCGCCGCGGGGGTGCAGGTGGGCACCGCGTACCTGTTGTGTCCGGAGGCCACGACGAGCGCGGTGCACCGGGCCGCACTCGAGAGCGCGGCGGCCCGCGTGACGGCCGTGACCAACGTGCTCACCGGCCGCCCGGCCCGCGGCATCGTGAACCGGCTCATGCGCGAGCTGGGCTACGTCAACCCGGCTGCCCCGCCCTTCCCCCTCGCCGCGGCGGCCGTCGCCCCGCTGCGCGCAAGGGCCGAGAGCATGGGCAGCGGCGCTTTCTCGCCGCTCTGGGCCGGGCAGGGCGCGGCTGGATGCCGCGCGCTCGCCGCGGGCGACCTCACACGAGCGCTGGCCCGTGGGGCCCGATGATATGCTCGGTCTCCTCAGGCGAGTCTGACTTCCATGCCCCCGTCGCGCGATGGGTGGGAGGCGTTGCGATGAGCACGGCCGCACCAAAACGCGTCACCGCGAAGATCGACGGCGACTTCGTCGTCTTCCTGATCGGCATGCGCATCAACAAGCCGCTGAAGGTCCATAAGTGGCTTCCGGTGTTCCTGGCGATGCCCAGGATGCTCAAGGAGCTCGAGGGGCGTCCCGAATCCGGATTCCTCGGGCACATCATGAGCGTCGGGGTGATCGTCCAGTACTGGCGCTCGTTCGAGCACCTCGAGGCCTACGCGCGGGACCCGAGCCAGTCGCACTGGCCAGCCTGGCTCGACTTCAACCGGCGCGTCGGCAGGAGCCGCGGCGACGTAGGCATCTGGCACGAGACGTACCAGGTGCGCGCCGGCGAGTACGAATGCGTCTACAGCGGGATGCCCCCGTTCGGTCTGGCCAAGGCCAGCGCGAGCGTCGACGCCGTGGGCCCCCTCGAGTCGGCCCGGGGACGACTCGGAGGGGCGGACCCGCGGCACTGAGGAAGGCGCTGTCGCCGAGCAGGCGCGCGCCTGGAGGGCCTGGGCGAGACGCTCACCGGTACCCGGGCGGGATTCGAGTCGATGAACCGCGCGTCGAAAGCCAGGGCCGAGTCGGCCTGATCAGAGATACGCGAGCAGCGCGGCCAGCGCGTCGTAGACCACCTGCGCGAGCTGCAGCACGAGTAGCGAGATCTCGCCCGAGTCGACGGCCGTCGCCACGGTGACGGGGTCGGTCAGCAGGAGCCAGATCGTCGCGCCGGCGATCACGGCGGCGATGATGCCCACGACCACCCCGACGCGTACGACACGGTCGAACGTCTGTTCGTCCGAGGCGGGCGGACCGGTGGACCGGTCGGATTCGGGCATGGCGGCCTGATGTGGAGACGGTTAGCGTACTACGACGCGCGGACCACCGTTCTGGCCGGAAGCCGGCCGATGCAGAAACGTTGGCGGCGCGGCCGCAGGCAAGTTCCCCCGGATGCGTAGGAGCACTACCGACGCGGCTCGACGGGCAGGAGCTCTGGCTCGCCGATGTCGAGCGTGCGCAGCGGCCCCTCGATCTGGGCGGGGTCGCCGACGATGACCGTGTGCATCTTCGCCGGGTCGAGATAGCGCTCCGCGGCGCGCGTGACGTCGGACGCCGTCACGGCGTTGATCTTCGGCACGAACTCGGCGAAGTAGGCGTCGGGCAGATCGTAGAGCACGAGCTGCGACACGGCGCGCGCCACCTGCTGGGTGGTCTCGAACCCGCGCGGATATCCCCGCGTCAGGGACGCCTTCGCCAGGGCCAGCTCCGCGTCGGTGACGGGCTTCGGGCCGCGGATGCCGGCCAGCTCAGCCAGTGCTTCCTCGACGGCCTCGGCGGTGGAGCCCGTGTGGACGCTCGTCTGCAGCGCGAACGGCGCGAGGCCCCGGCGCCAGTCGAAGCCGGAGCGGGCGCCGTAGGTGAACGCCTTTTCCTCGCGCAGCTTCAGGTTCAGGCGGCTGACGAACTGGCCCCCGAGCACCGCGTTCATCACCGTCAGCGCCGAATAGTCTGGCGTGCCGCGCCGTGCGGAGAGGTGCCCGATCCGCAACTCGGACTGCGCGGCGCCCTCCCGTGGCACGATGGCGAGGCCGCCGCGCGTGGCCGGCGGCTCGATGTCGGCGGCTGCCGGCTCCTGGGCCACGCACCCGGCGGGATCCTCCCAGCCGCCGAACGCTTCAGCCACCGCCTGCAGCAGCGCCTCGTGCGACAGGCGCCCGACGGCCACCACCGTCGCCGCCGACGGCCGGCACCGCCAGGTCTGGAACGCCTCGACGTCGGTCAGCGCCAGCGACGACAGCGCCGCCTCGGTGCCGATGGAGAGATGCCCGTAGGGGTGAAGACCGTAGAGCCGGCGCAGGAAGGCGCGGTCGGCCGTCGGACCCGGCATGTCCTTGAGCTGCGTCAACCTGTCGATCCGCAGCTGGCGGACGCGGTCGAAGTCCGCCTGACGCAGGCTCGGCCGCGAGATCATCCGCGCGGCGAGGTCCGCTCCGCGGGCGGCGAAGCGGGTCAGCGTCGTCAGGGAGAAGCTCGTGGCGTCGGCGCCGACCTCCACCTCGTACTCGGCGCCGATGCGCTCGAGCGCGTCGGAGACATCGATGGCGCTGAGGTCGCCCGTGCCCTCGTCGGCCATGTCGGCCGTGATCGCCGCGAGCCCCTCGCGGCCGGACGGATCCGCACCGTAGCCGCCGTCGATCTGGACGATGAAGGTCACGACGGGCACGCCGTGGTGCTCTACCGTGCACACGCGCGCGCCGTTGGCCAGCTGATGGCGGGCGATGCGCGGGAAGGCGAACGCCGGGTCCGGGCCGACGGCCGGCAGCGCCGAACGATCCACGGCCATCACGACACCACCACGGGCTCGGAGCCCGGCAGCGCGAGCGCGACCTGCCCGCGCGGCACCACGCTCAGCGCCACGCGGGGCTTCGAGGTCAGGTGCGCAGCGACGGCGCCCCGCACCGACGCGCGCGTGGCGGCGCGGTAGCGCTCGAGATCGCGCCCGAAGAAGCCGGGGTCGCCCGTGAAGACGTTGTAGAGATTCAGCTGGTCGGACTTGCCGCCGAAGCCGCCCACCGTCTGCAGCCGGTACATGAAGTGCGCCTCGGCGTGCGCGGCACCGCGTTCCATCTCGGCGTCGGTCGGGCCGTCGGCGGCCACGCGCCGCAGCTCCTCGTCGACGATGGCGGCGATCTCGGCCAGCCCGTGGCCCGGTGCCGCGGTCACGGCGAGCAGGAAGAAGCTGCTCAGCAGCCGTGAGTGCTGCGAGGCCGAGACGTCGAGCGCGATGCGCCTCTCGTAGACGAGCGTGCGATAGAGGCGCGAGGTCTTGCCGTTGGCGAGCAGGTCTGCCGCAAGGTCCAGGTCCGCGTCGCCAGGCGCGAACATCGCCGGCGAGTGCCACGCCAGGTACAGGCGCGGCAACTCGACGCGGTCCTCCTGCACGAGCGCGCGCCCGCGGTCGAGCGACGCGGTGGCCGTCACGGCTGGCGGTCGCTCCCCGGCGGGGAAGTCGCCGAAGTAGCGGTCGGCCAGGTCGAAGGCGCGCGCGGTCTCGATGTCGCCCGCGAGCACGAGCGATGCGTTGCACGGCTGGTAGTACGTCCGGAAGAAGGCCTGCACGTCCTCGAACTGCATCGCGCGGATGTCGTCGGCCGCGCCAATGGTCATCCAGCTGTAGGGATGCCCTGGAGGAAACAGCGCGTCGACGATGGCCATGAACGCCAACCCGTACGGCCGGTTCTCGTAGCTCTGGCGCCGCTCGTTGAGCACGACCCCGCGCTGGGTCTCGAACCGCTCGCGCGTCAACGCGGGCAGCAGGTAGCCCATCCGGTCGGACTCCATCCACAGCGCCAGGTCGACGGCGCTCGTCGGCACCACCTCCCAGTAGTTGGTCCGGTCGGTGCTCGTCGAGCCGTTGAGCAGCGCACCCGCCTGCTGCAGCGGAGGAAAGTAGCCGGCGTCGTGGTGCTCGGAGCCCTCGAACATCAGGTGCTCGAACAGGTGCGCGAAGCCGGTGCGGCCGGGACGCTCGTCCTTCGAGCCCACCCGGTACCACAGGTTCACGGCCACGATCGGCACGTGGCGATCCTCGTGGACGATCACGTCCAGGCCGTTGCCGAGGGTGCGCCTGGCGAACGGCAGCTCGATCGACGACACGTCGGCGCTCACCGGACCGGGATCAGCGGGATCTTGCCCTTGAAGGCCTCGGCGTTCTTGTGGGCCGAGATCGACACCTGCGCGGCCGCACGCTCGGCCACCGTGAAGAACGCGCGCGCCGCCGCCGACGCAGGCTCCGACACGACGATGGGCACGCCCGTGTCGCCTCCTTCGCGGATCGGCTGGTAGATCGGCAGGCGGCCGAGGAACGGCACGTTCATGTCGCGCGCGAGCCCCTCGCCCCCGCCGTGGCCGAAGATGTCGGACTCGTGGTGGCAGTTGGGGCACGAGAAGTAGCTCATGTTCTCGACGATGCCGAGTGTGGGGATCTTGAGCTTCTCGTACATCCGTACGGCGCGACGGCTGTCGGCCAGCGACACCTGCTGCGGCGTCGTCACGACGACCGCGCCGACGACCGGCACGGTCTGGCTCAGGCTGAGCGCCACGTCGCCGGTGCCCGGCGGCATGTCGATGATCAGGTAGTCCAGGTCCTTCCAGGCCACTTCCTTGAAGAACTGCTGGATGGCGCCGTGCAGCATCGGACCGCGCCAGATGATGGCCGAGTCGTCGTTGGTCATGAAGCCAATCGACACCACCTGCACGCCGTGCTTCTCGGCCGGCAGGATCTTCTGCCCGTCGGTCGTCAACTGGGTGTTGAGGCCGAACATCATCGGCACGTTCGGACCGTAGATGTCGCCGTCGAGAATGCCGACCTTGCTGCCGAGCCGCGCCAGCGCGAGCGCCAGGTTCACCGCGACCGTCGTCTTGCCGACGCCGCCCTTGCCGGCACCCACCGCGATGACGTTCTTGACGCCTGCGAGCGGCGGCCCGCCCTTCTCCGGCGCCGACGCCGACCGCACCCGGGCCGTCATCTGCACCTGCACGTCGGCCACCCCGGGCAACGCCCTCACGGCGGCCACGGCCTGGTCGCGCATCTGGTCCTTGACGGGACAAGCGGGCGTCGTCAGCTCGATCTGGAACGACACACGGCCGTCGGCAACGGCGAGGTCCTTGACGAACCCAAGCGTCACGATGTCGCGGCGCAGGTCGGGGTCGTTCACCGCGCGCAGCGCGTTCAGGATGGCGTCACGGTCAGCAGTCGGGGACATGCTTCCGATCTTATCCCTTGCGGCCGACCGTGAAGAGGCGGTCGCCGCCGTGGGTCAGCAGCACCCAGAACGCATAGGCACCGAGCGCGGTCCCGAAGGGCAGCACCAGCAGATCGACGCCGGCCAGGCCGAGCATCAGCAGCCGCCCGACCGGCCGGTGCCGGCGCAGCATGGCCGACACCCACAGGTGGGCGGCGCCCCAGGTGACCGCGATCAGCCCGAAGATCGCGACGGCGGCGGCCGTCAGGCCGGCGGCCACGCCGAGTGCCGGACCGGTCGGCACGAGCCCCTGCGAGAACGCGCCCGCGGCCAGCAGCAGCAGGGACACGCCCACCAGGGCCGCCAGCGCACCCCACACGGCGGCCAGCACCGCGAGCAGCGCGAGATGGCGTTCCACGGCGGATCAGGCCACCGAGACGCGCAACTCGACCAGGGTGGGCGGATGGTGCCGGGGCGTGACGGTGAAGTGGAAGCGGGCGCCGTCGGCGACGCCGGCCGGCAGGCTCACCTGCACCTGGTGCTGCAGGTATTCGGCGCCGGTGCCGGCGCACCCGGCGCAGTGCTCCGCCCACGACTCCCCGCGGCCGCCGCACTGGCGGCAGACGCAGCGGACGGCCACCTCGAGCGGCAGCACGGCGCCGGCGGCGGCGTCCCGCCGGGTCAGCCACAGCGAGGCCATCACCGGCAACGGACGCTCGGGCGCGACGAAACCGCGCCGGATCCGGTCCACGGCCTCGTCGATCGACGGAAAGTCGATCGCGACTTCGTCGGCGAAATACCGGGACGCGCGGCGGCGCTCTTCCCCCGCCAGCACGGCCACGGCGCCGCCCCCGAACGGCCGGAACGTCGGATCGCCCATCACAGAGCTGGTACCATAGGAGCCGGGTCAGGAGAAGTCAATGCCACCGAAGGAATGCCCGATGTGCGGCGAGTTCATGCGACTCGTCGAACGCCAGCTGACCGATCGCGTTCCAGGCACGCCCCAGACCGCGACCAAGACGCTGCAGGAGTGGGTGTGCCCGGAATGTGACTACTTCGAAGAACTGAACAAGGACGGGGAAGACTGAAGGGAGGCGAGGCGGCCGGGCGGCCGCGCTAGCGGGCGCCGAGCGTCAGCAGCAGTTCCTTCCGGACCCCTTCGTCGACGTCGTCGATGTTCAGGGCCGTCTCACACTCGTCGCAGAGCAGTTCGAGCACGTTCGGGCGCCCCTCTTCCGACACGTCGACCCGGCCATCCTCGAGGCTGACGATGTGCATCTGCAGCGTCTTGACGAGGAACTTCTGGTCATTCCCGCAACTGGGACAGGTCAACGCCACGAGCGTCTCCTCTTTGGTGGTCAACGGTCACTCCTCGGTGAAGCGCACGGCTCACGGTCCCGGCACCCGCCCGCGACCCGCCGGATCCGATTGTATGGGAAGGCTTCCGGGAGGCGCAATCAGAATCGGGCCCAAATCTGGTGATATTTCGGCCAGACGCGCCCAGATGCACGCTTTCGCCGTCCATCGTCAACGCAGCCCGAAGCCGCGTCGTATCTATTTCGCCTCAGGGGTGGCGTAGACCAGGAGCGAGGTGACCGGTATCCCAGAAAACACGGACTGTGCGGCCCGGCGGTAGAACCCGGCCTGCACCTCGTGCTCGGGCTTGGGACGCCCGGTCTTGAACTCCAGCACCGTGACCGCGCCCGAGGCCGACCGCACCAGGCAGTCGATGGTGCCGCGCACGACGCGGCCCTGTTCCACCATCGAGAACGGGACCTCGTAGAACGCCTCGGCGTCGCGCAGCACCTCCTGCACGTCGGCCCGCCCGCGGATGGCCTCAAAAGCCTCGACGGCCTGCTCGATCCAGGCGGCGCGGTCGACCGCCTCTGCCCCCTCGTCGTCCCCCAGCAGCCTGGCTGCCGCCGCCCGCACACGACCCCGGGCTGCCCGATCGCCGGGCTCGGCAACCAGCGCCGGGTCCACGCCGGCCCGCTGCAGCAGCCGATGCACCAGCACCCCGATCGCACGGCTGGAGGCATCGCCCTGCAGGGCCCGGCGCACCCGCGCGGCGTCGCCGCCCGCGACGGCCTCGGCCGCAGCCGCGGTCGACGACACGGGACCCGGCGCCGCGTCGACCGGCGCCAGATCGTCGTCGGTCGAGCCCCGCGCAGCGTCGGGCGACGCTGGCAGACCACCCCCCTGCGGGGTGAGGGCAACGGCCCGGTCAGCGGCCGGGAACGGCGCGCCCGCCCCGGACGCGATCCCCGTCCCGACAGCCGCCGGAGCCGACTCCGGGCGGCAGACCCGGAAGGTGTGGACAGCCCCCGACCGCGCCGACCAGGCCACCGGATCCGCCCCCGCCAGCGCCTGCGAAAAGAGCGCCTGGACCGGGAGCGGCAGCACGGAGGCCAGGCTGCCGGTTCCGGGCGCGAGCCGCCCGTCCTTGAGCGCCGACGCCAGGTACAGGCGGTCGCGCGCGCGTGTCAACGCGACGTAGAGCAGTCGCTTGGTTTCCTCCGCGTCGCGCGGCGCCTCGTCCTCGTCGGCCTCGGACAGGAAGTCGCCGACCGATACGGAAGGCGACCCGTCGGGTGCGCCGCTGAGGCGGATCGGATCACGGCGGTTGCCCGTGCCCCGCGACAGGTTCACCAGGAACACCACCGGAAACTCGAGGCCCTTCGAGGCGTGGACCGTCATCAGGTTCACCGCGTCGGTGGCGTCGATCGCGGCGTTGGCCTCGTCGCCCACGGCCAGCCGGTCCAGGTGCGACACGATGCGATCGAGCGTGGCGTAGCCGCGGTTCTGGATCCGGCGGACGAGGGCACGGAACTTCTTCAGGTTCTCGCGGGCCTGCGGCCGCCGCGGTCCGCGCAACTCGAACGCATAGGCCGACTCCCGCAGGACGACGTCGAGCAGTTCGGCCGGCGGGACCCGGTCGACGAGCGTGCGCCAGCGCGCCGACGATGCTCGCGCCGCCACGAACACGCGCCGGTCGTCCTCATCGAGCGTGCCCACCGCCGGCGGGGCCTCGGGCATCCGCAGCGCGTCGGCCAGGCGCGGAGCCAGCCGGCGCAAGCCCTCGTCCGACACGCGGACGAACCGTGACCGCAGCCATGCCGCCGCCCGCAGGTCCGAGACCGGGTCGGCCAGGTACCACAGCAGCGCCAGGACGTCCTTGATCTCGTCCGCGTCGAAGAAGCCCAGGCCCTTGTAGACGTACGAGGGGATGCCGCGCCGCTCGAGCGCCTGCTCGAACTCGCGGTGGCTCTCGCGGGTACGGAACAGGATCGCGACGTCACCCGGCCGCACGTCGCGGGGCAACCCGGTGTCACGGTCGCGCACCTGGGCCTTCTGGTCGATCAGCCGGCCGATCTCGACCGCGGTCAGCCCGGCACACGCCTCGGGCGTGTCGGCCGCGAGCAGCCCGAGCGCCTCGCCCATGGGCGAGGCGACCGCACCGTGGAGGGGAAACCGGTCGGCCTCCTCGTAGGCGAAGGCGTCGGCACGGGCCGGCACCTTGTCGATCTCGGCGCAGACGTCGTTGAAGAAGCCGAGCAGCGCGGGCCCCGATCGGTAGCTGCGCGAGATCGACCGGCGCACGTCGCCGCCCGGCCGCAACGACTCGAGGTGCCGCCCGGCCTCGCGGAGCACCGAGACGTCCGCGTCGCGAAAGCCGTAGATCGACTGCTTGCGGTCACCGACGATGAAGATCGACGGCTCGAGCGGGCCCTGGTGCGCCAGGCCCGCGCCGGCGCCCCACGCCTGCACGAGCAGCGACACGAGCTCCCACTGCGCGCGGCTCGTGTCCTGGAACTCGTCGACGAGCACGTGGTGATAGCGCGACTCCAGGCGGTATCGGCTCTGCGAGAACTCCTCCATCTGCCGCAGCAGCTGCAGGGCGCGCAGCAGCACGTCCGAGAAGTCGAGCACCGCGTGCGTGTCGAGCGTGCGCCGGTACTCCTGCTCGGCGACGCGGAACACCCGCATCACGCCGCGTGACACCAGCACGTTGAGGTCCTGGCGGTAGGCCGCGTACGCCTGGACGAAGGCGGCTGCGTGCCCGACCACGGCCTCCTTGTGGTACCGGTAGTCGGCCTCGGACGCGAACTGGCTCTTCGGGTGGCCCGGCCGCTTGCGTGGCTCGCCCTCCTGTGTGCAGAACACCGGCCGGCACCGCGCAAAGGCCGCCTGCACGCTCGCGGGTTCGTGGCGTCCGTCCTGCAGCACCGCGCGCAGCTGGCGCGCGACCAGCCGGAAGCCCGGCGCCAGCGGGCCGCGCTCGATGAACCCCTCGACCCCGCCCCGCATCCCGGCGAACAGGTCGCGCAGGCGCTCGGCGCCGCGCCGCGCCACGGTGGCCACGTCCCAGTCGCGGGGCCCGCTGGCGAGGTAGCGTTCGAGGATGCCGGGCGCGACGATGCGGCGCCCGAGCAGGGCGGCGAGGCCGGCCCGCAGGCGGCGGTCGCCCAGCTGCGCGAACACCAGCGCGACGTCTTCGTCGCTGCCGGCGATGCCGCGACAGATCCGCAGCGCGCGATCGAGCGACGCGTCGACCAGGCGCGGCACCTCGGTCTCGTCGGCCATCGAGAAACCGGGATCGAGATCGGCCTCGAGCGGAAACTCGCGCAGCAGCGACAGGCAGAACGCGTCGATCGTGCTGATCGCGATGTCGGCGCGGCGATCCTGCAGCTCCCGCCAGCGCTCGGGCCGGATCGCGCCGGTTCGCGCGGCCGCCTCCAGCGTGGAGACGATGCGCTCGCGCATCTCGGCCGCGGCCTTGCGCGTGAAGGTGATGGCCAGGACGTTCGCCGGGTCCACGCCCTCCTTCAGCAGGTTGACGTAGCGGTCGACGAGCACCCTCGTCTTGCCCGTGCCAGCCGACGCCTCGAGGGCGACGTTGGCCCGCGGATCGACGGCGCGCGCGCGGGCGTCGCGATCGCGCGCGTCGATCCGCGACTCGACCGACGTGTCCTCGGCGTCGAACGGCAGCCAGGGGTCACTCGTCACCGACGTAGTCCTTCCGGCAGATCGTCGCGTAGGGGCAGTACCCGCAGCGCATCGGCTCGTGGGGCCGCGGCGGGAACTCGCCCCGCGCCATGCCGTCGAGCACGCCGAACAGCCGCTCGCGGGCCCCGTCGAGCGCCTCGGCCGCGCCCCTGCCGGAGGCCTCCACGATCGCCGTCTCGGCGCGCCTGGCGGCAAACGAGACGTAGCCCGCTTCGGCGACGGTCCAGGGCGCGCCGTCGCGTTCGCTGAGCCGTTCCTGCGCGCAGAGCGCGTAGATCGGCACCTGCAGCGCGCGTGAGGCCTTTGGCGGCTGCCCCGTCTTGTAGTCGACGACGCGCAGCCGTCGCCCGGACAGCAGGTCGATCCGGTCGGCCACCCCCCTGAGCGCCACGCGGCGCCCGTCCGCCGCGCCGAGCGCGAAGTCGCCCTGAAGCTCGTATTCGAGCCACCGCTCCTGCACCGCGTCCGGCGGCCGCGACGCCTCGATGCCGAGCACGACGTCGATCACGCCCGTCGAGATCGCCGAACCGAACAGCCGCGTCCGCTCCAGCGCGCCGTCGGCCTGCGGCAGCGCGGCCAGCAGCGGCTCGGCCACTTCGGCCGCCACGGCCCGCGCCTCGTCGATCGTGTCCACGGTGATCGGCCCGCGCCCGCGCGCATCCCATGCCGCGAGGAAGCGATGCAGCACGTCGTGCACGAAGGTGCCGTGCGCCCTCGGCGTCAACGCGGACTGGTCCTCGACGGGCTCCCCGACACCGAGCACGCGGCGCGCGAAGAACGTGAACGGGCAGTCCTGGTACTGCTCGAGCGCGCTCAGCGAGATCGGGCCAGGCTGGTACCCGGAGGTGATGCCCCGGTAGCGCGGCTCGTCGCGGCCGGGCGCGGCCACGCGCAGATTCGCCCACGTCCGGGCTGGGTCGGCCAGGGCAGTCACCTGCACGGGGTCCAGGCTCAGGGCCTCGTCGTCGAAGACCCGTCCGGCGGCGCGCGGGGCCTCCGCCGCGTCGAGCGCCGCGGACTGGAGCACGTCGACGAGCGGCGACGTGCTGACGAGCGCGTCGGCCTCGAGCTGGAACGTCGAGACGATGAGCCGGGCCGAGGGCAGGGTCAGCAGGTCCGCGAAGGCGGCGCGGACCCCTTCGAGCCGCTCGGTCTCTGCGGGCCAGCCGAGCTCGCGGAGCACGCCTGGCGAGTAGAAGATGCTGCGCCGCGGATGGTCCGGCCACTCGCCCTCGACGAGGCCGGCCAGCTGCACGTCGTCGAAGTCGCCGAACCGCGCGCTCGCCGCGTCGACCAGGTGCACGCCGGCGTCGCCGGCCCGCGGCGCGAAGGTCTGCGACTCGATCCACCGCCGCACCAGCGCGGTCACGTGCGCGAAGTCCACCTCGACCGGGTCGAGCGCCTCGTGTGCGTCACGCAGGGCCGCGAGCGTGCCCAGGATCGCGCCGCGGGCGCGCAGCTGCCGGGTGCGCAACGGATCGTCGGGGCCCGGCAGGTGCTCGTAGCGGGCCAGGAACTCGAGCAGGCGCGCCAGGAGCGTCGCCACGGGTGCCGGCGTGCGCAGCGGCTCGAGTTCGGTCGCCAGACGCAGCAGCACGTCGCCCGCGCGCGTGGCCCTGGCCGTGCTCGCCGCGCGACGGTCGTCCACCGGCGTCGAACGCCACCGTGCGAGCAGGTGTGCCAGCTGCGAGGCCTCGCCGAGATACCCCGCCTCGGCCAGCGCGTCGTCGAGCGCCCGGATGTCGCGCGCACCGAGCGGCGTGCCGTCCGCCACGAAGCGGAAGTGCGGCGAGCGCAGCAGCGCGATCGCCGGCAGGCGGGCATACGCCGTCTCGATCACCGCGCACACGAGATCCAGCGCCGCGGCGAAGGGCTCGGCGGCCAGCGGCAGCGCGTCGAACATCTGACACGGCACGCCGGCGGCCCGGAGGACCTCGCGCGTCAGGTAGACGTAGGGCAAGGGCTGGCGGACGACGAGGGCCGCGCGCTCGAGTCCGGCCAGCTCGCCGCGCCGGACCGCTCCCTTGACGTGGCGCGCGAAGCGCGCGATCTCCTCCTCGCGGTCGCGAGCCACGTGCAACGCCTCGCCAGACGGCGTCACGAGCAGCACCGGAGCCTGGACCGGCAGGCCGTCGCCGACCCGCACCTCGTCGATGCCGGGCAGCATCTGATGGAGCTTCTCGTGATGGGCCCCGGCGAGAACCGCCTCGGTGACGACGAGGTCGAGTCGCTCGAGGCCGGGCACGCGCGCCAGCAGGTCCCAGTCCGCGGGCGGCAGCCCGTGCGGGTCGAACGCGCGATCGCCGACGGCGACGACCAGGTGCCGGTACGGGCGCGCGGCTGGCGCCGTGATCAGGTGCCGCCGCAGATCGTGCACGTCGAGGCCGATCGCGGCGCGCGTGCGCTCGAACGCGCGGAAGGCCGCGACGAGGAACCTCGTCTGACGCACGAGCCGCTCGGCGCCGCGGTCGTCGACGGCGCCCGGCTCGAGCAGCGCCAGCGTCAGGCGCTCGAAGGTGTCGAGGTCCTTCTGGTGATCCCGCAGCGCGTCGTAGAAGCGCAGAATCTCGGCCACCAGGCCCGCGCGCAACTGGAACGGCGGCTCGACGCCCGACGCCCTGGCTTCGCGGCACGCCACGCCCAGCAGCACCTCGCGTTCGGCGTCGCTCAGCACGGGATGGTCGAGCGACAGGCGCTCGGCCATCTTCGGCACGAGTGTCGACCCGGTTGCGAATTCGGGCAGGATCGCGGCCACCGCGCCGCCGCCCGTGGCCAGACGTGCTTCGAGGCCCCGGCGCAGGTACTCCGCCGCGGCGCGGGTGGGCACCACGACGAGGCGATCGCGGGCGTCGAGCGGCGGACCGTCGCAGGCGAGATCGCGCAGGGCCGCACGGAACGCCTGGAGGTGGGGGGCACGGACCAGGCGCGTCGTCCGAGGCGTGATCACTGCAGCTTGGGCGGTTCGAGGAGGCCCTGGATCTCGAGCTGGACGCGGGAGATCATCATCAGCGCGCCTGCGGCGGCCGACGACGCCTCCCACGCGCGGGCGACGTTGCCGCTGGCAATCGCCTCCTGCCGTCCCTTGACGGCCGTCTCGGCGAAGCGCCACGCCCCGACCAGCAATTCGTGCGCGGCGCGCAGGTCGGACGGAATCGGCACGCGGGCGAGCCGCTCCGCGCCGCCGCTGAACTGGGTCTTCAGGGAGTTGAGCGCCGCGGGCTTCGGCCCCTCGAGGCGGCGGATCGCCTCGAGTGACGGCTGCGACTGCACCAGCTGCGTCAGCTGCGAACCCACCAGCTTCTGGTAGTCGCGGTAGATGGCACGCCGCACCTCCCACTGGTCGCGCAGCAGCCGCAGCCGGCGGGCGTCCTCGAGGCGAGTCTCGACGGTGGCCCGCAGCGCCTGCATGGTCTCCGGACGCTTGCGCCCGAGCCGCGCATCCTCCCGCTCGATCCGCGACAGCAGGCGCTCGACGCTGGTGATCTGCGCCCGGCTGGCGGCCTTCTTCGCCTGAACCGCCAGCGACGTCGTCAGGCGCGCGTAGCGCCGATCGGTCGACTGCTCGGTGCGGATCTGCCGCTCGATCGAGCGACGGATCGCGGTGGACTCGGCCACGCCGAGCGCGGTCGACTCGGTGGTCATCGTCAGCGCCGACTGCAGCAGCGCCAGCCGCTCGGCGGCGTTGTCGGCGAGCCCCGCCAGCGTCAGCACGTGCTGGAGCTGCTCGCGCGAGGTCGGCACGGGCAGCATCGGCTCCCGCTCCGGCATCACGACCGGCGGCGGCGCCACGAGCGACAGGTCGAAGGGGCTGGCGCCGGGCGCGGCCTTGAGGCCCACGATCGCCTCGTCGATCAGCGCGACGATCTCCCGGACGTCGTCGGCCCGGTACCCGTAGTGTTCGCGGGGCCAGTCGGCCAGGGCCCGCCGCGCCTGCTCGGCCGCCGCCAGCGCCTTGGCGCGGTCGGTGGTCAGCGCGATGTCGTTGAGCACGCGCGCCACCTCGTTGCTCAACTCCTGGAAGTCCGACTCGGCGCGGGTGGTGGCGTAGCGGTCGTAGCGGGCCGAGGCCGCGTACCGATCCGTCCGGCCCCAGTCGACCTGCGAGGCCGGCACCGAGACGATCTGCAGGCGCGGGTCGTCGGAGGGGCCGCCGACCGGAATCGAGAAGATCACGCGGCCGTCGACGCGGGAGAACTCCCCGTAGCTCGCCACCGAGGACCCGTCCTTCAGGAAGATCCGGAAGATGGTCGCGTCAGGCGCCGCGGCGGCGATTCCCGCACCGGCCACGACGAGCGACACGGCGAGCGCCAACCTCGAAAGCACAGGCATGAGTCGGGGACGCCACATTGTATCCCCGCCGCTTCGCGCGGCGGTGTTGAAAACCTGTGGACGCACGGTGCAAATCCTGTGGAGATCCTGACGACGAAAATATTTCGTCGACGCGATCCGGAATACCCGGCGGCCGATCGTGGTGTGGACGTCGTCTTCGCGATCCGCTTCGCTTGATCGCTCGCGCCACGCACGTAAGATCGTCGGCGTTCTCTGCCGACGGACACCACCGTGACGACGCATCACTTCGAAGAGACTATCGGCGGACGGACCTTCGAAATTGAGGTCACTCCGGCCGGTAATCAGTGGCGGGCTCAGCTGCGGCGCCGCCCCGGCACACCAACGGCCATGATGCCGTTCTACGGCCCGACGCCCGAGGCCGCCTTGAGCCAGCTCGCGCAGTGGCTGGCGCTGGCGAACCAGCGTCGGACCGCCGCGGCTGTGGCCTCGCCGGCCACGGGTCCCCTCAGGGCCTGACCAGCTGAGCTGGCCGGGCCGCTCCCCCGGCCCCGGCTCCTGCCGGGCGGGTGGATCGATGCCGGTCGGGGATGGCACGGCGGACGGCTCGGCCGTCGCCGCCGTCCCCGGCCTGGAACCCCCATGGGAACAGACGCGGGACCCGCCTATTCGGCCGGCGGGCGTGGCCCCTGGGAGGTCATCATCAGGCGGCTGACGTCGAAGCCGTTCGCGGCGGCGACGTCGAGGGCCTGACGCAGCGTGGCCTCGTCCACACGCGGGGTCCGCGCCAGCACCCACAAGTACTTGCGGTCCGGCGTGCCGACCGTCACCCACGAGTAGTCCGGCGCGAGGCCGAGCACCCAATAGTCGCCCCAGACCATCGGGAGCCACGACAGGATCGCGGGCGCGAAGCGGACCTTGAGCTTGGCCCGCGTCGTGGTATCGACGACCTTCGCGACGCCCCGCGCCTCGGTGACCGTCCCGTCCGCCCTGCGGCAGCGGTTGGTCACGTCGAGGCGGCCATCGGGCCGCGTCGCGTAGATGGCCTGCACGTCGCCGGCGCACGACTTCTGGAACCAGTTCGGATAGCGCCCGATCTCGTACCACGCGCCCAGGTACCGCTCGAGGTCCACGCTGGCGACCGTTGCGACGGCAGCCCCGGTCGTCTGCGCCGACGGGCGGACGGCGGCCAGCCCGAGGGCCGCCACGAGGCTCACGACGACCATCAACGCGTCAGAACGCAAGGCGATCCTCGCGCGGCCGGCGCGCACCGTCCGGCGCCCAGCGGCCAATGAAGGCGCGGGCGTCGAACTTTCGCGACGTGCTCTCGAGCGACATCCATCGGATGGTGCCGAACACGGGACGTTCGAACCAGGGCCGGTCGTGCTTGCCGCCGAGCGCCCACGCGATGTTGGCATAGCCGTTCGGGTCTCGGCCGTCGAGCTGATAACGGTCGTTGAGCGCGATCGCGGTCGCGAAGGCCTCTTCGGGCGACGCCGACCATTCCAGGATCTTCTTGGCCCAGTACATCCGCACGTACCCGTGCATCCAACCGAGCCGCGTCATCTGCGCCTGTGCGGCGTTCCACAGGGGATCGTGCGTCGCCGCGGCCTCGAACTGCGCCAGCGTGTAGAGGTGCGGGCGCGGGTCGCCCCGGTGCGCGTCGAGCGTGCGCCGCGCCCACGCCTCGCACCCGCCCAGTTCGTCGTACCGCGGGCTGAACGTGACGAAGTTGACCGCCAGCTCGCGGCGGACGATCAGCTGCTCGATCAGTGCGGCCACGGCGTCGGGCGGCGCGCCGGAGTCCCGGACGGCGAGGGCGACCTCGCGGGGACCGATGTGGCCGAAGTGCAGGTAGGGCGACAGGCGGCTCGTCCCGTCGGCCTCCGGGTGGTTGCGCGCTTCGTCGTACTCCGCGAGTGCGCCGCCGACGAACGCGGCGAGGTGCTTCCGGGCCTCGGCCGTGCCGCCGCGCAGGCCATCGACGGGGCTCACCGCGCGGTCGATCGGCAGGCCGTCGAGCAGATCCCCGGATGCCGCGAGCGAGGCGGGGGAGGACGCGGCCCCCCACGACACGCGCGCGTGGACGTCCCTGGGGCTCACGAGAAACTCCCGGAGCCGCTCGTGGATGCGCGGACGTATCGTGCGCGCCGCGTACTGCTCCTTCCCCATCAGGCGCGACGGGACGACGACGTCGGCGTCGACCGTCCAGAACGGCACGCGCAGCGTGTCGGTCAGCGTGCGGCGCCAGGCCTCGCCCTGGCGCAGCGGGTTCTCGTCGCCGATCACGATGGCCGGGCGCACCTGCTCGAGGAACGGGCCCAGCCGGTGCTCGGGATGGCGCCGCAGCACGAGGGTGACACCTCGGCGCCGGAGCCCCTCTTCGAGACCGGGCAGGCCCTCGACCAGGAACTGGTAGTGCCGCAGGTTGGCCCGCGTGACGAACGGGTTCAGCCCGAAGAACACGGCCACGGGCTTGCCCAGCACGTTGGCCAGGTTGATGGCGACGTCGAGGGCGGGGTTGTCGACGGCGCGCTGCGCCCGCTGCATCCAGTAGACGACGCAGGTGCCGTCCGGGTCGGGCGGCCCGCCCCGCCGCACGCGCACGCGCGGATCGGCCGCGGACACCTCAAACATGGTTGCGCAGCATCAGCTCTTTCGGGTGCGGCTGGAGGTACACCTGATCGAGCAGGTAGCGGACGTCGTGCCGGCGCGCGTGGTGCGCGATGAGCGTGATGGGGACGACGAGCGGCACCAGCCCTTTCTGATAGTCCTCGATGGTCTGGCCCAGCTCGCGCCGCGACTCGGCATCGACCAGCGTCTGGAAGTAGCCGGCCATGTGCTGCAGCACGTTGGCGTGCCGCCCGCGGGACGCCAGCACGGACAGCGCCGCCATGAACGACTCCGCGTAGGCGTCCATCACCTTCCGCGAGAGCCGGCCGCGCACGGACGCGACCATGCGGCCGAGTTCCGCGTACTTCGCCGGCGCGTGCGCGAGCAGCAGCAGCTTGTGCCGCGTATGGAACCGCACCAGGTCGCCCGCGCGCGGCTCGGCGCCGAAGAACTCCCGCAGGCGCCGGTAGGCGAACACCCGCTCGATGAAGTTCTCGCGGAGCCGCGGGTCGCCCAGCCGGCCCTCTTCCTCCACGGGCAGCAGCGGCAGCGCCTCGACCAGGGCCGTCGCGAAGAGCCCGCGACCGTTCCGCTCGTTGTGCCCCGACTCGGCGTACACCTTCACCCGGAACAGGCCGCACGACGGCGAGTCCTTCTTGAGCACGTAGCCGTCGAGATCCAGCTTCACCAGCGACGGAATCCGGTGGTCGACCGCCCGCGCGAGCTGCGCCGTCACGTCCACCTTGGTCCGCACCGTGACGAGCCGCACGTCGTCATCGACCCGCACCAGGCGCATCGCCTCGCGCGGCGTCCCGAACCCCGCCTCGACCTCCGGGCACACCGGCACCCAGTCCACGAAGTGGGCGAAGGCGTCGTTCAGGAACGGGTCGCGTTTGTGCCCGCCGTCGAAGCGGACCTTCTCTCCGAGGAGACAGGTGGAGACGCCGATGCGGACGGCCGATGCGGAGATGGTCATGCTTCAGTGTGTACCGTTCCCAGGCGGCGCAGGCTGTCGCGCAGCGCGCGGTGCCGCTGGGCGAAGCCGACGGCCAGCAGCCGACGCACGATGGGCCCTGCCAGGCGACGCCAGAACCGCCCGCCCTTCAGTGCGTACTCGATGTGGTCCTCCATCGCGCACGCGCCCGGCCCGACGGGCACCACCCGATGCGTGTGGCGCCACACCCGGAACGGGCCGCTGACCTGCTCGTCGCAGAACTGGACGCCCTCGACGTAGCCGTAGTGGCGCGCGTGCCATTCGATCGCGAACGGGCCGACGCCCATCCGAAAACGCAGGCGTCCCCCGTCCCGGATGCCGCCGTCCCGCTCCAGCAGCGTCACCAGGCGGCGAGACGGCGCAAGCTCCAGGAAGGCGTCGGGCCGCTCGTGCCACGCGAACACCTCTCGCGCCGGGGCCGGCACGATGGACCGCCACTCGAACGTCGCGACCTCGTCGGCCACCCCGTCGATGGAGTGAGCCAGTGCCTTTGCTGCCATGCGTCAATTGTCGAGCAAAGAATTGTGCTTTCAAGTTAAATATTCGCAATGGGCAAGCGTGAATGCCCAGTGAGAAACTCCGACTCACGTTCGTTGAACCGCGTTCAAAACGGAGCCAGACACGTGCTGTCCGACACGCTGAGAGACGGGCTCGATGCCTATGCCATCGGCCCGAAGATTCGCGCGCTGCGCCAGAAGCAGAAGATGGGGCTGGTGGAGCTGGGGCGCCACACCGGCCTGTCACCCGCGATGCTCTCGAAGATCGAGCGCGGCCGCCTGTTCCCCACGCTGCCCACCCTGCTGAGGATCGCACTGGTGTTCAGCGTCGGGCTCGACCACTTCTTCACCGGCGACAGGGACCGGCCGGCGGTTGCCGTCGTCCGCACGAAAGACCGGCTGACGTTTCCGGCCGAGGGCGACGACGGCAACGCCGTGTTCGAGTTCCAGTCGCTCGACTTCCCCGCCACCGAGCGGCGGTTCAACGCCTTCTACGCCGACTTCCTGTTCAGCGGCCCAGGTCCACTCCGCCTGCACGCGCACCCGGGCGGCGAGTTCCTCTACGTGCTGCGCGGCCGGCTGGAGGTGGACATCGCCGGCGAGCCGTACGTGCTCGACGCCGGCGACTCGATGTACTTCGACTCGAGCGCGCCGCACGGCTACCGCCGCGTGGGGACGAAGCCGTGCAGCGCGATCGTGGTGACCGCACGCTGAGGCCCGGGAGCGCTCGTCGCGGAATGCGACCGGGCCTTCGGCGACTGCCCGGGAACGGCGGTGTAGAGTAAGCGGCATGCCGCCGCACGCCCTCGTCCACCGCACCGCCTCGCTTGGCCTCGCGGCCTTCCTGTCGATCGCCGGCGCCGGCGCCCCGGCCGCGGCCGGGCCTCGCGAAGAGGCGATGGCCGTCCTCGAGCGATGGGTGCAGGCCTTCGGCGCGTCGGACGTCGACGCCATCACGAAGCTCTACGCGCCCGACGCGCTCTTCATGGGCACGGGCAGCCGCACCGTCGTGACGGAGCCGGCCGGCGTCAGGCAGTACTTCGAACAGGCGCTGCTGACGCAGCGGCCGCGGTCCGCCAGGGTGCTCGAATCGACGGCCATGGTCGTCTCCGACACCGTGGTCGTCGTCAACGGCCTCGACGTGACCTACGCCACGCGCGACGGCAACACGATCGAGAACCCAGGGCGGTTCACCTTCGTCGTGGCGAGGCGGCCCGAGGGCTGGAGGATCGTGCACTTCCACCGGTCCACCATGCCGGGCGGCGGGGCGGGACGCACCGGACGCGCCGCGGGCGCGGGCAGCACCGGCCCAGGGCGCTGACGACCGTTCACGCCCGGTGCTCGAGGAGGGCAACGCCGCTGTGCCTCCTGCGTGTCGGCACACGCCGCGCCGGCCCCGTCACGCCCCCCTCGCCGACGCGGAGCGTCATGCGCGAAGCGGAGCGCCGTCAGGGCTGCCGAAGGTCGAACGACGTGAGGGAGTTGGTGGACCTGACCGGGATCGAACCGGTGACCTCATGAATGCCATTCATGCGCGCTCCCAGCTGCGCCACAGGCCCACTCGAGAGATGAGGTACTTCACTATGGTAAGCGGAGGCACCCCGACCTTGCAAGGCTACGCCTCGGAGCCGGCCTTTCGGCCGTAGGCCGGCAGCAGCAACATCAGCGCGGCCACGAGGAACGTTCCGCCCGCCACCTGCGCCAGGAAGGTCTGGTAGGACCCGGTCACGTCGAACGCCCGCCCGGCCAGCACCGGGCCGAGCGCGCCCGCCACCGCGTAGAACGTCCACGTGAAGCCGTAGAGCACCGAGAACGACCGCAGCCCGAAGTAGCGGGACAGCGCGTACGGCGTCACGTCGGCCTCGCCGCCCATCCCGAACCCGATCAGCGCCGCCGCCGCCACCCCCGCCGGCAGCGACGCCGCGTGCGCCAGCCAGTAGGCGCCCGCCGCGGCGATGGTGAGGTTCGCGAAGGCCACGCGGCCCGCGAAGAAGCGGTCGAGCAGCCAGCCGGTGGCGAGCCGGCCGACGAGGCTGGCGGCGCCGAGCGCGGAGAGTGCCAGCGCGGCGCCGCCTGGCGTGACGCCCCGGTCGCTCAGCAGCGCCGGCAGGTGCGTCAGCGCCGCGTTCTGCGCGATGGAGCTGAAGAACAGCACGACGACGAGAATCCAGAAGACGCGCGAGGCCAGGCCGTCCCTGACCGACGCGCCGTCCGCGGTCGACGAGGCCGCGTGCGCCGGCGCCTCCCGTTCCCGGACGAACAGGGCTGCCGCGGGCACGCCGACGACCAGCGTCATCGCACCCAGCACCGCACAGGCCCCGCGCCAGCCGAGCGCGCGGATGAGCACCTGGGCGGCCGGCGGCAGCACGATGGCGCCGATCGCGCCGCCGGCCATCACGATCGCCAGCGCGGTGCCCCGCGTCGCGGTGAACCAGCTCGACACGGCGCGCGCGTACGCCATCTGCGCGGTGCCGTTGCCGACGACGCCGATCGCGAAGAACACCGCGTAGAGGTGCCACAGCCGCGGCGTCAGCACCGCGAGCGACGCGAAGCCGGCTCCGAACACGGCGACGCACGGCACGATCACGCGCCGCGGCGGCACGCGGTCGAGGAGATACCCGAGCGGCGGCGAGCACGCGGCCACCGTCATCGCGGCGATGCCGAACGCCGCCGACACGGCCTCGCGCGACCAGCCGAACTCGTCGGCGACCGGCTTCAGGAAGATGCCGAACGTGTAGACCAGCAGCGACGCGAAGCCGACGAACACGCCGACGCCAGACGCGGCAGCGACGCGCCACCCTTCGTAACGCGGGCTGGTCTCGTCCACCGGCGTCGCGCGCTCAGAAGATCAGCTTCAGGGCGAACTGCATCAGCCGCGGCGGACCCGCCGACAGGATGCGCCCGAAGTTCGGCGAGTTCAGGTCCGCCACCGGCAAGCCGAGGTTCACGTGATTGAGGACGTTGAACACCTCCGCCCGCACCTGCAGCCGGGTCTGGCCGCGCAGCGCGATGTCGCGCACGAGCGACATGTCGAGGTTGGCGTAGCCGGGTCCGCGCGCGATGTTGCGGCCGGCGTTGCCGAACTGGCCGGCCTGTGTCTGGATGTCGAGGCGCTGGAACGCCGAGCGGCTCAGCCACTGCTCCACCGTGCGTGGCCCGGCATTCGGGTCGCCCACGAGATTCGGGCGGCTCGCCGGGAAGCCCGAGATGGGCGGGCTGTTGGCCTGCAGCGCCACGTTGGCCGAATCCGACACGGTGAACGGCGTGCCCGAGTTGGCCGTGCCGATGGCGTTGATCTGCCAGTCGTCGAAGACGGCCCGGACGCCGGCCGGCGCGCCGGCCGGCACGTGGCCGATCCAGCTGACGCTCGCAACCAGCCGATGGCGCGCGTCGAACAGCGACGGGCCCCACTCGGCCTCGAGGTCGAACGGGTTCTGCGCGAGATCGTTCTCGCCGGCGAGCGGCTTGGCGGCCGCACCCGAGAGGTTCATCGACGACAGGTGGTCCATCGACTTCGACAGCCAGTACGACACGTTGAAGCCGACGTTCGAGTCGAAGCGCCGCGACACGCTGAACTGGCCCGCGTGGTACGACGAGCGCGCCACGCTGCGGAGCATCGCGATGGTCGAGAAGTCGCAGGCGCTGCCGTCGGCTGGGCAGTTGGCGTAGAGGCGCCGGCGGTCCGCGTTCTGCGCGGTCGCGCCGGGCCCGTGCACGGCGGGGTTGTACTCGACGTTGCGCGGCAGGTGGCGGCCCTCCGCGCCGACGTAGCGCGCCTCGACGAGGTAGAGGCCGAACAACGACCGCTGCACGCCGATGTTCCAGTTCTGCACGGACGGCGGTTTCGCGTCGACGTCGAGTGCGAACACCGTCGAGGGCCGCACGAAGGTGTCGGGCGACGGATACACCCGGCCCGCGTACGGGTTCTGGAAGTTCAGGCCCGCGCCACTGTACTGGTTGAACTGCGCCGCCGGCGTCGCGCTGATCGCCACCTGCGAGGCCGTGCCCGCCCCGTTCTGGAACTGGTCGTAGTAGAGACCGTAGGCGCCCCGCACCGACCACGTGCCGTCGCCGGTCGGGTCCCATGCGAAGCCGCCGCGCGGCATGAACGCGTTGACGCTCTGCGCGATGCCCTTGCCGACGCCGGCATCACCCGGGAACAGGAGACCACGCGGGGCGTCGGGGCGCACGGTGGACTGCTGCCCCGGCACGAACGCGTTCAGCCGGTCCTGGACTTCGGTGAACGGGTTGATGCGCTCGTAGCGGAGGCCGACGTTCAGCGTCAGGCGCGATCCGACGCGCCACTCGTCCTGCGCGTAGGTGCCGAGACTCCAGACGCGGACGCCGCGATTGAAGTCGCCGAGGCCCTGGTAGAACGTCACCGGCGAGCCGAGCAGGAGGTTCGCGATCGCGTTGTTGGTCGGGAAGGTGCCCGCGAACACGTAGAAGGCGTTGGGCGCGATGGCCTGCACCATGTCGATGCCGGTGCGGCGGTACTCGCCGCCCACCTTCATCAGGTGCGACCCGCGCGTCCACGCAAGGCCGTCCTGCACTTCGAACGTCGTCTGCGTGCTGTTGCGCGGCCCGGTGATCGCCCCGCCGATCGGCGTGTAGCCGACGATGTTGAAGAAGGGCGGCCCCTGCCCCACCTCGTTGCTCGACGCGTACCCGAAGCCGAGCGCGCTCGGCGGCGTGCGGTTGAGCCGCTCGTCGAAGAAGAACTTGTGGCGCAGGAACGTGCCGCGGAGCGAGTTGGTCATCGACGGCGACAGGATGTGGTTGTTCGATACCACGCCCGAGTGCGTCGCGATGTCGTCGCGCGTCGGGAACCCGGGCACGTCGCTTCCGCGCACCGAGATCGGGTTGATGTTGTGCCCGCCCGAGTACGAGTAGCGGGCGAAGACCTGGTCCGCCCCGGACGCGTTGATGTCGACGCGGCCGCCGGCCTGGTTGACGATGTTGTCGCCCACGACCGTCTCGCGGTAGATCGACGGCGACACATTGCCGAGCGGATACATGTTCAGCACGTTCAGGGCGATCGGGTTGATCGTCGCCGCCGGAATCTGGTTGCCGGGGAACGGCACGCCGCCTGCGGCGAGGTTCAGCAGCGGGGCGCCGAGGCCGGAGAAGTCGCCACGCCGCTCGGCCGCCGTCGGCACCGTGGCCTGCGTCGTGATGCCCTGGTGGTTGCGGAAGCCCTCGTAGTACCCGAAGAAGAACGCACGGTCCTTCGCCACGGGCCCGCCGAGGGTGCCGCCGAACTGATGCTGCTCGAGTGGCTCCACCTTCTCGGAGAAGAAGTTGCGGGCGTCGAACGCGTCGTTGCGGACGAACTCGTAGACGTTGCCGTGCACCTGGTTGCCGCCCGACTTGGTCACGACCGCCGTGGTGGCGCCGCCCGTGCCGCCGAACTCGGGCGGCGCGCTCTGGGTGAGGATGCGGAACTCGGCGATCGCGTCGACCGGCATGCGCAGCGCATAGCCGCCGTCCATGCGGTTCATGTTCTGCGACCCGTCGATCAGGTACACGTTCTGCTCCGGACGCATGCCGTTGACGGCGTACGCCTGGCCCTGCCGGAGGCTCCCTCCGGCCGTCGCCACGCCCGCGGTCAGCGGGGCGACGCCGGTCTGCAGCAGGCCGAGTTGCGTGAAGTTGCGGCCGTTGAGCGGCAGATCGACGATCTCGCGCCCCGTGACCACCGCGCCGAGCGTGTTCGTCGTCGTGTCGACCAGCGCGGACCGCCCGGCGACCGTGACGGTCTCGGCGACGGTCGCCAGTTCGAGCCGGGCGTCGACGCGGGCGGTCTGGCTGACGTTCACCGTGACCGGCTCCTGCACGAGCCGGGCGAACCCGGAACCCTCGACGGTCAGGCGATACTGGCCCACCGGCAGGAGCAGCAGTCGGAAGAAGCCATCGGCGCCACTCGTCGTCTGCCGGGTGAGACCAGTGGCGAGGTGCTGGGCCGTCACGCGGGCGCCCGGCACCACGGCGGCCGTCGTGTCGGCCACCGCCCCCTCGATCGCGCCGGTCGAATCCTGCGCGAACGCCGCCGCGGCCGTCATCAGCCCGAACAACGCGGCGCAGACGGCGCGCCGGAACTTCCAGACTCGCATCAGCTGGTTCCTCTCGTCACGGTGGACGCCGCGTACCCGTGCTCGGCCACGATCGCGGCGCGGGCGCGGTAGAAATCCGGATCCTCGGGCGCCCAGGTGGCCAGTCCATCCACGTAGCGGTTGCACATGCAGAACACGGCGGCGATCAGCACCGTGTCGTGAATCTCCAGGTCGGTCGCCCCTGCGGCGCGCGCCCGCGCGACGTCGTCCGCCGTCACCTGCCGGCCGCCCTCCGCCGTCCTGGCGGCGATGGCCAGCAGGGCCTTCAGCTTCTCGCTGATGGGCGCCCGGGCCGGGTCGCGCTTGACGTCCAGCACCAGCCCTTCGTCCTGCAGGTGGTGCGCCGCGACCGCGCCGTGGATCGTCTGGCAGTACTGACAGTCGTTCTGCGACGACACGTAGGTCGCGATGAGCTCCCGTTCCCCTGGCGTCAGCGTGTGCGGACCGCGCAGCAGGACGTCCACCAGTTCGTTGAGCGGCCTGGCCGTCTCGGGACGGAACGCCATCGGCCCCCGGATGCCCGGCAGGCCCGGTGGCAGGTCGATATGGGCCATGAATCCTCGCGTCAGTCCCGGGACGTCGCCGTCTCGATGCGCGGGCGGCGCGTGCCAGGCTGTGGGTTGGCGTCGACGCCGGGCGGGAAGCACGACGCCACGTTCAGCGGGGCCCCGCGCCGGCCGCCTCCGGCGGACGCACGTAGCCCTGCTTCGCCATCCGCTGCCCCATCGCGTCGTACGCGGCCTCGTCTGTCGGCGTGACCGTGGCCAGCCCGTCGACGTAGCGATTGAACATGCAGAAGGCCGCGGCGATGAGGACGGTGTCGTGGATCTCGACGTCGGTCGCACCCTGGGCCCTGGCGGCGGCGACATCGGCGGCCGTCACCCGCCTGCCCCCTTCCTGGACCCTGGCCGCGATGGCGAGCAGCGCCTTGAGCTTCGGCGACACGGCCGCCGTGCGGTAGTCCGCGCGCACGGCGTCGACGAGCGCATAATCGCCGCCGAGGTGATGCGCGGCGGCGGCGCGGTGGCTCAGTTGGCAGAAGTCACAGTCGTTGCGCGAGGACACGAACGTCGCGATCATCTCGCGCTCGCCGCTCGTCAGGGTGTTGGGGCCGCGCAGCAGCACCTCGGCCAGCTCGCGCATGGGCTTCGCCGTCTCGGGCCTGAAGGCGAACGCGCTGGAGATGCCGGGCAGGTCGACGGGCAGGGCGATGTGTGGCACAGGCCGCGATTCTAGGTGCCGCGGCTGGGACCCTCAATACTGCGAAGAGAGTAGACGGGGCGGTCTAGTGTGAACGCATGAGGTCGTCGTACTCGCCCGGCGTGTCGACGTCGATCAGGCAGCGGTCGTCGTCGACCGGCTCGTTCCAGATCTCGGCCTCGTGCGCGCGCACGACGCTCTTGGCGCCGTGTGCGAGCGGTGCCGCGCGCAGGTCGTCGAACAGGCGCCGGTCGAAGAGCACGGGGTGCCCGTGCGCCTCGCCACGCGCCGGCCGGACGATTGGCGCCTGCGTGCGGCGCCAGGCGTCGAGGACGCGCCGCACGACGCCCGCCGTGATGCCGGGCACGTCGACGAGCGTCATCAACACGGCTTCGGTCGACTGCTCCACGACCGCGTCGAGGCCGACGAGCAGCGACGACAGCTGGCCGCGGGCGGGATCGGGATTGCGGACGCACCGCGCGACGCCCGAGGCCCCCTGGTCCGCCCGCACCGCCGCGTCGATGGCGTCGTGCGCGGTCCCCGTCACCACGATCACGCGCGTGATGCCGGCGTCGGCGAACGCGCGGACGATCTGCACCACGAACGGCAGGCCGCCCGGTGCCGTCAGCAGGGCCTTCGGGGACCCCATCCGGCTCGACGCGCCGGCCGCCAGGACCACCGCGGGTACCATGACCCATCGTAGCCCGGCCCCCGCGAGAACGGCCGAAAATCCGGGAAAGTCGGGGTGGTCCGTAGCTTGACTTCGCATCCCGGACTCCCTACACTGGCCCATCCTTCAGGCCGACGCGCGGCGGTTCGCGACCATTCTTCGTGGCCTCATGCGTCCGCTCAGGCGGTCTTTCGCGCCTGGGGTGTCTCACGGATAGCGCATCGGAGGCGCACGGCTATGGCGAATGGCACGATCGCACGGCTTCTCATCGACAAGGGATTCGGCTTCATCCGTGACGAGGGAGGCACCGAACACTTCTTTCACCGCAGCGCGGTTCGTGGGGCGGTGTTCGAACTGCTGCGGGAAGGACAGCGGGTGGAGTTCCAGCCCGAGGACTCCGCCAAGGGCCCGCGCGCCGGTGACGTCCGCCTGATCGAGGGCTGACGCCCCGCCCGCGCACCCGCAAGACCTGCCCGGTCCGCTCGAGGACCGGGCTTCTCCGCTGTCAGGCTTCTTCCGACACGCCAGCCCCGACCGTGGCGCGCGTGGTTCAGGCTTCTGGGCCTGCGCCTGCATGCCGGCTCACGAGAACCAGCGACGCCAGCCCGACTCCGGCGTGAGTTCGCCCGATCCCGGCTGCCACGTCAGCACCGTTCGCGCGACGTCGCGCGCAAAGGCCTTCTCTGCCGTGAGTACGAGCACCGACAGGCGCCGGCGCTCCACGATGCGCGTGACCGTGTCGGCGAACGCCGCGACGTCGCCGCCCTGCAGCGTGGCCGTGGGGTGTTCGAGCAGCAGCAGGTCGGGGCCGAGGGCGAGCGTCCGGCCCAGCCGCAGGCGTGCCCGCTGCGGTGGCGTCAGCGTCTCGGTGACCTGGCTGAGCTCGGCTGGCGACAGGCCGACTTCGTCGGCCAGGCCCCGCACCCGCGCGCGCACGTCGTCGGAGAGCGACTCCACGGCCAGCGACAGCGGGATGGCGAGATTCTGCTCGGCCGTGAACTGCTCGACGAACACCGTCCGCTCGCTGAACAGGCCGAAGCGCTCGAGCGACGTCAACCAGGCGTCGGCATTCGGGATGTCTCGCGTGTCGCGGCCGAAGGCGATCACCTGCCCGGCGTCGGGCACGGTCGACCCGGTGATCAGGTCGACCAGCACCTGCGCGGCCTCGCGGTCGAGCCCGATCAGCGCCTTCGACTCGGCGTGCGCGAGGTCGAGCGCCTTCACGCGCAGCGGACGCAGCCCGCGATAGTCCTTCACGACGGACCGCAGGCTGACGACGACCGCGCCCGCGTCAGACACCGTGCCGCGCGGCGCGCAGCCTGGCCCAGGCGTCGGCCGGCAGCGTCACCGACCCCGGCGACGGCGCGTGGCTCGCATCGCCGTGGAAGTCCGACCCGCCCGTGACCAGCAGCCCCAGGTCAGCGGCGAGACCGGAATAGTGCGCCACGAGCTCGGCGTCGTGGTCCCAGTGGAACACCTCGAGCGCGTCGAGGCCGGCGTCGCGCAGTTCGGGAATGCGTTTCGCCACCTTGGTGCGGGCCGGATGCGCGAGCGACACCAGCCCGCCGCCCTTGTGGACCACGTCGATCACGACCTCGGGCGTGGGGCCGATGCGGGGCACGAACGCCTGGCACCCGTCCCCGAGCCATTCGTCGAAGGCCTCCTGCAGCGAGGCGACGTGGCCGGCCGCGAGCATCGCGCGGGCCAGCACCGGCCGCCCGATCGCGCGGCCGGGCTGCGAGCGGACGACGTCGACCATCGGGCCCACGTCGATCGGCACACCCAGCTCGGCGAGCCGCTCGCCGATCAGTTCGATGCGGCGGATGCGCGCCTCGCGCTGCACCGCCAGGAACTCGAGGAACGACGGCTCGTCCGGGTCGATGAAGTACCCGAGCATGTGCACGTCGCGGCCCGCGTCGACGGCGGTGATCTCGATGCCGGGCACCGCCTCGATCCCGCGCGCCCTCGCGAGCGACCGGACCTCGGCCACCGCCGCGGTGGTGTCGTGATCGGTGACCGCCATCACGGTCAGACCGGCGGCCGCGGCCTTGTCGACGAGTTCGAGCGGAGTGGAGAGACCGTCGGACGCGGTCGTGTGCAGGTGCAGATCGATCATCGCGTGCGGGGGCGCGGCCCCGCGGCGGCGCGAGCGAGCTTCTCGGGCCGGTCCTGGCGTTTGACGAGGGACCGGTACTCGCGCTCGAGCAGCTCCAGATGATCCCGTTCCTCGTCGGCGAACTCGAGGAAGATCTGCTTGCCCTCGGAGTCCTCGAACTGCTCGCCGTACTTCTTGAAGAAGCTGTGCGATCCGCGCTCGCATCGGATGCCGATGAGCAGCGCCTGCTGGTCGTTGACGCCCTTGAGCAGCTGCTCCGCGCCCTCGGCGAAGATCCCGTTGGCCGCGCCCTTGAAGAACAGGAACGTCGGCCGCGATTCGAGCACGGGGTCGCGTCGCAGCAGCTCGGCGTAGCGTTCCTCCAGCTTCGCCAGGTGCGACTTCTCCTCGAGCGCCAGGTGCTGGAAGACCTTGCGCCCCTGCGCGTCCTTGGTGACCCGCGCGGCCCGGGTGTAGAACTCGAGGCCGCTCCGCTCGGTGGCGATCGCGATGCGCAGTGCGTCGCGCGCGAACACCAGGTCGGTGTGGCCGTCGTGCGCGGTGACCGTCCGGCCCGCCTGGCAGTCCTCGCAGGCGCCGTAGATCTGCACCACGCTCTGCGCCACGTTGAAGCGCCGCGCGACGGCGACCTCCTCGACGAGCGACTCGATGTCGGAGCTGAGGAACTCGAACGAGCGATGGCAGGTCTTGCAGATCAGGTGGAAGTGGCGGGGCTGCCGGTACGAATGCTCGAACCGGAACCGGCCCTCGCCGAAGTCCACCTTGCGCGCGATCCCGGCGTCCACCATCCACTGCAGCGTGCGGTAGACGGTGGCGCGGCTGATCCGATGGTCGTCCCGGCGGATGACGTCGACGAGGTCGTCGGCGCTGAGGTGCCCTTCCTGGCGCAGGAAGACGTTGACGATCTGCTCCCGCTTGCTGGAGCGCTTACCGCCAGCCGGCTTCAGTCTGCTGAGATCGGGAACCGCCGTTGCCACGCTGCCCGCCGGGACGTCTGAGGGTGACTAGTGGTGGTGACCGCCGCCTTCGCCGTCGACGCTGAACGACGACCCGCACCCGCAGGTGGACGTGGCGTTCGGGTTGCGGATCGTGAAGCCGCCGCCCGTGACGGTGTCGACGAAGTCGACCTCCGCGCCCTTCAGGTAGCTGACGCTGACCGGATCGACGAACAGCTTGATGCCGTTCGATTCGAACACCTGATCGCCGACGCCGCCGCCCTCCTCGATCATGAGGCCGTACTGGAAACCGGAGCAGCCGCCGCCCTGCACGAACACGCGCAGGCCGCTGGTCTCCTTGCCCTCTTCCACGAGCAGCTCGGTGATCTTGGTCGCCGCCGCTGGAGAAACGTTGATCATCGCTGGTGACTCCTCGAGTGTGTCGGGCCATTATAGCCCAGAAATACGACCATTCGGGGCGTATAGGCCAAGTCTCTGATTCTAGGACATTTCCGAGGCCATCGCAGCCAGCTCTCCGGCCGACGCCCGCTCGACGTCGCCGTGCAGGCTGTTGCCATGGGCGTCCATCGTCACGATGGCCGGGAAATCCTCCACCTGCAGGTGCCACATGGCTTCGGGCGTGCCGAACTCGAGCAGCGAGACGCCGTCGACCTGCGTGATGGTCCGCGCGTAGAACTGGGCCGCTCCGCCGATCGCGTTCAGGTAGACGGCCCCGTGCTCCTTCAGCGCCGCCAGCGTCCTGCCGCCCATGCCGCCCTTGCCGATCACGGCGCGCACGCCGTAGCGGCGGATCACGTCGGCCTGGTACGGCTCCTCGCGGATGCTGGTCGTCGGGCCTGCGGCCGTCACGCGCCACCTGTCGCCGTCCTTGGCGACCACGGGGCCGCAGTGGTACAGCACGGCGCCGCGCAGGTCGACCGGCGGCTCGTGGCTCATCAGGTGATGATGCACGGCGTCACGGCCCGTGTAGGCCCGCCCGGACACCAGCACGATGTCGCCGACCTTGAGCGACCGCACCGCTTCCTCGGTGAGCGGCGTCCGCAGCACCACTTCGCGGCCCGTCCGCTGGAAGCCCGCCTGATCGGCCATCGCGAGCAGCGGGCTCGCCGGGTCGCGGTAGAGCCACCGCTTGATGGCCCCGGTCCGGGCGTCGAGCACGACGCCGAGGCGCCGGAAGGCCCAGCAGTCGTACGCCACCGACACGAAGAAGCTGGCCGGCAGGCGGTTCAGCGCGCCGATCTTGCAGCCGATGAGCGACACGGCGCCGCCGAAGCCCATCGTGCCGACGCCCAGCTTGTTGATCTCGCCCATGATCCGGGCCTCGAGCCCGGCGAGCCGCGAGTCCGGGTTCACGTCGTCGAGCGTCCGGAACAACTGCTCCTTGGCGTGCACGTAGCCCGAGGTCCGGTCGCCGCCGATGCAGACGCCGATGGCGCCGGGCGCACAGCCCTTGCCCTGCGCGTGCCACACCGCGTGCAGGATGCACTTGCGAACGCCCTCGAGCGAGCGGTCGGCCCGGCCGAGGTTCGGCAGTTCGACGGGCAGCGCGTACTGCGAGTTCATGTTCTCGCAGCCGCCGCCCTTGAGAATCAGCTTCACCTCGATCTCGTCGTCGTTCTCCCACTGCTCGAAGTGGACGATCGGCGTGCCGGGCCCGAGGTTGTTGCCCGAATTCTCCCCGGTCAGCGAGTCGACGGAATTGGGGCGAAGCTTGCCGCGCTTGGTGGCCTCGGCCACGGCCTCGCGGATCAGCTTCTTCATGACGATCTGGTTCGCCCCGACCGGCGTCTTCACCTCGAACGTGGGCATGCCGGTGTCCTGGCAGATCGCGCCCTCGCCTTCGGCGGCCTGGTCGATGTTGAGCGCGATGATGTTCAGCGCCTGCGCCGACCGCGAGCCCGAGGCCTCCTGCCCCATGGCCACTTTCATCGCGGCTCGCACGTCCGGCGGCAGATCCGTGGAGGTGCGCACGACCAGGGACACGACGCTGTCGAAGAACGATGGAAGCATAGACGGTCAGTATAATTTGATCCCGAGCACCGCATGCCGCCACGGCTCCCCTGTCTCGCCGTTCTGCTCGCGGTGGCGGTGCCCATCGCCCTCTGGGCCCAGGCGCCGGCGTCGGGCGGCAACCGCCGCCTCTTCCCTCCGCAGGATCTCGGCCTGCTCGAAGGCCCCGACCGCGCCACCTGGCAGCGCCCCGACCAGATCATGGACGCGCTGGGCATCGCCGACGGCGCGAGCGTGGCCGACATCGGCGCCGGCGCCGGCTGGTTCACGATCCGCCTGGCCCGGCGCGTCGGGCCGAACGGCACCGTCTACGCTCAGGACGTCCAGCGCCAGATGCTCGAGGCGATCCGGAGGCGCGTGGCGCGTGAGGGACTCCGCAACGTCCAGACCCGCCTCGGCCAGGGCAGCTCGCCGAATCTGCCGAGGGGCGCGCTCGATGCCGTGCTGGTCGTCGACGTCTACCCGGAAGTCGAGGACCGCGTCGCGTTCCTGCGCAACCTGACCGTGTCGCTGCGTCCGGGCGGCCGGATCGGCATCGTCAACTACAAGCCAGGCGCCGGCGGTCCCGGGCCCGCGCCGGGCGAGGGCTTTCGCGTGGACCGGACCGTGGTGGAGAAGGACGCGATCGAGGCGGGCCTGCGGGTGCGCGCAACCGAGAACCTGCCCTACCAGTACTTGCTCGTCCTCGGCAGGTAGGACACAATTTCGCCTCATGGCATCCCTGTCTCCTGCTCCCGCCGGCCTGGGCCTCCGCGTCATCGATCGGCTGCGCCACCGTCCAGGAAGAGCCGGCCGGCTCGATCACGAGCCCGCCGTGCAGACGGCCTCCGTGCTGTTCATGGCGGTGCTGACGGCCGTGGCCGCGCAGGTCAGCATCCCGGTGCCGTTCTCGGCGGTGCCCTTCACGTTCCAGCCAACGGTGGTCCTGCTCGGCGGGCTCGTCCTCGGCGCGCGTCTCGGCGCCGCCAGCCAGTGCCTCTATCTGGCGGCAGGCATCGCCGGCCTGCCGGTGTTCGCCAGTTCGCTGACGCTGCCACCCGGCCTGCTGCGCCTGTTGGGGCCGACCGGCGGATTCCTGATGGCCTATCCGCTGGCCGCCTTCGTGACCGGCGCGCTCGCGCAGCGAGGGTTCGACCGCCGCTACCTGACCTCGGTGCTGGCGATGCTGGCCGGCATGGCGGTCATCTACGCCGGCGGCGCGGCGTGGCTGGGCCTGGCGGCACGCACGGTCGCCGGTGCCTCGGCCGTGGGTCTGCAGGCCGCCATCGCCACCGGCGTCGCACCGTTCGTGGTGGCGGACGTGTTCAAGATCGCGGCCGCGGCCGGCGCGGTGCCCGGGCTGTGGCGCCTGCTCGGCGCCCCCCGCGCCTAGCACGCCCCGGGCACACGGACACGCCGGCGACGGACGCCGCCGGCGCCGACGCTTTCATGCGCATCGCGCTCACCATCGCCGGCAGTGACTCCGGAGCCGGCGCTGGCATCCAGGCCGACCTCAAGACCTTCGCCGCCCACGGCGTGTACGGCACGTGCGCGATCACGGCCGTCACGGCACAGAACACGCTCGGCGTCACCGCCGCCGACGTCCTGCGCCCCGATCTCGTGCGGGCGCAGATCGCCGCGGTCGCGTCCGACCTGGCTCCGCATGCGGCCAAGACCGGCATGCTCGCCAGCGCCGCCGTCGTCGAGACGGTGGCCGAGGCCGTCGCCGAACTGGGGATCCCCTTCCTCGTGGTCGATCCGGTCATGATCGCGAAGAGCGGCGCCTCCCTGCTCGACGAATCGGCCCTGAACGCACTGCGCAACCGGTTGCTGCCCGTCGCCCACGTCGTGACGCCCAACATCCCGGAGGCCGAGGCCCTCACAGGGCTGACGATCCGCACCGACCACGACCGGCAGGAGGCGGCGCGGCGGCTCGTGGGGCTCGGCGCGCGCGCCGCGATCGTCAAGGGCGGCCACCTGGCCACGTCCGACATCGTGGACCTGCTGTTCGACGGACAGGACTTCGCCGAGTTCCGGCACGAGCGGATCCCGGGCCGCCACACGCACGGCACCGGGTGCACGTTCGCCGCGGCGATTGCGGCGCACCTGGCCCAGGGCCGGCGGCTCGAAGAAGCGGTGCCGCTGGCGCAGTACTACGTCGCCGGCGCCATCCGCCACGCACCGGACCTCGGCCGCGGGCACGGCCCGATGGATCACTTCTGGATGCGGTGAGTCGAGCGGAGTCCTACTTCCCGGCGACCGTCCTGACGGTGCCGGTCAGCCCCTCACGCGAGCAGTTGAACGGCTCGATCTTCAGGTCCGACGGCATGTACTCCATCACGGCGCGCGGGAACGGCTGCGTGAAGAACACCGGGTCCTGCATGTCGATCTCGACCACCAGCCGCTGACGCTCCACGTCGAGGCGCACCCGCTCGACCGACGTGAGCGCGGACGAGTGCAACAGGCCGCGCGTGGGCTGGCCGGGCTGTTCGACGTACTGGTTGAGCACCCCGGCGGCGTAGTTCGCCGTGTCGATCACCAGCGTGCCGCCGTCGAAGCGTCCGATCGAGTGGCCGAGCGTGCTCCCCTTCGCGTCGGCCGGGTGACCCGCGGCGTTCATGTGGATCACGCGGCGGACGTCCATCCACTCGTGGTGCAGCACCACGTCGTTGCCGGCGCGGACGATCTCGAGCGGCGTGCCGGGCGCGCCCCAGGCACGACGGATGCCGACCGGGTCGCAGCGGAAGGTCGGGTCGTCCTTGAACGGATCGTACGCATCGACGGCCTTGCGGCCGGCCGGCGTCAGCATCGCCATCATCGGCTGCGGACCGCTGGTGCTGCGCCCGGGCCTCGGCGCCAGCAGCCACGTGCCGTAGATGTCCTTGCGGGGCGCCTGCCTGACCGCCTGCGCCGGCGCGGCGCCGCGTGGGCCGTTGACGCTCAGCACGCGGCCGTCATCCAGCTCGACGCTGTCGAAGAAGCACATGTACGGGCTGTGCCGCGACAGCGACCCGGAGACGCGGATGCGGCTGCCCACCTTGAGGATCTGCGGCGTGATGCCGTTGCGGGTGAGCTGGGTGACACCGTGCGACTCGCAGACGTACTCACGAGTCCGCCCGTTCTCGTCGACGGCGGCGATGTGCACGTAGCTGTGCGGGTTGCGGGCCTCGTACTGAGTAACCGTGCCGGAAATGCTCACCGGCTTGCTGGCGTCGAAGTGCGGCGCGAAGCTGTGGTGGGCGACCGCCGGCGAAACCACGCCGAGGGTGCCGATGGCGACCGCGGGAACCAGGATCTTCGACCACATGGGTGTCCCTCCTGAGGCAGACGGGCTGAGTATAGGCCCAACACGGCCGGAAACCGCCTCCCGCCCTATACTGAATGGATGCCGGCTGCCCTGGTCGCCGTGACCCCCGACGTACTGCAGCTCGACCCGCTGATGGCCGCCGTGACGGACGGCCAGACGGGCGACGGCGCGGTGACGTCGTTCGTCGGGCTCGTCCGGCACGAGAACCGGGGGCGCCGGGTGTCGTTCCTCGAGTACGAAGCCTACGAACCGCTGGCGGTCCGTGCGCTGCAGCGCATCCTCGACGAGGCCAGGGAGGCGTGGCCCACCGCGCGGCTCGGCATCCATCACCGGACCGGACGCCTGGAACTGGGCGAGGCGAGCGTGATCATCGTGTCGGCATCGCCGCACCGGGCCGAGGCCTTCTCGGCGTGCCGCTATGCGATCGAGCGCATCAAGCAGATCGTGCCGATCTGGAAGCACGAGCACTTCGACGGAGGCGACGTGTGGCTCGAAGGGGCCACGGCCGACCCCGACGACACCACGGCGCGGCAGACCGCGTATCGCATCGCATGCGCGTGACCATTCGCCTCTTCGCGCGGCTCCGCGACCTCGCCGGCACCGGCGAGCTGGTTCGCGAACTCCCCGACCCGGCCACGATCGACACGGCCTGGCGGGTGCTCGTCAAGGAGATGCCCGCGCTGGCCGAGTACGAGCGCACGATGTCGGTGGCCCGGAACGCCGACTACGCCCGAATGTCGACCGCCGTCCACGACGGCGACGAGGTGGCGTTCCTTCCGCCGGTGTCGGGCGGCTGATCGCCGCGAGGATCCGGACCCAGGCTGTATGTTCGACAAACTCAGATCCGTCGAAGCCCGCTACGACGAGCTCATGGCCCAGCTCGGCACGACCGAGGTGCAGGCCGATCCGTCCGAGTACCGGAAGGCCGCCAAGACGCTCTCGGAGATCGAGCCGCTCGTCCAGAAGTTCCGCGAGTACAAGGACGTCGAGCGCGACATCGCCGGCGCCACCGAGCTGGCCCGCGGCTCCGACCCCGACATGCGGGAACTGGCCGAGGAGGAGCTGAAGTCGCTCGTCGAGCGCAAGGCCGCGCTGGAGCACGAGCTCAAGATCCTGCTCATCCCGAAGGATCCGAACGACGAGAAGAACGTACTGCTCGAGATCCGCGCCGGCACGGGCGGCGACGAGGCGGCGCTCTTCGCGGCCGACCTGTTCCGGATGTACAGCCGGTACGCCGAGCGGCACGGCTGGAAGCTGGACGTGCTGTCGCAGAGCGACAGCGCGGCCGGCGGCCTCAAGGAAGTGATCGTCTCGATCGAGGGACGCGGCGTCTACAGCCGGCTGAAGTACGAGAGCGGCGTGCACCGCGTGCAGCGCGTGCCCGCCACCGAGGCGGCCGGGCGCATCCACACGTCGACGGCCACCGTGGCCGTCCTGCCCGAGGCCGAGGACGTCGACGTCCAGATCAACGAGAAGGACCTGCGCATCGACACGTTCTGCTCGAGCGGCCCCGGCGGCCAGAGCGTCAACACCACCTACTCCGCCGTCCGGCTGACGCACATCCCCACCGGCCTGGTGGTGTCGCAGCAGGACGAGAAGTCGCAGATCAAGAACCGCGCGAAGGCGATGAAGGTGCTGCGGGCCCGTCTCTACGAGATGGAGATGCAGAAGCAGCAGGACGCGATCGCCAAGGAGCGCCGCGGACAGGTCGGCACGGGCGAACGCTCCGAGAAGATCCGGACCTACAACTTCCCGCAGAGCCGCATCACGGATCACCGGATCAACTACACGACGCACCAGCTGCACGCCGTGCTCGAGGGAGACGTGGGCGAGCTGCTCGACCAGGTGGCCTCGTACTACAACGCCGAGAAGCTGAAGCAGGCCACCCAGGAAGGGGCGTGATGCCGACGACGCCGCTTCACTCCACCCTGGCGGCCGCGCGGACGCGGCTCGTGGACGCCGGCATCGCGCCACAGGAGGCCGCCGTCGACGTCGACCTGTACGCGCGGACCATCCTCGGCTGGGATCGCGCGCGCATGATCGTCGAGCAGACCGCCGGCACCCCCGACGCGCTCGAGCCTCGCCTCTCCGAATGGGTGGCCCGACGGTCGCGGCGCGAGCCCTCGGCCTACATCGTGGGCACGCGTGAATTCTGGGGCCTCGACTTCGCGGTCTCGCCCGCGGTGCTCATCCCCAGGCCCGAGACCGAGTTCATCGTCGAGGAGGCGCTCCGCCGGCTCGACCGCACGCGGCCCACACGCATCGCCGACGTCGGCACCGGCAGCGGCAACATCGCCGTCGCGCTCGCCCACGAGGTGCCCTCGTGCCAGGTCGTCGCCACCGACGTGTCGGCCGACGCGCTGGCCGTCGCGCGGCAGAACGCGGGGCGCCACGGCGTCGCCGGGCGCGTCATGTTCGTCTGCACGTCGTACCTGGCGGGAGTGGAGGGTCACTTCGACCTCATCACGGCCAACCCGCCCTACGTGCGCGAGGGCGACCGCCGGGGCCTGTCGCCGACGGTGCTCCACGAGCCCCACGTAGCCCTCTTCGGCGGCGAGTCCGGCCTCCGCGACATCGAGGGGGCGCTGGACGCGGCGGTCGAACACCTGCGCCCGGGCGGGTGGTTCCTGATGGAGTTCGGCCTCGGGCAGGACGACGACGTCCGCGCGCGCGTGGCGGCCAGGCCGGCCCTGCGCCTCGAGCGCGTGATCGCCGACCTCCAGGGCATTCCGCGCACGCTGGTGGCCGAGCGGCTGGCGCCGTAGCGCACCCGGAGACCCACCATGAGCGACTGTCTCTTCTGCAAGATCGCCGCGGGGCAGATCCCGGCGAAGATCGCCCACAGGGACGACGAACTCGTCGCCTTCCACGACATCGCACCCCAGGCGCCCCTGCACGTGCTGATCGTGCCGACGAGGCACATCCCGACGCTGAACGCGCTCGAGTCGGGCGACGAACCCCTGGTGGGATCGATGCTGCGCCGCGCCGCCGCGATCGCGGCCGAGCACGGCTACGCCGAGCGCGGCTACCGCACGGTGTTCAACTGCAACCGCGAAGCCGGGCAGACGGTGTTCCACCTGCACCTGCACCTGCTGGCCGGGCGCGGGCTGGCCTGGCCTCCCGGCTGACGGCGGCTCACCTCGTACGACGCACCGCGATCACACGCGAGTCGACCGCGCGGCGCGCCTCGGAGGGGGCGACACGGATGACACCTCGAATCGGCTTCATCGGACTGGGCGCGATGGGCGCGCCCATGGCGCGGAACCTGCTGCGGCGCGGTCACGCGCTGACGGTCTGGTCGCGGCGACCCGAGGCCATGGCACCGCTCGTCGCGGAGGGCGCGACCGCAGGCGCCTCACCTGCCGGGGTCGCGGCCGCCTGCGACGTCGTGATGACGATGGTGCTGGACGGCCGCGCCGTCGAGGACGTCGTCCTTGGCGAGCGCGGCGTCGTCCGCGGCGCCCGTCCGGGCCTCGTCATCGTCGACCACAGCACGATCGAGCCCGACACCGAGCGACGGATCGCCGACTCGCTGCGAGCGCACGACGTGGACATGCTCGACGCCCCCGTGTCGGGCGGCAGCCTCGCCGCCGAAGCGGGCACGCTCGCGGTGATGGCGGGTGGCCCCCGCGAAGCCTTCGACCGCGTCGCGCCGCTGCTCGCGGCCTACGCGGCGCGGGTGGTGCACGTCGGCCCGAACGGCGCCGGCCAGGTCGCCAAGGCCTGCAATCAGATCTGCACGATCGTCAACCAGCTCGGCGCGGCCGAGGCGATGCTGCTGGCCGAACGGTCCGGTGTCGATCCGCGGAAGGTGCTCGAGGCCCTGATGGGCGGCTTTGCCGCGAGCCGGATGCTGGAGCTGCAGGGCCCGAAGATGATCGCGCGCGACTTCGACGGCAAGGTCGAGTCGCGCCTGCACCACAAGGACATCGGCATCGTGCTGGACCTGGCCCGGTCGCTCGGTATCGAGCTGCCGGCCAGCGCGGCCGCCGCTGACGTGCTGGCGCGGCTGCAGGAACGTGGCGGCGCCCGTCAGGATTCGGCCGCAGTGTTCCGGGTGCTCGACGAAGGCTAGCTCCAGTGCTCGGGCGGAATCGCGGCCCGCGGACTTGGCCCGGATCGCCCTCGAAGCGGCGGACATCGCGGCCACGGTAGCCACTGGCGCAGGACGTGCACGGGCGATCGTGGGCGCGGCCGAAGAGCACTCCTGACTCTCGCGAGCCCAGGCATGCGGGCCGCCCGTGCCCATCGGGCAGATGCCGTCCAACCAGCGCTTGCAGCCGACGGCGCGCGGTGGGATGCTGAGCGCGCCGCGGCTGAACCGCGGTCGTTGGACCCTGGCAACCCCGATTGCAGAAAGCGAAGGCAACGTCATGCGGAAGGTCCTTGCCCTGGTGCTCGTCGGAATGTTCGTGGGAGCGCCTGGTGTCCCGGCGCAACAGGCCTCGTGGCCACTGCCGCCGGCGCTCGCGGACGGCCATCTCGTCAACCAGCCATTGAGAGACGCCGCACGTCGTGAAGTCATGCGCGTCACCACGGAGGAGACGCCACCACTCGGATCGTCCCTGGCGGCGTCGCTGCAGGCATCGGCGCAGGCATCGGCGAGCAAGGGGAAGGGTCACCCCGTGGCAATCGGCGCCGGGGTCGGACTCCTCCTGGGCGCAGTCGTCGTGACGCCAGCCATGTGCCATGCCTGGGGCGGCTGCGCGGGAGAGGGTGTGGCTCTCCTGGCGGCTGTCGCGCTGTTTGGAGGAATCGGCGCAGGCGTCGGCGCCGCGATCGGCTACATCGTCTCGCGCCGTTAGTCGGGACAACGCACATCAGGAGGCGCTGCCGGTGACGGCGGACGCGAACCCGCGCGGACGCCGGCGGCGTCAGAGTCCAGGCAGCAGCGCCGGCAACTCCGCGAGCGTGCGGATCACGGGCACGTCAGGCAGCTCGGGCAACGGGTCCGTCGAGCGGTGCACGAGCACCCCGCGCATGCCGGCGCGGCGCGCCCCTTCGATGTCGTGCGCAATGCTGTCGCCGACCATCACGGACTCGTCGGCCCGGGCGCCCGCTTGCGCCAGCGCCTCCTCGAAGATGCTCGGGTGCGGCTTCATCCGCCCGTGTTCGGCCGACGACACGGCCGCCGACACGAACGCCTGCAGCGCGAAATGCTCCTGGAACGACGTCAGGCAGCGATGGGAGTTGGAGATGAGGCCGATCGTCAGCCCACGGGCGGCCAGCGCCGGCAGCACGCCCTCGACGTCGTCGTAGAGGAAGAAGTGGTGATTGGTCGCCCACTCGCGGTAGACCTCCGCCGCGCACACCGCGACCTGCGGCCCGGCACCACCCATCTCCTCGATGATGCGTCCGGTGTAGCGGATGAAGATGTCGTCCTCGTAGACGTGCTCCTGGTGCTCGTCGAGCAGCGACGAGGCCGCCTTGACGGCCGCCGGGAACCGGGCCTCGTCGAGCGCCAGGCCGTGGCGCGCGCCGAAGTTCACGTAGCCGACGCCCTGGAACGTCGGGCCGGGATAGATCAACGTGAAGTCGACGTCGAAGAACACCGCGCGCACGGGGCGGGCGCTCATGCCAGGCCTCCCGCGTACGGCCCGGCGACGACCACCGTGGCCCGTGCCGGATCGAGCAGCGCGCGGGCCGAGGCCATCACCTCGTCACGCGTGACCGCGCGCAGCAGGCCTGGCAGCCGGCGGTCGTAGTCCAGGCCGAGGCCGAAGAACTCGACCGTCTGCAGGAACCTCGCGATGGCGGCGTGTGTCTCGAGCTGCCGCGGCAGCGAGCCGATCAGGTACTGCTTCGACTCGGCCAGCTCCTTCTCCGTCGGCCCGCCGGCGAGGAACGCGGCGATCTCGGCGTCGATGGAGGCGACCGTCCGCTCGACGTTGGCCGGATCGACGCCGGCCCGCACCACGAGCGGGCTGGGCAGAACGGCGGGATCGAACTGCGTCATGGCGTAGTAGGCCATGCCCTGCCGCTCCCGGATGCTGTCACCGAGCCTGCCACCCATCGAATACTGGCCGAGGATGTTGTTCATCACCCAGGCTGCGTGGAAGGCGGGATCGGTCCTGGCGATGGTGACGAAGCCGTAGGCGATGTCCGCCTGCGCCTTGTTCATCATCGGCACCACGACGGCCCGGCGGCCCGTCGCCGGCGGCACCGGCTGGAGCACCGACCCTGGCGAGACCGGCGCGTCCCAGTCGCCGAACGCAGCGGCCACCACGTCGCTGGCGGCCTCCGGCTCGACGTCGCCGACCACGGCCAGCGTCAGCGTGGACGGCCCGACACGGGCCCGGTGGAACGCCGCGAGGGCGTCGCGGCCGATGCCGCGGACGCTCTCGGCGGTTCCGCGCGACGGCCGGCCGTACGGGTGCGCCCGGCCGTAGAGTTCGGCGGCCAGGCGCTCGACGGCCACAACGGCCGGGTTGTCCTGATCCTGCCGGATCAGCGTCAGGACTTCCCCGCGCCGCAGCGCGACCTCGGTCTCGGGCAGGGTCGGGCGCATGACGACGACGGCGAGCAGCCGCACCAACGCGGCGAAGTCCTCGGCGAGGCACGTCGTCACGAGCGTCAGGGCATGCCGGTTCACCGACACGACCAGCGACGCGCCGCGCCCGTCGAGCGACTCGCCGATCTCGTCGCCCGTCCAGTCACCAGCACCGCGGTCGATGACCTTCGACAGGAAGTGCGCCACGCCGCCGAGGCCGTCCGGATCGCAGACCGTGCCGGCCTCGAGCGACAGGTGCAGCGTAACCGCGGGCGTGACGCGCGACGGCTGCACGAGCAGCCGGACCCCGTTGGGCAGCTCGGTGCGAACCGGCGCGAGCCCGCGGCCGGCCGTCATCGGGGCCCGTCCACCGCCGCGGCGGAGGGGTCGAACCAGCCCACCGTCCGTGACGCCGGGACCAGCCTGGCGGCGGCCGCCGCGACGGCCTCGGGTGTCACGTGCTCGATGCGCCGCGCGATGTCGGCGTAGTCGCGCCAGCTCGCGATCGTCGCGAAGAACCCGAGCTGGTGGCCGATGTTGACGATGCTGTCGTTCTCGAACACCGATCGCGCCCGGAGCTGCGTCTGGGCCTTCCGGAGCTCGTCTGGCGTGATGCCAAGCACGCGAACGCGGTCGAGCTCGGCGACCAGCGCCGCCTCGACGGACGCGAGCGGGGTGCCCTCGGCAGCGGTCGCCGAGATGGTGTAGACGAACGGGTCCTCGGTGGGCATCAGCGCGCCGGACACCGACGATGCCAGGCCGCTGTTGACGAGTGCGTGGTACAGCCGGGCGCTGCGCTGCGGCGGCGGGGTCCGGAAACTGGCCCAGAGGTTGACGCCCTTGGCGCCGGTGAGCACCGCATCGAGCACGAGCATCGGAAAGAAGTCGTCCTCGGCGAAAGCCGGCGCGCGGTGCGCCACCTTCAGGTACGCCGCCTGCCCCTCCCGTGCCACGGTGACCCGTCGCTCGCCGAGCGGTTCGGGCTCCTGCGTGCGCAGCCGGCGACCGACGTCACCGCCGGGAATGCGACCGAAGTGCCCATCCACGCGGCGCAGAACGTCGTCCACCTCGACGTCTCCGACGACCACCAGCGTCGCGTTGTTCGGCACGTAGAAGCGGCGGTAGTGCGCGTACAGATCGTCGCGCGTCATCGCACGCAGGTCGGACAGCCAGCCGATGGTGGGGTGCCGGTACGGGTGCGCCCGGAAGGCGGACGCCACCAGCTCCTCGTCGAGCAGCTGGTCCGGGTCGTTCTGGCCGCCCTGCAGCTCGGAGATGATGACCGTCCTCTCCGATTCGCAGTCCTCCGGGTCGTAGAGGCAGCCCCCCATCCGCTCGGCCTCGATGAAGAGCATCCGGTCGAGCGCGTCGCGAGTGGCGGTCTCGGTGTAGGTGGTCTGGTCTATCCAGGTGTAGCCGTTCCAGTAGCCGCCGTACTGTTCGATGATGCCCTTGACCTGGTCGCGCGGGATGTTCGTCGAGCCCTTGAAGTTCATGTGCTCGACCCAGTGCGAGGCGCCCGTGAGGCCGGGAGCCTCGTCCTTGGACCCCACCCTGTACCAGCACCAGACCGAGGCCAGCGGGGCCGTGTGGACGGGCAGGACGAGCACCCGGAGGCCGTTGTCGAGCACCGCCTCCTGCACCGCGGGGGACGGTCCGCCCGCACTCGTCGCCATCCCGGGATTATAGGGCCGGGATACAATCACGTACTGACCCTATGCCCGAGTGGAAAGATACGGTCAACCTGCCTCGCACAGGTTTTCCGATGAAAGCGAACCTCCAGACGGCCGAGCCCGAGGCGCTCGCCCGCTGGGAAGCCATGGACCTGTACGGCCGGCTGCGCGAGCTCCGGCGAGGGGCGCCCAAGTTCGTTCTCCACGACGGGCCGCCGTACGCCAACGGCCAGATCCACCTGGGCACGGCGCTCAACAAGATCCTCAAGGATCTCGTCGTGAAGTCGAAGTCCATGGCGGGCTTCGACGCCCCGTACGTGCCGGGCTACGACTGCCACGGCCTGCCGATCGAGCTGCGCGTCGACCGTGAGCTCGGGCCGAAGAAGCGCGAGATGACGGTGGCCGAAGTCCGCCGGGCCTGCCGGTCGTATGCCGAGCGCTTCATCGGCGTCATGACGACGGAGTTCCAGCGACTCGGCGTCTACGGCGAATGGTCGCGTCCCTACCTGACGATGGCCTACCGCTATCAGGCCGACATCGTTCGCGCGCTCGGCCGGTTCGCCGAGCAGGGGCTCGTCTACAAGGGCAAGAAGCCCGTCCACTGGTGCATCCACTGCCGCACGGCGCTGGCCGAGGCCGAGGTCGAGTACGCGGACCACACGTCGCCGTCGATCTACGTCGAGTTCCCGCTGGCGCCGGCGAGCGCCGCGACGCTCGCCGGGCGCGTGCCGCAACTGGCGGGCCGGCCGGTCTCGGTGCTCATCTGGACGACGACGCCCTGGACCATTCCGTCGAACCTCGCGATCGCGTTCCACCCCGAGTTCGACTACGCCGCCTACGACGTCAACGGCACGGCCGTCATCGTCGCCGAGGAGCTCGCGGCGCGGGTGTCGGCCGTCGTCGGCCACGCGCTCTCGAGCCCGATCGCGCGGATGAAGGGCCGTGAGCTCGAGGGCATCGCGTTCCGCCACCCGCTCTACGCCCGCGACTCGGTGGGCGTCGTCGCGGATTACGTGACGCTCGAGCAAGGCACGGGCGCCGTGCACACGGCGCCCGGCCACGGCGCGGACGACTTCCTGACCGGCAGGAAGTACGGGCTCGAGATCTACGCCCCCGTCGGCCCTGGCGGCCACTACCTCGACACGGTGGAGCTCTTCGCCGGCGAGCGTGTGTCGGAGGCGAACCCGAAGGTCGAGGAGGCGCTCAAGGCCCGCGGCCGCCTGTGGCACCGGCAGACGATCGAGCACCAGTACCCGCACTGCTGGCGGTGCCACAACCCGGTGATCTTCCTGGCCACGTCGCAGTGGTTCGTGCGGATGGACGGCGACCCGGTGATCCTCTGCGAGGACGGCCAGACGCGGACGCTGCGCGATGCGGCCCGCCACGCAATCGACCACCAGGTGCAGTGGATTCCGGCCTGGGGCCGCGACCGCATCTTCAACATGGTGTCGAACCGCCCCGACTGGTGCATCTCGCGCCAGCGGGCCTGGGGCGTGCCGATCCCGGCGGTCGACTGCACGGCGTGTGGCGAGGCGGTGCTGACCGGCGAGCTGGTGGCCAACGCGGCCGCCGTGTTCGAGACCCATGGCGCCGACGCGTGGTACGAGCGGCCGATCGAGGAGTTCCTGCCGAAGGGACTGGCCTGCCCGTCGTGCGGCGGTACGGCCTTCGAGCGCGAGCGCGACATCCTCGACGTCTGGTTCGACTCGGGCTCGAGCCACGAGGCCGTGCTGCCCCGGTGGGACGACCTGACCTGGCCTTCGGACATGTACCTCGAAGGCAGCGACCAGCACCGGGGCTGGTTCCAGAGCTCGCTGCTCGTGGCGCTGGCCACCCGCGGCCGCCCGCCGTTCCGCCAGGTGCTGACGCACGGCTTCCTGATCGACCTCGAAGGCCGCAAGATGTCGAAGTCGGTCGGCAACGTCATCGCGCCGCAGGACGTGATCAAGGAGAGCGGCGCCGAGATCGTCCGCCTGTGGGTGGCGATGACGGAGTTCACCGAGGAGCTCCGCGTCAGCAAGGAGATTCTGACGCGCGTCATCGACGTCTACCGCAAGTTGCGCAACACGACCCGCGTGCTGCTCGGCAACCTGTACGACTTCGACCCGTCGGCCGACCTGGTGCCGCTGGCCCAGATGAACGCGGTGGACCGCTTCGCACTGGCCCGCTACGCCGAGGCCGCGCGGAAGGCACGCCGCGCCTACGACGCATACGACTTCTCCACCGTCACCCAGACCCTCAACACGCTCGTCACGGTGGACCTGAGCGCCTTCTACGTGGACGTGACCAAGGACGGCATGTACACGCTGGGCGCCCGTTCACACGCGCGCCGCTCCACGCAGACCGCGATGTACCTGATCACGGACGGCCTGGCCCGGCTGCTGGCGCCGATACTCCCGGTGACGGCCGACGATCTCTGGCGGCACCTGCCGGGCCCGCGGTCGGAGTCGGTGCACCTGGAGCGGTTCGGAGACGCCGACGCCTGGCTCGACCCGGCGCTGACCGCCACCTGGCAACGCCTGCTGGCGGTGCGCGAACAGGTGAACGCCGCGCTCGAACAGAGGCGCAAGGACAAGACGATCGGCACGTCACTGAGCGCCCGGGTGGTGATCACGGCTGGCGGCGACCTCGGCGCACTGCTCGAGGAGCACCGCGACACGCTGCCGACGCTGTGCATCGTCTCCGACCTCGAGCTGCGCGTGACCGGCACGTCGGGCCCGGACAGCCTGGACGTCGAGGTCGGCAAGGCCGGCGGCGTGAAGTGCGAGCGCTGCTGGAGGTTCGTGCCCGCCGTGCGCCAGGAACCCGAGTGGGCGGGCATCTGCGACCGGTGCGTCGAGGCACTCGCCGAGCCGGCACGCACGTGACGATGAACCGCTCGTACGGCACGATGGTCCTCGCGGGGGCCGTCGTCGTGCTTGACCAGGCGACCAAGCTGCTCGTCCGGCAGCGGTTCGCCCCGTTCGACAGCGTTCAGGTCATTCCGGGATTCTTCGACCTGGCGCGGGTGCACAACACCGGCGCCGCGTTCGGAATGCTCAACGGTGTAGACCTGCCGTACAAGACGGCCCTGCTGGCGCTGGTGGCGGTCGCGGCGCTCATCGGGCTGACGGTCTTCGCGGCCTCGCTGCCGTCCACCCACTGGCTCGCGCGCGTCGGCGTGCCGCTCGTCGTGGGCGGCGCAGTCGGCAACCTGATCGACCGGCTGACGCTCGGCTACGTGGTGGACTTCCTGGACTTCTACTGGCGGGGCTGGCACTTCTGGGCGTTCAACGTCGCCGACGCGGCCATCACGGTCGGGATGGCGCTCATCATCCTGGACCAGATCGGAGCGGGACACCGTGTTTCCAGAGCTGTTTAGCATCGGCCCGGTGACGATCTACACGTACGGCGTGCTGCTGGCCGCGTCGTACCTGCTGGGCCTGCGCCTGGCCATGGCGCGCGCGAAGCGCTGGGGGCTCGACCACAACCGCGTGCTCGACCTCGGCATCTACATCATCATCGCGGCGCTCGTCGGGGCGAAGCTGCTGCTGCTCGTCGTCGACTTCGACTCGTTCCGCCGCTCGCCGGCCGACCTGCTCTCGCTGGCGCGCTCCGGCGGCGTGTTCTACGGCGGCCTGATCCTGGCCGTAACCGTGGCGTTCTGGTACATCGCCAGGCACCGCATGCCCTTCTGGACGACCTGCGACGTCTTCGCGCCCGGCATCGCCCTGGGCCACGTGACGGGCCGGCTCGGCTGCTTCGCGGCGGGCTGCTGCTACGGCAGGCCGACCGACGTCTCGTGGGCCGTCGTCTTCACCAACCCGCTGGCCAACGCCAACGTCGGGACGCCGCTCGGCATCCCGCTGCATCCCACGCAGCTCTACGAGGCGGGCGCGGAGCTGCTGATCCTCGTGCTGCTGCTGGCGACGGAGCGCCGCGGCCGGCAGTTCGCGGGCCGGACGTTCTGGTCGTACATGTTCCTGTATGCCGTCTCGCGGTACGTGATCGAGATCTACCGGGGCGACCCGCGCGGCACGGTGTTCGGCACGCTCTCCACGTCGCAGTTCATCTCGCTGCTGCTGGGCCCGCTCAGCGTCGTCATGCTGGTGTGGCTGATGCGCACGATGGCCGACGCCGCCCACGGGATGCCGCGTCGCCGCGAGGCCTGAGGCCCGGTGGACCCGACCGATTTCGTCGTGACGCCCGAGGGCGAGGGCCAGCGCCTCGACCGGTACCTCGTATCGGTCATGGGCGACCAGTCGCGGTCCCAGATCCAGAAGCTGATCGTCGACGGCTGCGTGACCGTCGAGGGCCGCCAGGCGCGGGCCAACCTGACCGTACACGAGGGCGACCGGGTCTACGTGCAGGTGCCGGCGGCCGCACCGTCGATGCTGGCGCGGCAGGCGCTCCCCCTCGAGATCGTCTACCAGGACCTGGACCTCGCCGTCGTGAACAAGCCGGCCGGCATGGTGGTGCATCCGGGCGCCGGCCACGAATCCGGCACGCTGGTGAACGCGCTGCTGCACCACCTGACCGATCTGAGTGGCATCGGCGGCGAGCTGCGGCCGGGCATCGTGCACCGGCTCGACCGGGGCACGTCCGGCCTGATGGTCATCGCCAAGCACGACACCGCCCACCGGGAACTGGCGCGCCAGTTCCACGACCGCGAAGTCGAAAAGGAGTACATCGCGCTGGTCTGGGGCGTGGTGCACGCGGGACGCCGCATCGACGCGGCGATCGGCCGCGACCCCGGCGACCGCCAGAAGATGTCGGCCCGGGCGAAGCATGCCCGCCACGCGGTCACGCGGATCACGCGCGCGCTGCACCTGCCGGGCCTGACGCTCTGCCAGGTGGCGATCCACACCGGACGGACGCACCAGATTCGCGTGCACCTGAGCGCCATCGGCCACCCGATCGTCGGCGATTCGGTGTACGGCGGGGTGCACCGCCGCGTCGCGGGCGACATCCGCGCCGTGCAGCGGCTCGAGCGGCCGTTCCTGCACGCGGCCCGGCTCGCGTTCACGCACCCCACCGACGGCCGTCGGCTCGAGTTCACGGCGCCGCTGCCGGCCGACCTCCAGCGGGTGTTGGACGACCTGCCGGGCGTCGAGGCGCTCGCGGAAGGCGGCGAGGATGAGTGACGCGATCACGCCGAGGGCCGTCCGCGAGGTGTTCCGCGGCCGCGTCTTCACGCTGCAGGTCGAGTCGATCACGCTGCCGTCGGGACACGCGCTCGACGCCGAGATCATCCGGCACCCCGGGTCGGTCGTAATCATCCCGGTCACCACCGACGGGTGCATCGTCCTCGTGCGGCAGTACCGGCATGCCATCGGCCGACACGCCTGGGAGCTGCCGGCCGGCAGCCTGAAGCCCGGCGAGGCCCGCGAGTCGGCCGCCGTCCGTGAGTGCCACGAGGAGACGGGGTGGATTCCGTCGTCGGTCGCGCCCGTCGGGTCGCTCTTTCCGACGCCCGGCTACTGTGACGAGGAGATGCACTTCTACCGGGCCACGGGCCTGCGCCGGCCCGGTGCCGGCGACGCGGCTGCGCACCCCGACGAGGACGAGGACATCGAGGCGAGGGCGTTCACGCCGGCCGAGGTGCGCGCGATGATTGCGGCCGGCGATATCGTCGACATGAAGACCGTGTCGGGCCTCGCGCTGATCCACGAGGCCTGACCCGCCACGCGCCGGAGGGCGGGTCGCGTTACTGCAACGGCGGCTGGGTCCGGCGGTCCGAGCGGTCGGAGGTGACGGGCGCGGGCGGCGTGAGCGCGAGCAACAGCACCTCGTCGACGCTCTGCACGTAGTGGATGGTCAGCTGTCGCCGCAGCTCCTCGCTCAGGTCTTCCTTGACGTTCTTCTCGTTCTGCCGCGGCAGGATCACCTCGCGGATGCCGACGCGACGCGCCGCCAGCACTTTCTCCTTGATGCCGCCGACGGGAAGCACGCGGCCCGACAGGGTGATCTCCCCGGTCATCGCAATGTCACCCCGCACGGGTCGCCGCGTCACCTCGGAGGCGAGCGCCGTGGCGATGGTGATGCCCGCCGACGGGCCGTCCTTCGGAATGGCGCCCGAGGGCACGTGCAGGTGCACTTCCGCGTTCTTGAAGAACTCCGGATCCGCACCGTAGGAGGCCGCGTGCGCGCGGAACCACGACAGCGCCGCGCGGGCCGACTCCTTCATGACGTCCCCCAGCTGTCCGGTCAGCGTCAGCGTGCCGCCGCCCGCCATCCGCGAGGCCTCGATGAAGAGCACGTCGCCGCCGGCCGGCGTCCAGGCCAGGCCGATCGCCACGCCCGGCCGCCGCGTGCGCTCCCCGACCTCCTCGTCCTGGAAGCTCGGGGCTCCGAGCATCTCCACGACGACCGCCGGCGTGATCGCCAACGGCGCCTCGTCGCCCTCGGCCCGCCGCCGCGCTGCCTTGCGGCACAGGGCGCCGATCTCCCGCTCGAGGTTCCGGACGCCGGCCTCGCGGGTGTAGCCGCGGATCACGGCGCGCAGCGCGTCGTCGGTCACGGTCAACTGCTCGGCGGACAGCCCGTGGTTGACGACCTGCTTGTGCAGCAGGTGGTCGCGGGCGATCGCCAGCTTCTCGTCCTCGGTGTAGCCGGGGATCTCGAGCACCTCCATCCGGTCCCGCAACGCCGGCGGGATGGGGTCGAGCACGTTGGCCGTCGTGATGAACAGCACCTCCGACAGGTCGAAGGGCACGTCGAGGTAGTGGTCGCGGAACGTGGCGTTCTGCTCGGGATCGAGCACTTCGAGCAGGGCCGACGCCGGGTCGCCCCGGAAGTCGGACCCGAGCTTGTCGATCTCGTCCAGGATGAACACGGGGTTCTTCGAGCCGGCACGGCGGAGCCCCTGGATGATCTGGCCGGGCAGCGCCCCGATGTAGGTGCGGCGGTGGCCACGGATCTCGGCCTCGTCCCGCATGCCACCCAGCGAGACCCGGACGAACGTGCGACCGAGCGACTGCGCGATGGAGCGCGCCAGCGAGGTCTTGCCGACGCCGGGCGGCCCGGCGAAGCAGAGAATCGGTCCCTTCAGCGACGGATTGAGCTTGCGGACCGCGAGGTACTCGAGGATGCGGTCCTTGGCCTTGTCGAGGCCCGAGTGCTCCGCGTCGAGCACCTGCTTGGTCCGCGGCAGGTCCACGGTTTCCTCGCTCCTGGCCTGCCACGGCAGGCACACGAGCCAGTCGAGGTACGTGCGCGACACGGTGTACTCGGCGGCGGCGGCTGGCATCTTCGCCAGGCGCTCCAGCTCGCGCACCGCCTCCTTCCTGACGGCCTCGGGCATTCCGGCCGCCTCGATCTTCTCGCGCAGCTCCTCGATTTCCTTCGTCTGGTCGTCGCCCTCGCCCAGTTCCTTCTGGATCGCCTTGAGCTGTTCGCGCAGGAAGTACTCGCGCTGGTTCTTGCCGACCTCGGACTGCACCTGGGACTGGATCTTCGAGCCGAGCTCCAGGACCTCGAGTTCCTTCACGAGGATCCGGTTCAGGCTGGTCATGCGCTCGCGCACGTCCAGCGTCTCGAGCACCTCCTGCTTCACCGACGTCGGGATGGTCGTCAGGCTCGAGGCGATGAAGTCGGCGAGCCGGCCGGGCTCGTTGACCGACGCCGCCAGCGTCTGCAGGTCGTCCGAGAGCAGGGGCGACAGGGACACGACCTGCTGGAAGTTCGCCTTGATGTTCCGCATCAGCGCGTCGGCCTCGACGCGATCGCCCTCCTGCAGCGCCTCGGACGCACGCGAGACGCGCGCCACCAGGTAAGGCTTGCTGGCGGTGACGTCGTCGAGCGTCACCCGTGCCAGACCCTGGACGATCAGGCGCAGGCTGCCGTCCGGCAGCTTGAACATCTTGTGGATGTGGCTGATGGTGCCAACCCGGTGCAGGTCGTCCTGCGACGGCTCCTCGATGGTCGGATCCTTCTGCGTGAAGACGCCGACAGGCCGACCCGCCCCCATCGCCTCGTCGATGAGCTGCACGGAGCTCTCGCGGGCCACGGCCAGGGGCATGTAGGAGTTCGGGAACAGCACGGTGTCGCGCAGCGGCAGGACCGGCAGCTCCGGCGGCACCTCGAACGAGGCGTCACCGGGCGGCAGCTGCGGCGGCGGAACGGGCTCGGGACGTTCAGACATGGTGTGCGCTCCTAATCAGCTTAGCAGCCGCGGCGCGCCTGGCACGCGCCGGTTCGGAGGCGGGACCGGTCAAAAACGAAAGACCCGGCACCCGGCCGCAGGTTGGCCGGGAGGTGCCGGGTCGTGGTCGGGCGCGGAACGCGCTCAGTTCGAAGTGTCGAACAGGAACGCTGACGAGCTGCGGCGCTGCGACATCCGCTCGCGGTGCTCAGCGGTCTCGCGGGCCTCTTCGCAATCCTTGCAGCGCACCGCGAAGGGCAGCGCACGAAGGCGTGCCTCGGAAATCTCGTCGCCGCACTCGAAGCAGTCACCGTAGCTGCCGTCTTCCAGCCGCCGGAGCGCCGCGTCGATCTTGTTCAGCGTCTCCGACTTCATCTGGATGAGGGCGAACTCGATGTCCTCCTGGATGTCGACCTCGGAGCTCTCGCCCTGGTCGAGGACATCGCGTTCCTTGTTCGTGTTGTCGGCGCGCACGTCGCGAATACGACCCTGCACTTCGACCATCAGCTCGCGGCGGCGGTTCTCGAGCATCTTCTTCAGCTCGTTGTAGCGACTCGTCTTGGTCGAGCCCTTCGTCTTGGTCATCGTAGCCATGGTGCCTGCCGCTCCTTGGCGCCTTGCGCCGCTTCCCGGGTAATACTGCCTGGCATTCGTGGCCAGGCGCTGATATCAGTCCGTCGTTGTGTCCAGGCTATATGCAGTTCGCGTGCCGAATTTGGCCTTCTTGAGCACCGGGAACGCTCTCCCCTGAGGGTGGGCTCGGCCATGTCCTGGACTCAGGCCAACAAGACTCTATTAATCAGTCATTTATCGGAGACGATGGCAACCGGGATTCGCGCTCGTCACCCGCACAGCCAGTAAGACGCCGACCGACGTCGTACGGTCTCCTCAAGGTAGTGCCCACTAAAGTGGACTGGCAAATCTGCCCTGTTCCACAGTCCGGCCTGCCGACAGCACGCTTGGACGTCGGATCTCCGGCCCACTGGCCTGCCAGCTCTGCCGTGTAGCTGCGGATCGGCAATGTGCATAATAATCTACATACTGGTGATGTACAAACACACCAGTTCAGTCTTCCGCAATCCAGGCCCGATGTGCGAAGCTGTCGCCGATGACCTGTCCCCTGTGCCGCCAGCGCAAGGCCAAGCGGCAGTGCCCGGCGCTCGGCCAGACGATCTGCGCCGTCTGCTGCGCGACGAAGCGCGAGAAGGAGATCGCCTGTCCAGCCACGTGTGCCCACCTGACGGCTGGCCGTGACCATCCAGCCGCCGTGGTCCGGCGCCAGCAGGAACGCGACGTCGCAGCTCTCCTGCCGTCCATGCGAGGGCTGACCGAGCGTCAGCAGCAGCTCTACTTTCTGTTCCAGACGGTCATCGCCAGCCAGAAGCCCGACGGGCTGGCCCGCCTGGTCGACCTTGACGTGGCGGAGGGGGCCGCGGCCGCCGCCGCGACACTCGAGACGGCGGCGCGAGGACTGATCTACGAGCACACGCCGCCATCGGTGCTGGCCCAGCGGCTGGCGCGGGAGTTCCAGGCGCTGCTGGCGCGCGTGCGGGAACACGGCGCCAAGGTCTTCGACCGGGAAGCGGCCCTCGTGCTGAGGGCCATCGAACGGGGCGCCCGCGAAACCCACGACAGGGCGCCGGACGCGCCCGACCCCCAGACGGCGTATCTCACCGTGATGGCAAGGCTGCTGCACATCAGCGGCCGCGGCCCGACGCCGGCGGACGGGGCGGACACGGCCGGCCCTGGCGGCCCGGGCACGCCGGGCTCACTGATCGTGCCGTAGACCTGCTACAATTCAGAGTTTGTTCGACGGGCGCCAGGCCCGGCCACGGGTGGACGGCGGCCATTCACGAGACAGGACAGAGGATTTCATGGCGAAGCGGTGCGAAATCTGCGACAAGGGCCCGGTGGTCGGCCGGACCGTCTCTCACGCCCACAACGTCGGCCCGCGGCGATTCGAGCCGAACCTGCAGTCGGTTCGGGCGCTCGTCAACGGCGCGGTGAAGCGGATGCGTGTCTGCACCCGCTGCCTGCGGAGCGGCAAAGTCACCAAGGCGGCCTAGTGCTGCGAGCGGTGTCCTCGCCCGACGCACCGGGCGCCATCGGACCGTACTCGCCGGCCATCGTGGCCGGCAACCTGGTGTTCCTGTCGGGTCAGATTCCGCTCGACCCCGCCACGGGTCAGCTCGTCGACGGCGACGTCGCCGCCCAGACCGATCGCGTGATGCGCAACATCGCCGCCCTGCTGAAGGCAGCGGGCACCGGGTTCGAGCACGTGGTCCGGACGACGGTGTACCTCGCGGACATGAACGAGTTCGCGGCGATGAACGCCGTGTACGGCCAGTACGTGTCGGAGCCGCCACCGGCCCGGGCGACCGTGCAAGTCGCCCGGCTGCCCAGGGACGTCAGGGTCGAAATCGACGCGATCGCAGTTCTGGCCTAGTCACGCGTCGCCGTCACGCGCGGGTCCGCATCCGCTCGACGCCCAGCACGCCCTTCACGCCCTTGATGGACTTGATCACCTTGTCGAGGTGCTTCACGTCCCTGATCTCCACCGTCATCAGGATCCGGGCGTGGCGGTCCTCGCCGGACTGGGCCTCCATGTTCGTGATGTTGGTGTTGATGTCCGACACGCGGGCGCTGATCTCGGCCAGCATCCCCTTGCGGTCCTCGACCTGCATCACCAGCCGCACCACGTACGGCGCGTGATCCACGCCGGACGTGTCCCACTCGACGTCGATCCGGCGCTCGGGGTCGAACATCAGCGCGTGGACGTTGTGGCAGGTGGCCGAATGCACCGACACGCCCTTGCCACGGGTGATGTAGCCGACGATCCGCTCGCCGCGGATCGGATTGCAGCACCGCGCCCGGACCACCATCAGGTCGTCCACGCCGCGCACCTTGATCTTGTCGTCGCCCGAACCGGTGCGCAGGACGCGCTTGACGGCCGAGACGACGGCGGAGTCGGGCGGCCGCTCGTGGAGCTGGCCACCGTCCACCGACTTCTGCAGGACGGTGCGGGCGGCCAGCTTGCCGAATCCGATGTGCAGCAGCAGTTCCTCGACCTTGGAGGCGCCATACTCGCTGGCGAACTTCACGAGCGCCTCGCTCTCGAGCAGCGTCTTCGGGTTCAGCCCGAAGCGGCGGGCCTCCTTCTCGAACAACCGCCGCCCGATCTCCGTGCTCCGGCGCCGCTCCTCGCCCTGGAGCACGTGCTTGATCTTGCTCCGCGCGCGTGACGAGACCACGAAGGTCAGCCAGTCCCGGCTCGGCTTGTGCCCCGCCTGCGTGGTGATCTCGACGATGTCGCCGTTCTGCAGGCGCGTGCGCAGGGGGACCATGCGCCCGTTGATGAGCGCGCCGACGCACTGATTGCCGACGTCGGTGTGAATGCTGTAGGCGAAGTCGACGGCGGTGGCGCCCTTCGGCAGTGAGCGCACCTCCCCTTTCGGCGTGAAGATGTAGACCTCGTCGGGGTACAGGTCCACCTTCAGGTTCTGCATGAATTCCTGGGGGTCGCGCACCTCCTGCTGGAACTCGAGCAGCTGCCGCATCCACTGGAAGTAGCGTTCGTCGCCCTCCGCCCCGACGCGGCCCTCCTTGTACTTCCAGTGCGCCGCGATGCCCTCCTCGGCCCGGCGGTGCATCTCCTCGGTCCGAATCTGGACCTCGAACGGGACGCCCTGCTCGCTGATCACCGAGGTGTGCAGCGACTGGTAGCCGTTGGGCCGCGGCATCGCGATGAAGTCCTTGATGCGGCCCGGCACCGGCGACCATGTCTGGTGGATGATGCCGAGCGCCGCGTAGCAGTCCTTGACCGACTGGGTGATCACGCGGAGCGCCACGAAGTCGTACACGCGCTCGAGGTCGATCTTCTGGCGGATCAGCTTGCGGTGGATGCTGTAGAGGCGCTTGATGCGGCCGTCGAGCTGGATGACGGGCACCTCGGCGGCCTCGAGCTTGGCTCGGAGCGCCCGGGTCAGCTCGACGATCACGCCCTCCGCATAGCGGCGCTTCGCCTCGACGCGGGCCTTCAGATCCTCGTAGGCCTTCGGCTCGAGGTACTTGAACGCCAGCTCCTCGAGCTCGTTCTTGACCTTGCTCATGCCGAGGCGGTTGGCGATCGGTGCGTAGATGTCGAGCGTCTCCTGCGCGATCTTCGTGCGCCGGTCCTCCGGCATGTGGTCGAGCGTCCGCATGTTGTGGAGACGGTCGGCGAGCTTGACGAAGATCACGCGGATGTCGTCGACCATCGCCAGGAGCATCTTGCGGTAGCTCTCGGCCTGGCGCTCCTCGCTGGAAGAGAACGTGAGGGCGCCCAGCTTGGTCACGCCCTCGACGACATGGGCGATCTCGGGCCCGAACATCTCGGCCACGCGCTCGGGCGTGACGAGGGTGTCTTCGACCACGTCGTGCAGCAGTCCCGAGGCCACGGCCACGACGTCCAGCTTCATGTCGGCCAGCAGGTCGGCCACCTCCAGCGGGTGGACCAGGTAGGGCTCGCCGGACCGGCGGACCTGTCCCTTGTGCTCGAGGGCCGAGAAGACGTAGGCCCGCCGCAACAGCTCCAGGTCCTTCTCGGGGCTGTAGGCACGAACCTTGTCGAGGACGGTCTCGAATCGAATCATGAAAACCGGTGTCTAACCCTACAAGGACGCGGCGCACGGGCCTTATGGGCTATTTCGGGCATCCACCAGACCTGTTGCCACGCCAGCGTCGGTGTCTGGCCATCTTCATGATAGCCGGACCCTTGACTCGCTCGAAAACCGATCACTATACTGGCGCGTTTACTGGCCTTGACGGCGGGCGTAGGTCCCGCTGCAGCGGTATCTATGGTTGTTCTGGGGGGGACTACGATGCGGAAGTTTTCGTCACAGGCCGCGCTGTCGGTGATGCTGATCACCGGCGTGGTGGCGGCCGGCTGTAGCCAGGTCGGCGTCCTGAAGGGCAAGATGGCCTTCAAGGACGCGAATGGGCTGTATCAGGGGCAGGACTACCGCGCAGCGGCAGCCAAGTACGAAGAGGCGCTGACCGAGTGCGCCGCCGGCGGGGACACCTGCACGAACCCCGACTTGGACGCCGCGTATTTCTTCCTGGGCAACAGCTACGACAACATGTACCGGCCGGCCAAGCGCGGCGAGGCGGCCAACGACGAGCTGCTGACCAAGGCCATCGCGAACTACAAGAAGTCGGCCTCGGTCGAAACCGACCCGAAGCTGAAGCGCCTCGCGCTCGATTACCTGGTCAACGCCTACGGTCCCGACAAGCTGAACGACCCTGCCCAGGCCGAGCCCATCCTCCTGAGCATGATCGAGATGGACCCCAAGGACCCCACCAGCTACTTCGGCCTGGCCAACATCTACGAGCAGAGCGGCGACTACGAGCGCGCCGAGCAGATGCTCGTCAAGGCCAAGGACGCCAGGCCGACCGACGCCGCCGTCTACATGCAGCTGGCGGGCTTCTACAACCGGCAGGGTGACTTCGCCAAGACGATGGAAGCGCTGAATTCCCGGGCGCAGCAGGAGCCGACCAACCCGGAGGCGCACTACACCATCGCCACGTACTACTGGGAGAAGGCCTACCGCGACTTCACGACGCCGGAAGCCGACAAGGTCAAGTACGTCCAGCAGGGCATTGCGGCCATCGACGAGGCCATCAAGCTGAAGCCGGATTACTTCGAGGCGCTGACCTACAAGAACCTGCTGCTGCGGGTGCAGGCCACCCTCGAGAAGAACCCGGCCCGGCAGCAGGCGCTGCTCAAGGAGGCCAACGAGTTCCGCGACAGGGCCCAGGAGATCCAGAAGAAGCAGCGCGCCGCTGGCGCCGGCGAGTAGCCGCACTCCCCCGGCGGTCCGCCGCTCAAGGCCTTTGGGTATTCGGGCCGCCCTCCTCCCAGGAGGGCGGCCTTTTTCTTGATAGAATCCTGCACTGCGGGCAGCTCGTTCCGCCCCGCGCACGTGACCCTGTCGTCACTCGGCTGTCGTACCCCCCGAGTACCGTCGGGTCACCGGACTGTCTCTCGTCCAGTACCCCCCAGTCGTCTGCCATCTGGAGTTGAGCGAATGAAGCGTTTGTCGAACGTCACGGGATGGACGGGCCTGCCAGCCCTCGCCATCCTTGCGGTCCTCACCGTGCTCTGGGCCCCGACCCGGCTGCACGCCCAGGGCGTCACCACCGGCGCCGTCGCGGGCATCGTCACCACGACCGACAAGCAGCCGGTGGCTGGCGCCAGCGTGATCGCCATCCACCTGCCGTCGGGCACGAGCTACGAGTCGACGACGCGCGCCGACGGCCGCTTCTCGATCCTCGGCATGCGTGTCGGAGGCCCGTACTCGGTGACGGTGGCCTACGTCGGCGGCAGTGGCACCGCGTTCCAGCCCGAGACGAAGGAGGATGTTTCCGTGACGCTCGGCGTCTCGTCCGACCTGGTCTTCGCCGTCCGGACGATTGCCGTGAGCGAGACGGTGACGGTGAGCGCCACGGTCGACCCGGTGTTCAGCTCCTCCCGCACGGGCGCCTCGACGGCCGTCGCCCGGTCGGAGATCGCGACGCTACCCACGGTGACGGCCCGCATCGCCGACATCACCCGGCTGACGCCGCAGGCGAGCGGCAACTCGTTTGCCGGCCAGGACAACCGCCTCAACAACATCACGGTCGACGGGTCGTCGTTCAACAATGCGTTCGGCCTCGGTGAGGGGCAGCCCGGCGGCCGCACGGGCGTCGCGCCCATCTCGCTCGAGTCGATCGAGCAGGTGCAGGTCAGCGTGGCGCCCTTCGACGTCCGCCAGGGCAACTTCGTCGGCGCGGCGGTCAACACGGTGACCCGGTCCGGCTCCAACCAGCTGGTGGGCTCGTTCTACCACCGCTTCCGCAGCAACGACTACGTCGGGACCGAGTCCGCCGGACAGACGGTGAACCCGGGCACCTTCACGTTCCGCAATACCGGCGGCTGGGCCGGGGGCCCGATCATCAAGAATCGCCTGTTCGCGTTCGGCACCTACGAGAACGAAAAGGACAGCCGGCCGCTGCACACGTTCGTCGCGAACACGGGCCAGCCGTCGGTTGGCAACGTGACCCGCGTGCCCAAGTCGGAGCTCGATGCGCTGAGCGCCTACCTGTCGTCCAACTTCAAGTACAACACCGGCGCCTACGAGAACCTCCCGGCCGACACGCCGGTGAAGCGCTACCTGCTGAGGACCGACTTCAACCTGAACAACCGCAACAAGATCAACTTCCGGTACACGCAGCTCGACTCCAGCGCGGGGAAGTTCGCGTCGGGCTCCACGAGCGCGGGAATCGGGCGCCCGACCTTCAGCAACAACTGGCTGAACTTCGAGGCCAGCAACTACGCGCAGCTCGAGAACATCAAGTCGGGCGTCGGCGAGTGGAACTCGGTGATCGGCAACAGCATGTCGAACAGCCTGATCGTCGGCTACACGAAGAACGACGAGAGCCGGCAGGACCCGGGTCCGCTGTTCCCGTTCGTCGACATCCTGGCCCCTGACGGCACGGCCTATATCTCGTTCGGCACGGAGCCGTTCACGCCGAACAACGAGCTGCGCTACAAGACGCTGCAGTTCCAGGACAACTTCACGAAGTTCACGGCCAAGCACTCGCTGACCTTCGGCATGGCGCTGCAGAAGTACCAGTCGAACAACGTGTTCTTCAACTGCTGCAAGCAGGGCGCCTACGTCTACAACTCGCTGGTGGACTTCTACACCGACGCCAACGGTTTCCTGGCGAACCCGAACCGCACGACGTCGCCCGTCACGCTGCGGCGCTACAACGTCCGCTGGATGAACCTGCCCGGCCTCGACAAGCCGACGCAGATCCTGGACGCGTGGTACGGCGGCGGCTACGCGCAGGACGAGTGGCGCGTCAAGGCGAACCTGACGGTCACGGCAGGACTGCGCATCGACGTGCCGAACTTCACGAGCGAGGGCTACCCGAACCCGAACGCCGACGCCTTGACCTTCCGCAACGAGGACGGGTCGCCCGTGCAGTACTCGAGCGGGAAGCTCCCGGGCGCCAACCTGCTGTGGTCGCCGCGCATCGGGTTCAACTGGGATGTCTACGGCGACCAGCAGATGCAGATTCGCGGCGGCACCGGCGTCTTCACCGGCCAGCCGCTCTACGTCTGGATCTCGAACCAGCTCGGCAACACGGGCGTGCTGCAGGGGTCGGCCTTCATCGACAACACCACCCTGCGGCCGTTCACGACGAACGTCGACGCGTACAAGCCAGCCAACGTCACCGGCGCCGGTGCGGCCAGCTACGAGCTCAACGTCACCGATGAAGGGTTCAAGTTTCCGCAGGTGTGGCGCACGAATCTTGCGGTCGACCGAAGGCTGCCCTGGGGCGTCACGGGAACGGGCGAGTTCATCTACAACCGGGACGTCAACGGCATCTACTACATCAACGCGAACCTACCGGCGGCGCAGAGCACGTTCGCGGGCGTTGACAATCGCGGGCGCTGGGTGGGCCCGGCGTGTGGCACCGGAACGCCCGGTCCGTGCGTGAACCGCATCAACAACGTCCCTGGCAACCAGGTGACCTCCGCCATCGTGATGAAGAACCAGGACGTTGGCCGGTCGTGGAACATCTCGGCCATGCTGTCGAAGTCGGCGGCAGGCCTCTCGGTTCGCGGTGCCTACAGCTACGGCGACTCGAAGAACACGATCGACCCTGGCTCCACGGCCTTTGCGTCGTGGGCTGGCAACCCCACGCCCAACGACCCGAACAACCCGGGTCTTGGCCGGTCGGCCGCGGCGCAGGGCCACCGCGTGTTCTGGCAGGCCTCGTACAGCCGCAGCTACTTCGGCTTCGGCTCCACGACCGTGTCGGCGTTCTGGGAGGCCAAGCCGAGCCAGAACGGGAGCAACTTCGCATCGACGGTCGGGTACGTGTTCGCGGGTGACATGAACGGCGACAGCGCCGCGGGGAACGAGCTGATCTACATCCCACGGGATACGTCCGAGATGAACTTCGCGACCTTCACGCTCGGCGGTGTCACCTACACCGCCGAGCAGCAGGCGCAGGCGTTCGAGGCCTACATTCGGCAGGACAAGTACCTGAGCGGCCACCGCGGCCAGTACGCGGAACGCGGCGGGATCTTCTACCCGATGGTCAAGCGGATGGACTTGAGCATCATCCAGGACGTCTTCAAGAACCTCGGGGGCAAGCGCAACGCCGGCCAGTTCCGGATCGACTTCACGAACTTCGGCAACCTGGTGAACTCCAACTGGGGCGCCAGCAGCCGGATGGTGGTCCCGGTCACCGCCGGCGCCGGGGCGCAGATCCTGACCAACCCTGGCGTCGACGCCCAGGGCCGGCCGACCTACCGGCTCGCGGTGGTCAACGGTCAGCTCGTGAACAAGACGTTCCAGACCAACACGAACCTGGCCGACGTCTACCAGTTCATGCTCAGCTTCCGCTACTCGTTCAACTGAGGCCTGCCGCGCGAGCGGCGCTCGTTCGGGCCGGCGCTCCTTCGGGACGCCGGCCCCGCGGTCCAAGGCGATGAGCTTCCGGCCGTCGGTCAGTCGACTCGCAGCAGTGAGTCTTGGCCTTCCGGGCCCGGCGGAACTGACGTCCACCCCGGTTGAGTAGCACTCGGCTTTAGAGTCCGGCGGTTCCTTTCGCCGTCTTCGTCGCTGCCGTCAATTGCCGCGCGTAGGCGGCGGGCGTCAGCCCGCCGAGTCCCTTCTTTGGTCGCTCTTCGTTGTACTCCCGGCGCCACGTCTCGATCACGACCTGGGCATGCGCGAGGCTCGTGAACCAGTGCTCGTTCAGGCACTCGTCGCGGAAGCGGCCATTGAACGATTCGATGTAGGCGTTCTGCGTCGGCTTGCCCGGCTCGATGAGTCGCAGGGTGACGCCCCGGGCGTGCGCCCACGTCAGCATCGCGCGCCCGCAGAACTCCGAGCCGTTGTCGGTGCGCAGCACGTCGGGCAGGCCGCGCGTGATCGCCAGCGCCTCGAGGACCCGTGTCACGGGCCCGCCGCCGAGCGCCCGCGCCGGCACGACGGCCACGGCTTCGGTGGTGGCGTCATCGACGATCGTCAGGCACTTCAAGACGCGACCTTCGGCCGTGCGATCGAAGACGAAGTCGGCTGACCAGACCTCGTTCGGTGCCTGAGGTCTCGCCAGCGGCTGCCGATCGGCCAGCGGCACCTTCTTCCGGCGCCGGCGTCGGACCTGCAGCCGGGCTTCCGCGTAGAGCCGATCGACCCGCTTGTGATTGACCCGGCGGCCTTCCTGTCGCAGCTTGAGGTAGATCATGCCGGCCCCGTACCGGCGATGTCGGTGCGCCAAGGCCACGATGCGATCGCGCAGGCCGGGATCGGGATCCGGTCGCGGCACGTACCGCAGCGCAGCGGCGCTCATGCGCACCACCGTCAACGCGCGCCGCTCGCTGAGCCCCTGCGTCACCATCGCCCGCACCACCTCGCGTCGAGCCGGTGCGGTCACCACTTTTTTCGCAATACCTCTCGGGTCACCTCGATTTCTAGGAGGGACTCCGCGAGGAGCTTCTTGAGGCGGGTGTTTTCGGTCTCGAGCTCCTTCAGCCGCTTGGCGTCCGACACGCTCATGCCGCCGAACTTGCTCCGCCAGAGGTAGTAGCTGGCGTCCGAGAACCCGTGCTTCCGACAGAGGTCCTTGACCGGGATGCCCGCATCGGCCTCCCGCAGGAACCCGACAATCTGTGCTTCCGTGAACCGCTTCTTCATCGCCCGACCCTTTCGCTAGGCCGGACTCTAAACGAAAACGCTACTCAACCGGGGTGGACGTCAGAACCAGGCCAGGCGGCGCCTGCAGGTTCGGCCGCGTCATAGAAGCTGCAAACCGGCGGCATCCAGGGCGCGACGCACTCGCACGCTCGTCAGTGGCCTGTCGAGCACAGCGGTCGCGCCAGCAGTCATATACTCAGTGTGGGCATAGCTGGTGAGGATATCGTTCACGAGGATGATCGGTACACGATCCCACCTGGGCCATCTTCGGACCGAACGAATAGTGTCGGTCGATTCGCGAAGCGAGCTTCCAGCGGACAAGACGACTAGCGCTGGAACCCCTGCCAAAGCAGGCAACTGTGGGGGCCGTGCAACCGTCCAAGACGGCACCTGACTGACGACACCACGGAAAGACGCGACGACCGTATCGATGTCTGAAGGCTCATCGAATACGGCGACTATTCCATCGCACACGTCCAGGGCAGCGGCAGGCCTCACCATCGAGGCGAGGTATTCGACGTGTGGATCCCGAACGGCAGTCGAAGGCTGCCTGACCGGCACCTTGAGGAAGAAGCGGCTGCCCGGCCCGTCGGCCGCACCTATGCCACCGCCGTGCAAACGTACCAGGCGATGAGCAAGAGCGAAACCAAGGCCAGTGCCACTGTGAGGCCCGCCAGGCCTCTCTTGCAGTTGGACCAATGCCTCGAAGATCTCAGAGTGGTTAGCAATCGACAGACCAGGGCCTTGGCCGACCACGGTGAACGTCAGGGTCTCTGAGTCGTCTTCTGTGACAACTTCCAGCAAGATCTCCGAACGAGGCGTGGAGAACTTTATCGCGTTGTCGAGTAGGCAGACCACGGCCCGTTGTAGCAGCCCCGCATCCGCATCGAGACGAGTCGCTCTTGCGTCAAGAGCCACCCGAAAGGTGACCTGCCGTTCAGCGGCGCGCTGACGAACGGCAGACAGGCTCGACTCGCACAGGTCGGCCAATACGGTCGGAGCCGGTTCAAACGTCAGCCGTCCTGCGTCAGCGTTGGCCAGGTCGAGGATGTCGCTGATGCGGCTCAGCAGTGAGAGAGCCGAGTGATGAATGGCGTTGGCGCCCCTTCGAACTCGCTCATCGATTGGGCCGTACACGCCTTCGGCCAAGGCCTCGGACACACCCAGAATCGACGCGAGCGGCGTCCGCAACTCGTGGCTCATGCCCCCAAGGAACTCGTCCCTCAGCTGGGCTGTCCGTACGAGCCGTGCGTTGAGCTCGCGCATCAGCTCGCCCTCTTGTCGCAAGATCGTCTCGAGCGGGGAGCACTCCGTATCATCACGGACAGCCAGAAGAAATTGCGTCGCCGACGCTGAATCAGCCCGATAGGCACGAATCGAGACGGGTCGTCGCCCCGATGGGGTTTCGGCAATCATCGCGATGCTCTGCGTGCCGGTCTCCGCAGACCGCCTGGCGAGGTCGACGATGTCGCCTGGTGATCCAATGCCATCGAGCAGCGCACCCCGCAAGGGCTCTCGATCACCATGCAGGAGCACCTTCAACTGGTGGTTCGCTCGCACGCACCTCCCATCTGCGCCTACGAGGGCGAGCGCTTCGGGGGAGTCGTCGAACATTGTCGCAATCTGCGCGAGGCCTCGCGTCAGATGCTTCCTTTCCTCCACCTCCAGCGTGACGTCCCGGCAGATTCCGCGCCAGACGACGCCCTGGGACGTTTCGACCAGCCGCGCACGGCAGGAAACCCATCGCTGGCCGCCATTCTCGTCGGGGGTCCGGTAGGCGACCTGACACGGGTCCCCCTGCGCCATGCAACGCCGAAATGCGGAGACCACGTCGCGTCGGTCTGCCCGTACGACCCGGCGAAGGACGGCCGCCAAGCTGCCGTTGAAATCGCCGCCGACGCCGTGCATCTCGCAGGCCCGGACGTCCCCACTGAACAGCCGTTGTTCGGCCGCGTAAGTCCACACGGCGATCCCTTCGGTCTCCACTACGAAGTGCAGAAGTTCAGCGGTGGGCACGGCCTGGGTATTCGTCACGTTTACGAAACTCCGCGAGTAGAGTTAGTCCCCTCTGCAATCGCTATTTCAGGTTAGATCAGAGCGGGGGCTTGTTTCGTAAAAGCTTAGTCAATTTTGCAGCCGATTTCGTACAAGCTAAGTTAATTTTGTAGCCGATGGGGCGGCGTGTCCGCGTCAGATGGGGTGACGTCTCCCCGGAAAACGACGGCAGTCGAAACTAGAGGAAGATAGCGGCTGACGTTGCCCCCATTACCAGACGGGTGCAAGTTGGAGCGGGGCCGCTTCTGACG
>CAWULT010000007.1:0-72738 GCA_963923455.1 uncultured bacterium
TTCGTCGGCAGCGTCAGATGTGTATAAGAGACAGGCCCAGCGCAAGGCCGGTGCGTTCACGTTGCCGCCCGTGACGCTGCTCGACGCGCCCAAGGCCGAGCAGAAGATCGACGAGCGCGAGCTGATGGACGCGGCCCGGCACCTCGAGGACAAGTGCCGCGAGTTCTCCGTCGAGGGCCAGGTGGTCCAGATCCATCCGGGCCCCGTCGTCACCACCTACGAATTCAAGCCCGAGGCCGGCGTGAAGTACAGCAAGGTGACCGGCCTCTCCGACGACCTCTGCCTCGCGATGCAGGCGGAGTCCGTGCTGATCGATCGCATCCCCGGCAAGGCCACGGTCGGCATCCAGATTCCGAACCGCAACCGCGAGTCGATCTCGCTCCGCGAGCTGATCGAGTCGGACGCCTACCAGCGGTCCGCCTCCAAGCTGACGCTCACGCTCGGCAAGACCATCCACGGCGAACCGTACGTCACGGACCTGGCGACGATGCCCCACCTGCTCATCGCCGGATCGACCGGTACGGGCAAGTCGGTCGGCCTCAACGCGATGCTGACGAGCATTCTCTACCGCGCGACGCCAGACGACGTGCGGATGATCATGATCGACCCGAAGCGCCTCGAGCTCGGCATGTACGAGGAGATTCCGCACCTGCTGACGCCGGTCGTGGTCGACCCGAAGAAGGCGTCGAACGCGCTGCGCTGGGCGGTGCGCGAGATGGAGGAGCGCTACAAGACGCTCGCGGCCGAGGGCGTCCGCAACATCGATCAGTACAACCGCAACATCCGGCTCGCGCTGCAGGAAGGCGGCGCCGCCAAGGAAGGCGAGCTGCCGAAGCCGCTGCCCTTCATCGTCGTCGTGATCGACGAGCTCGCCGACCTGATGATGGTGGCGCGGAACGACGTCGAGGAGTCGATCGCGCGGCTCGCGCAGATGGCCCGCGCCGTCGGCATCCACCTGATCCTGGCGACGCAGCGCCCCTCGGTCGACGTGATCACCGGCCTCATCAAGGCCAACCTGCCGTCGCGCATCTCGTTCCGCGTGTCGTCGAAGATCGACTCGCGGACGATTCTGGACGCCAACGGCGCCGACCAGCTGCTCGGCAAGGGCGACATGCTGTTCCTGGCGCCCGGCACGTCGCGCAGCATCCGCCTGCACGGCCCGTACATCTCGGAACAGGAGAGCGCCCGGCTGGCGAGCTTCCTGCGCAAGCAGGGCAAGCCCGTGTTCGACGAGAGCATCACGGCCGAGGAGGAGACGGGCGGACCGGGGGGCATCGAGTTCGAGAAGGACGAGCTCTACGACGAGGCGGCCCGGATCGTCGTCGACAGCGGCCAGGCGTCGATCTCGTACCTGCAGCGCCGGCTGCGGATCGGCTTCAGCCGCGCGGCCCGCCTGGTCGACATGATGGAAGCCGAGGGCATCGTCTCGGCCGGCTCGGGTGGCAAGGCCCGCGAGGTCCTCGTCGACCGGAACTACTTCGAGGAAGTCGATGCGCAGCTCAGGTAGCCACGTGGTCCGCCGGGTCATCGCCGGCGTGCTCGTCATCGCGGCATCGGCCGCTGGCGCGGCGCAGGGGTCCGATCCGGCACGCCTGTTCCGCGAGACGCAGGCCCGCGAGGCGTCGCTCCGCCGGCAGCTCGACGCCCCCGGGGGTGCCTCGTCCCTGCTGGCGCGGCTTCGGACACTCGTCGCGACCTACCGGGACCTCGCGCGCCTGTTCCCCTCGAGCGACATCGCCGACGACGCGCTCTGGCACGGCGGGCGGCTCGCCGCCGACGCCTTCTGGCAGGCCGGCGACGAGCAGGACCGTGAGAGCGCCCGCCGGATCTTCGACCAGCTGACCTCGGAGTTTCCCGAGAGCGCACTCGCGCGCCTCGTGCCCGCGCAGAGCCGTCGGCTCGAACACGTCCGCCCAGCCGCACTGGCCGCACCGCCGCCACGGACGCCACAGTTGCCGCCGGCACCGGCGGCGGAGACCGTGGCCGTTCCAGCGGCGGTGGCCTCCCCCGCGCCCCGGTCCGTGCGGCCGAACGCGGCGCAGAACGCGGCGCCAGCCGCGGGACGGCCTCGGCCGTCGATGCTGACCGGCATCCGCCGCGAGGTGCTGCCCGACGCGCTCCGCATCACGCTGGAACTCGAGCAGGAGACGTCGTATCAGGCGGAGCGCCTCGACGCGCCGTCACGCGTGTTCGTGGACCTGAGGAACACCCGTGCGGTCGACGCGCTGAAGGACGCCGTGCTGCCCTATGCCGACGGCGTGGTGAAGCAGGTGCGGGTGGGCCGGCAGGCGGACGTCCGCACCCGTGTCGTGTTCGACCTCCAGGGAAACCCCAGGCACAGCGTCTACACGCTCTACGCTCCCTACCGGGTCGTGATCGACTTCGAGCAGCCCGGCGCCGCCGCACTGTCCCGTGCCGGCGGTCCGCACGCGGCGAGCCTCGCGGCGGCGACCGCAGGCCGCGAACGCGCCGTGGCCCCACCGGCCGGCCCGCCCGTGGTCGCGGCCGAGCCGACGGTGTCCACGGCGGCCGCGGCTGTCCTGCCATCGGCGCACGCCCCGACGGCCATGGTGTCCCCTGCGGCCTCCGCGACCAGCGGGACGTCCGAGGCGCCGCCCACGACAGGGCCCCAGGAAACGGCCGCGACGCCGCCCGCCCGCCGCGTGATGGCCTCAATCGAGCGCGGGGACAAGAGCCCGGTGGCGCCCCTCGGGGCCAGGCCGGCCACGACCGGTGCAGCGCCCGCGCCGGTCGTGGCCGCGCTCGCTCCATCCCCCGCCGCCGACGCGCCGGCGCCTCCCGCGCCCCGCTCGCCCAAGACGAACACACGGGGCGGCTTCTCCCTGTCGCGCCAGCTCGGCCTGGGCATCGCGCGCATCGTGATCGATCCGGGTCACGGCGGACACGACCCGGGCGCGAAGGTGCGCGGCCTGACGGAGGCCGACCTCGTGCTCGACGTCGCGCTGCGGCTCGAGGCGCTGCTGGCCGCACAGCCAGGTGTCGAGGTGATCCTCACGCGGCGCACCAACGCCTTCGTCTCGCTCGAGGAACGCACCGACATCGCGAACCGGGCGAACGCGGACCTGTTCCTCTCGATCCACGCCAACGCGAGCGCCGACGCCCGCGCCACCGGCATCGAGAGCTACTTCCTGAACTTCGCCGCCACCGCGGCGGCCGAGGCGGCGGCAGCCCGCGAGAACGCCGCGTCGGGCCGATCGATGCGGCACCTCGGCGACATCGTCCGGGCCATCGCGCTCAACAACAAGATCGACGAGTCGCGAGACCTGGCGACGATGGTCCAGTCGTCCCTTCACGGCCAGGTCCGTCGCTCGAACCGCGATGTGCGGAATCTCGGCGTCAAGCAGGCGCCGTTCATGGTGCTGATCGGCGCGACGATGCCGTCGGTACTGACCGAGATCGCGTTCCTCACCAACCGCCAGGAGGCGGCCCTGCTCCGGACGGACCGGTATCGGCAACAGTTGGCCGAGGGCCTTCTCGCCGGGATCACCCGCTACCAGCAGGCGCTGAAACAGGCGCCCGCCGTCGCGTCGCGCTGACGCGCCACGCGTCCCGCCGGGGGTCAGATGCGGAGGCGGGTGTGCGTCGGCTCCGACCCGGCGTCTGGCGCGGACCGGTCCCGCCATCGCTTGTAGAGCAGGATGGACGCGGCGACGACGGCGCTGCCCAGCGCAGCCGCGAGCAGGAAGAGCCCTGCGATCGCGAACATCCCCAGCACCACGCTGATGCTGATGTCCTGGGCCGGCTTCGGCCGCTCGATGACGTCGACGACGATTGGCTTGTCCTGCGCGACCAGGACCAGGCGCGGCCACAGGACGGCGACCCCCGCCGCCAACGTCGTCGCGCGCGCGAACAGCGTCACGAAGCCCCTCAGCCCTTCGACGCGCCAGCCCACGCCGCGGCGTCGAGCGCCAGTTCGGTGAGCGTGCGGACCGCGACGCCGGTCGCGCCCTTCGGCTGGTATGGCTTTGCGTCCTCGGCCCAGGCCGTGCCGGCGATGTCCAGGTGCACCCACGGGAGGTCGCCGGCGAACTCCCGGATGAAGAGCGCGCCCGTGATGGCGCCGGCGGGGCGGCCGCCGGTGTTCGCGATGTCGGCGATCTCGCTCTTGTACAGGTCCCGATAGTCGTCGAAGACCGGCATGGGCCACGACCGGTCACCGGCCCGCTCGCTGGCCCGCCTGACGTGCTCGGCCCACGAGGCCGGGGCGCCGAACAGCCCCGTGGTCGACTTGCCGAGGGCGACGACGCACGCCCCGGTGAGCGTCGCGACGTCCACCAGGTGCGTCGCCCCCAGCTCGCGGGCGTACCAGAGTGCGTCCCCCAGCACGAGCCGCCCTTCCGCGTCGGTGTTCAGGATCTCGACCGTCTTGCCCGACGCGCTCACCAGCACGTCGCCGGGCTTGACGGCGCGCCCACCCGGCATGTTCTCGCTCATCGGCACCAGGCCGACGCAGCGGACGGGCGCCGCCAGCCGGGCGATCGCGGCCATCGCGGCGATCACCGCGGCGCCGCCGGACATGTCGTCCTTCATCTTGTCCATGTTCTCGGCGGGCTTGATCGAGATGCCGCCGCTGTCGAAGGTGATCCCCTTGCCGACCAGGCCGAGCGTGACGCCGGGCAGCGGGTTCGCCGGCTCGTGCCGCAGGACCAGCAGGCGCGGCGGCTCCTGGCTGCCCTGCGAGACGCCCTGGATGAGCCCCATCTTCAGTTCGGCGATCCGACGCTCGTCGAGCACGTCCACGAGCAGACCGGCGGCGCGCCCGATGGCCGCGCCTCGCTCGGCGAACACCCGCGGCGGCAGGTGGTTGCCGGGCTCGTTCGACATCGCGCGGGCCAGGTTCGTCGCCTCCCCGAGCACGACGCCCCGTTCGACCGCCGAGCGGCAGGCGGCATGCGCGGACGCGTCGGCGGACGCGCGAATCCACACGTCCTGGAGCCACGCGCGGGTGCCGTCGGACTTGTACGCACCACCGTCGTAGTTGCCGATCACGGCGCCCTCGGCGAAGACCCGCGCAGCCTCCGCCGGCGACACGGGCGTGCCCGCGCGGTGCACGAGGCCGATGGTCGTGACCTTGCGCTGACGGGCCGACAGGGCGCCTGCGGTCGCCAGCCGGCGCAACCGCTCGGTCGTCACCTCGGCCCGCTTGCCGGCCCCCAGGAAGGCCAGGCGCCGCGCCCGCCACGTGCCGCCTGCGACGGGCGTGATCAGCGCATCGTACAGCTGCCCCTTGAACTCGCCCCGTGCGCGGGCGCGCCCCAGTTCGCCACCGCTGGCCGCATCGAGATGCGGCTCGTCGACGAAGTCGTCGTCTTCGTGGACCGGCACGACGAGCAGATCGACGTCGACCTCCGACCCGGGACCGGCGACCGCAGTCACGGTCGGCAGCCAGAACACGGTGTGCATGGTCCGAACTCTCCTCGCCCGGGGCCGCCGTGGGCCGCCCGCCCGCGGGCCCCAGCCGGCGCGCGCTTGTTCGTCCGTGGAGGGCGGGCGTACAATCGAACCTGCCTGCCCAATCGAACGGGTTCCGCCATGGCTCAACCACGACGCGCGCGTGCCGCGCTGCTCGCCGTCCTCGTTCTCGCGTGGGCGCCGTCCCCGGCGCTGCGGGCTCAGAAGGACGACGACAAAAAGCCAAGTCTATCACTCAAGGCCAACCCGCCCCTGGGCTTCTCCCCGCTGCGCGTCCGCGCCGTGGTCGACGTTCGTGGTGGCGCGAACGACTACGAGGAGTTCTACTGCCCGACCGTCGAGTGGGACTGGGGCGACGGGACGGTCTCCGCGAACGGGGAGGACTGCAATCCGTACGTCGCGGGCCAGAGCGAGATCCGCCGGCGGTTCAGTGCCGAGCACGTGTATCGCTACAGCGGCAGCTACCGGGTGGCGTTCCGCCTGAAGCAAAAGGACCGCGTCGTCGCCACCGCCGCCTCGGGCGTCCAGGTGCGCAGCGGCGCCCGCGAGGACTTTGGCCGCTGACGCGTCGGTCGACGCCGTGATGGCGGAACTGCAGGGGCGTGTCCGCGAGCGGCTGCGCCAGGACCTGCTCCGCCACGGCGCCTCCCCGTCCTTCGAGGACCCGGAGCTCTTCGCCGAGGTCGAGCGTATCCTCCACGCCGGGGTGGACATGGGGCGGTCGAACGCCCTCGTCGTCCCCGAACTGCTCGGCGACCCGGAGACCTGGCGCATCGAGACGGCGATGCGCTACGGCTCGCACCGGGCGTCGGCACCCGCCGCCGCCATCCGCTTCGTCAAGCAGCGGCTGCTGATGCCGGTGCTGCGCTGGCTGTTCGAGTACAGCCGGGACAACTTCGAACGGCAACGCCGCGTGAACCAGGTGCTGTTCGCCTGCGTGCAGGAGCTGGCGGCCGAGACGGCACGGCTGCGGCAGGACGTGCGGCGCCTGCGGCAGTGAAGCTCGCCTGCGTCGTCCAGCGCTACGGCGCGGACATCGCCGGGGGATCCGAGGCGCACTGCCGCCAGATCGCCGAGCGTCTGGCGGCCAGCCACGACGTGACCGTACTGACCACCTGCGCGCGCGACTACGTCACCTGGGCCAACGCGTATCCGCCGGGCGACGCGCGGGAGCGGGGCGTGCGCGTGATCCGCTTCCCCGTCCGCCACGAGCGCCGCCTGAAGCGCTTCGCCGACCTCAGCGACGTGGTGTTCGACGGCCGCGCGTCCGAGGCCGACCAGGAGGCGTGGTTCCGCGAGAACGGTCCCGAGGCACCGGATCTGCTCGCCCACCTCGCCGCGCATGGCAGCGAGTACGATCTGGTGCTCTTCTGGACGTTCCGCTACGCCCCGTCCTACTTCGGGCTGCCGCTCGTGGCTGACCGCGCGGTGCTGGTGCCGACGGCCGAGGACGACGCCGCGCTGAACCTCGACGTGCTGCAGTCCTACTTCCGCCGCGCGGCGGGCTACCTGTTCCTGACGCCGGAGGAGCAGGCGCTCGTCTCGGCGCGCGCGGCGCAGCCGCTCGAACCCGCGGCGATCATCGGGCTGGGCCTCGACCCGGCACCGCCGCCGTCGGACCGCGCGCCGCTGCAGGCGCTCGGCCTGCCCGAGGACTACGTGCTCTATCTCGGCCGTGTCGACCGCAACAAGGGCTGTCACACGCTGTTCGAATACTTCCAGGACTACGCCGCTCAGGCGGCGGAGGTCGCGACGACCCTCGTGCTCGCCGGACCCGCGACCATCCCGGTGCCGGCGCACCCGCGGATCCGGGCCCTCGGCTACGTCAGCAACGACGTGCGCCACGCGCTGCTGTCGCACGCCCGTGCCCTGCTCGTCCCGTCGCCATACGAGAGCCTCAGCATCGTCCTGCTCGAGGCGTGGAACCAGGCCGTGCCGGCGCTGGTCAACGCGCACTGCTCCGTGCTGCACGGGCAGGTGCGGCGCGCGAACGGAGGCCTCTTCTACCGGTCGTCGCGCGAGTTCGCCGAGGCGCTCGGCGCGCTGCTCGCCGAGCCCCGCCTGGCGGCCGCCCTCGGCCGGCAGGGCCTCACCTACGTCGAGCAGGAATACCGGTGGCCGATCGTGCTCGGGCGCGTCGAGGCGCTGATGGCCGAGGTGCGCGCGCGCCGCGGCTGCTGACCCGCTACGAGGTCGCGACCGTCGTCTCGATCACGGGGATGGGCGGCGCCGGCCGCCAGCGATCGAGCAGGGTCTGGATGACCGCGCCGAGACCGACGGTCCACATCGCCAGCTCCGTCAGGACCGCCACGCTCCGCAGCACGGCACGCAGCGGCCACAACCACTCGGGTCCGAGCGCCGCCAGACGCGCGCCGAGGACGACCGCGACGAGCAGCAGCGTGCCGGCGGCAACGTCTCCCGCCGTGCTCGCGGACGTCGCCACCTCGCGCCCGCGGAGCCGCGCCCCCAGGCGTGCGGCCACGCCGGCGAATCCAGCAACGGCGACACCCGCCGCCGCGGCGACGAGCAGCGGCAGCGCGCCGAGCAACGGGATGCCGACGATCGACACCAGCATCGCGATCGCCACGCACACGAGCGCCGGGACGAACAGGACCTCGGCGGCGACGCCGGTCGCGACGGACGACCACGGCGCCATCCCGGCGCGCAGGCCGACGCGGCGCACGAATGCCGGGGCCAGCCACGCCAGCAGCAGGACGGCCGCGAGCAGTGCGGCGAGCCGGACGACCGACACGGCCAGCGCGGCCGCGGCCCACCAGCCGCGGGACAGGCCGGGCCAGCCGACCGCCACGTCGGGCCAGCCGGCCCGCGCGCGCGACACGTCACCGGCCACCCGGCCGCCGGGTTCGACCACGGTGTCGCCGCCGACGGACACGGCGTCTCCGAGGACGACGCCCGTGCGGCCGACCCGGATCGAGCCGCCGACCGCCACCACGTCGTCCGTGGCGCGGCCATCGATCGTGGCCGAACCGCCGATCACGATGATGGGCTCGTTGGCCGTCTCGCCTTCTGGCAGACGGTAGTCGCGGAGCACCCGGAGGTGGACCCCGTCGTGGTCCGGCCGGTTCCATCGCTCGGCGCGCCGCTGCTCCCGCGCCTCGCGCCGCCGGGCCCGGGCCTCACGCCGATCGGCGACCCGGCCCTCGGCCGGCCATCCGGGCTCGGCCCCCACCGCTCCGTCCGGCCCACCGTCAGATGGGCCGTCAACCGAGGCCGGCGCGCCGGCCCCGCCGCGCGGCACCATGCGCGCATCTGGATTCGGTGACGGCGCCTGCGCCGCGATGCCGATGACGATGACGCCGGCGAATCCGGCGCCGGCCAGCCAGGTCCTGACGAAATGCTTCACGGGGTGTCGACCTCGAGCAGTGGGACGAGGTCGCGCCCTCCGGAGTTCCGCCGCGGCCCGTGTCGCCCGGCCGCCGGCCGGGGCCGAGGCTCAGACCTCGACGGCCATCGCGATGCCCATCCCCCCGCCGATGCAGAGGGCGGCCACGCCGCGTCCGCCGCCGCGCGCACGCAACGCGTGCACCAGCGTGGTGAGGATCCGCGCGCCGCTCGCCCCGATCGGGTGGCCCAGCGCGATGGCACCGCCTCGCACGTTGACGCGCGAGGGGTCGAGACCGAGTTCGCGCGACACCGCGAGCGCCTGGGCCGCGAACGCCTCGTTCAGCTCGAAGAGATCCACCTGGGCGGCATCGAGGCCGGCCCGTGTCAGCGCCAGGCGGACGGCCGAGACCGGCCCGATTCCCATCACCATCGGCTCGACGCCAGTGACGGCGAACGACAGGATGCGCGCGAGCGGCGCGCGGCCGAGTTCCTGCGCCACCGCCGCGTGCGCGACCACGAGCGCCGCCGCCCCGTCATTGATGCCGGAGGCGTTGCCGGCCGTCACGGTGCCGTCCTTCGTGAACGCCGGCCGCAGTCCGCCGAGCGTATCGACCGTCGTGCCCGCACGGGGGTACTCGTCGAGGGTCACCAGATCGGCGCCGCCCCCCTTGCGCGGCACGGGCACGCCCACGATCTCATCGGCGAACAGCCCGCCCGCCACCGCCGCCAGCGCGCGCCGCTGGCTCTCGGCCGCGAAGGCGTCCTGCTCCGCCCGGCCGATGCCCCAGCGGCCCGCGATCGCCTCGGCCGTCATGCCCATGTGGCAGCGCTCGAGCGCGCACGTGAGCCCGTCGCCGATCATCACGTCGGTCGCCTCGGCGTGGCCCATCCGGTAGCCCCAACGCGCGCCCTTCAGCAAGTATGGGGTGCTGCTCATCGACTCGGTTCCGCCCGCCACGACGAGGCGCGTGTAGCCGGTCTGGATCGCCGCCACCGCGTGCGCCACGGCCTGCAGACCCGACCCGCACACCCGGTTCACCGTCTCCGCCGGCACGTGTGCCGGCAACCCGGACGCCATCGACACCTGACGGGCCACGTTCATGCCGGCGCCCGCCTGCAGCACGCAGCCGAGCACGACGTCGTCGACCGTGCCGCCGTCCACCCCGGCGCGCGCCACCGCCTCGCGTACGACGACCGCGCCCAGATCGACGGCGCCCAGCGTCTTGAAGGCGCCGCCGAACGACCCGATCGGGGTCCGGCAGGCACTGAGGATCACGGCGGGTTCGCGCATCGGCATGCCGTCGATTGTAGGCCACGGGCGTCGCCACAGTAGAATCGGCCGGATGCCTGGGGACCACTTCGAGTTCGGGGGCGAGATCGCCTGGCGGCCCACGCCCGAGATCGTCGAACGGAGCCGCCTCACGGCGTTCATGCGCCGGCACGGGCTCGCGGACTACGCCACCCTGCTCCGCCGATCGGTCCAGGAGCCCGAATGGTTCTGGACGGCCGTCCTCGAGGACCTCGACATCCAGTTCTACGAGCCGTACACGCGGGTGATGGACACGTCCGCAGGCGAGGCGTGGACGCGCTGGTGCGTCGGCGGCCGGCTGAACATCGTCCACAACTGCCTGGACAAGTGGCAGGGCACGCCGACGGCCGCGCGCGAGGCGATCCGCTGGGAGGGCGAAGAGGGCACGATCCGCACGCTGACCTACGCCGAACTCTTCACGCAGGTCAACCGGTGCGCGTCGGCCCTGCGCAAGCTGGGCATCGGCAAGGGCGACCGCGTTGCCCTGTTCATGCCGATGTGCCCGGAGCTCATCGTCGCCTTCTTCGCGGTCATCAAGATTGGCGGGGTGATCCTGCCGCTCTTCTCCGGCTACGGGGCCGACGCGGTCGCCACCCGCCTGCGCGATGCGGGCGCCGTCGCGCTCGTCACGGCCGATGGCTTCTGGCGCCGGGGACAGGCGGTGCCGATGCTGGCGACGGCCGCCGACGCCCTCGCAGCCGCCCCTGCCGTTCGCCACACGATCGTCGTGCCGAGGCTCGGGCGGCCCGTGCCGGACGCGCCGGGCCGGCATGCCTGGGCGGCGCTGGTCGATCGCCAGCCCGATGCCTGCGACACGGAGCGGACCGACGCCGAGGATCCGCTGATGATCATCTACACCTCGGGCACCACGGGCCGCCCGAAGGGCGCCGTGCACACGCACTGCGGCTTCCCGATCAAGACGGCGCAGGACATGGTCCACGCCTTCGACGTGCACGCCGGCGACACGATGTACTGGGTCAGCGACATGGGCTGGATGATGGGCCCGTGGGAAGTGTTCGGGATGACCCTGCTCGGAGGCACGACGGTGCTGTACGACGGCGCGCTCGACCATCCCAGCCCCGGCCGCCTGTGGGACCTCGTCGCCAGCCACCGCGTCACCATCCTCGGCGTCTCGCCGACACTGATCCGCTCGCTGATGCGGCACGGCGAAGGCCCGGTCCGGGCCGCGGACGTCTCGTCGCTCCGAGTGTTCGGCTCGACCGGCGAGCCGTGGAACCCCGAGCCGTGGCGGTGGCTGTTCGAGGTCGTCGGCGGCCGGCGCCTGCCGATCATCAACTACTCGGGCGGCACCGAGGTCTCCGGCGGGCTGGTCGCCGGCAACGTGATCACGCCGCTCAAGCCGGCCGCGTTCGCGGGTCCGCCCCCGGGCATCGCCGCCGATGTCGTCGACGATCAGGGACGGCCCGTGCGCAATCAGGTCGGCGAGCTCGTCGTCCGCGCGCCCTGGATCGGGATGACCCGCGGCTTCTGGAACGACCCCGAGCGCTACGAGCAGACCTACTGGTCCCGCTTCCCGGGCGTCTGGGTCCACGGCGACTGGGCGGCCATCGACGAGGACGGGCTCTGGTACATCCTCGGGCGGTCCGACGACACCATCAAGATCGCCGGCAAGCGGCTCGGCCCGGCCGAGGTCGAGTCGGTGCTCGTCGAGCACCCCGCCGTCCTCGAGGCCGCCGCGATTGGCGTGCCCGACGAGCTCAAGGGCCAGGCGCTCGTCTGCTTCTGCGTGCTCCGCCCGGGCCACGCCGCGTCGGACGCACTGACCGACGCCCTGAAGGCCCTGGTGGCCGAACGCCTGGGCAAGCCGCTGCGCCCGTCCGTCGTCGCCTACGTCGCGGACCTGCCGAAGACACGCAACGCCAAGGTCATGCGGCGCGTGATCCGGGCCGCCTATCTCGAGGAAGCCCCGGGCGACCTGTCGTCGCTCGAGAGCCCCCAGGCCGTCGCCCAGGTGGCCGAGGCCGGCCGCGCCGCGCGCGCGGTCCGATCGGAAGGCCGCGTCTGACCACGTCGGCCGCGCGTGAGGCCCTCGAGGCCCAGACGTACGCACGAGTCACGCGGCGGCTGCTGCCCCTGCTGTTCGTCTGCTACATCCTGGCGTACGTCGACCGGGTCAACGTCGGATTCGCCAAGCTGCAGATGCAGGCGGATCTGGGCTTGTCCGACACGGCCTACGGCCTCGGCGCGGGCCTGTTCTTCATCGGCTACTTCTTCTTCGAGGTGCCCAGTAACGTGCTGCTGCGCCGCTTCGGCGCGCGCGTCTGGATCGCCCGCATCATGATGCTGTGGGGCCTCGTCTCGTCGGCGATGATGTTCGCCCGCTCGGACACCTCGTTCTACGCGCTGCGCTTCCTGCTCGGCATCGCCGAGGCCGGCTTCTTCCCCGGCATCATCCTCTACCTGACCTTCTGGTACACCCGCCAGCACCGCGCGCGGATGGTCGCCACGTTCATGACGGCCATTCCCGTCGCCGGCGTGTTCGGCGGCCCCGTCTCGGGCTGGATCATGCAGCAGATGGGTGGGGTCGGCGGCCTGCGGAACTGGGAGTGGCTGTACCTGATCGAAGGCGTGCCGTCCGTGCTCGTCGGCCTGCTCGTGCTGGTCTCGCTCGACGACGGACCCGAGCGGGCCGCCTGGCTCTCGGACGACCAGAAGGCGCTGCTGGCCGAGCGGCTGGCCGAGGAGGAGGCGCTCAAGCGCGCCGAGGGACACGGCCTGCACACGGTGGGCGACGCGTTCCGCTCTCCGCGCGTCTGGCTCTGCGCGGCGATCTACTTCGCGATCGTCATGGGCAACTACGGCCTGACGTTCTGGCTGCCGCAGATCATCAGCGAGAGCATCGGCGCCGATCCCTGGCAGGTCGGGCTCGTCTCGACGATTCCGTGGGGCGTCGGCGCCGTCACCATGGTGGCCGTCGGCCGCAGTTCGGACCGGCGGCGCGAGCGGCGCTGGCACGTCGCGGCGCCCGCAGTCGTCGGGGCCGTCGCGTTCGCCGCCTCCGGGCTCCCCGGGGTGACCGGCTGGACCGGCATTGCGTGGCTGACCGTCGCGACCGGCGGCACGATGGCCGCGATGGCCTGCTTCTGGGCCATCCCGACGCGCGTGCTGTCGGGCGCCGCGGCGGCCGCCGGCATCGCGTGGATCAACTCCCTGGGCAACCTCTCGGGGTACTGCAGCCCGATGCTGGTGGGCCTCGTCCGGGACGCGACGCGCGACGCCGCGCACCCGAACGGCAACATGACCCTGGCCCTGGCCGCGCTGGCCGCGTCGCTCGCGGTGGGGGGCGTGCTCACGGTGCTGGTCACGCGCGAGCCGGGCGCCGCCGCCGGCCGCGAGTGACACGACGCGCGCCGCGGCCGGTCAGTCCCGCCCCTTCATCAGCTCGGCCCGCCACCGCCCGGCGCTCCCGAACACCTGCTCGATGACCTCGCCGCGCCGCAGGTCCGCCCGCAGCTCCACGAGCCTGTCGATGAGATGCTCGAGGGCCTCGCCCACGGCCTCGGCGTTCATCAGGCAGATGTCGCGCCAGACGTCGGGCGGACTCGACGCGAGCCGCGTCGTGTCGACGAGCCCCTTGCCCGAGTAGCGGAGTCCCTCCGCGGCCGCGGCGGTGCCGACGACGTCCATCAGGGCGCTGGCCGCCAGCTGCGGGAGATGGCTGACGTAGGCCATCAGGCGGTCGTGCGCCGCCGCGTCCATCGACGCCGGGCTGGCACCGAGCGCCCGCGCCAGCGCGAACAAGCGGTCGAGCAGACCCGCCGGGGGGGCGCCCGCCGGCGTGAAGATCCAGGCGCGGCCCCTGAATAGGTCCGGGCGAGCGAACCCGAAGCCGCCCCGTTCGGCGCCGCCCAGCGGGTGGCCGCCAACGAAGCGCTCGTGCACCCCCAAGGTCCTGGCGGCCCTGACGATGTCCCCCTTCGTGCCCCCCACGTCGGTGATGGGTGTCGACGCCAGCGCGCCGGCCTGGAGTTCCGCCAGCAGCCGCGCGTTCTGCCGCACGGGGGCTGCGAGGATCACGAGATCCACCGCGTCGGCCTCGGCCAGCCGCTCGACGCCACGGTCGATCGCGCCGGCGCCGAGCGCGTGCACCAGCACGGCCGGCCGATCGACACCGACCACGCGCACGGACGGCCAGCGCTCGCGCACGCCCAGGGCGATGGAGCCGCCGATCAGGCCGACGCCGGCGATGGCAATCGAGGTGAACGGTGGCGTGTCGCTGGGCATCGGCGCGCGGGTGTCCTGGCCCCTAACGGGACGCGCCGGCGCGCCCGAGGGCGTCGACGCAGATCGCGCGGCCGATGGCCGGCGCGATGACGCGCAGCTCCGACATCAGCCGGGCGAACTGCGGCAGGAACATCGACTGCGCACCGTCGCTGAGCGCGCGGTCGGGGTCGGGATGCACCTCGATGATCAGGCCGTCGGCCCCGGCCGCGACGGCGGCCCGTGCGAGGGGCACCACCATGTCGCGACGCCCGGCCGCGTGGCTCGGGTCGACGATCACCGGCAGATGGCTCAGCTTCTTGACGACCGGGATCGCGGCGATGTCGAGCGTGTTGCGGGTCGCCGTCTCGAACGTCCGGATGCCGCGTTCGCAGAGAATCACGTCCGGGTTGCCCCCCGACAGGATGTACTCCGCCGACAGCAGCCACTCCTCCACCGTCGCCGCGATGCCCCGCTTGAGCAGCACGGGCTTGCGCGTCCGCCCCAGTTCCCGCAACAGCGTGAAGTTCTGCATGTTGCGGGCGCCCACCTGGAAGATGTCGCAATAAGTGCCGATGAGGTCGATCTGGCTGACGTCCATCACTTCGGAGATGAGCTTCAGCGCGTGGGCATCGGCGGCGCGGCGCAGCATCTGCAGCCCCTGCTCGCCGAGTCCCTGGAACGAGTAGGGGGAGCTGCGCGGCTTGAACGCCCCGCCGCGCAGCACCTTGGCACCGGCCTGCTTCACGGCCGCTGCCGTCGCCTCGACCTGCTCGTCGGTCTCGGCCGAGCAGGGCCCCGCCATGACCACCACTTCGTTGCCGCCTATCGCGACGTCCCCGATCCGCACGACCGTGTCCTCGGGACGGAACGTCCGGCTCGCGCGCTTGTAGGGTTCGCTGATCCGCAGCACCTCGTGCACGCCGTCCAGCAGCGAGATGAGCGCCGGGTCCACCTTCTGCGCGCCGACGACGCCCAGTACCGTGCGCGTGGCGCCGGAGGACCGGTGCACGTCCATCCCGAGGTCGATCAGGCGGGCGATCACCGCATCGACCTGCGCCTCGGTGGCCCGCTCCTGCATGACGACAACCATGATCCTGTTCCTCTGCCTCGAGGTACGGCTACGAGGGCGGCGCCCCCGGGCCCCGTCCCGGTTCGTCGGCCGCCGCGCCGCTGTGGCGCTCGGCCCGCCGCGCCTCGTCGATGATTCGCTCGAAGATCCTGACCACCGCATCGGCGGTCAGCGGCCCGGCCAGTTCGGCGGCCTTCTGCCGGACGCCGCTCAGCACGCGGGCCTCGCGTTCCGGCTGATAGATCGCGAGCCCCGCCTCGTGCTTCAGCCGCCCCACTTCCACCGCGCACGCCACGCGCACGTTGAGCAGGCGGACGAGCTCGTCGTCGATCGTGTCGATCCGACTGCGCAGTTCCTCGATCGTCAGGACTTCAGCCAACGCACGTACTCCTCCACGCGTGCTTCCAGGTCCGGCGACGTGCCCGCCTCGGCGATGACGTTCACCAGGGCGCTGCCCACGACGGCCGCGTCGGCCCAGCGGCCGACTTCACGGACGTGTTCCGGCTTCGAGATGCCGAACCCGAGCGCCACCGGCAGCGGCGTGACCGCGCGGATGCGGGCCACGATCGCGTCGGCGCCCTCGGCCAGCTGATCGCGGGCCCCCGTGACCCCGAGCCTGGAGATCGCGTACAAGAACCCGCTGCCGAGCTCGGCCGCCTTCCGCAGGCGCGCATCGCTCGTCGTCGGGCTCAGGAGCAGGATTGTATCAACGCCCCGCGAGGCCAGCAGGGCGCGGAAGTCGCCCGCTTCCTCTATCGGCAGATCGAGCACGAGCACACCGTCCACGCCCGCCTCCTTCGCACGATCGGCGAAGACGTCGGCACCCATGCGCAGAATCGGGTTCGCGTAGCTGAAGAGCACGATCGCGGGCCGCAGCTCCGCGCGCAGCCGCGCCACCATCTCGAGCACGCCGGACAGCGTGGTGCCCGCCGCGAGGGCCCGCTCGGTGGCGCGCTGGATCACGGGCCCGTCCGCCAGCGGTTCGGAGAACGGCACGCCGACCTCGATCACGTCGGCCCCGGCCCGGTCGAGCGCGCGGAGGATGCCTTCGGTGCGGGCCAGGCTCGGGTCTCCCGCCGTCACGTACGTGACGAGCCCCGGCGTCCTGGCGGCGCGCAGCCGCGCGAACGTCTCCTGCAGGCGGCTCATCGCATCGCCTCCATCACGCTCTGGACGTCCTTGTCGCCGCGGCCCGACAGGTTCACCAGCAGCACCGTGCCGTCGGGCGCGTCCTTCGCGAGTTTCAGCGCGTGCGCCACCGCGTGCGACGACTCGAGCGCGGGCAGGATGCCCTCGCAGCGGGCCAGCGCCTGGAAGGCCGCCAGCGCCTCGCCGTCCGACGCCGAGTCGTACTCCGTGCGGCCGACGTCGCGCAGCCAGGCATGCTCCGGCCCGACCGCCGCGTAGTCGAGGCCCGCCGAGATCGAGTGCGTCAGCTCGATGTTGCCGGCCGCGTCCTGCAGCACGAACGTCCGCGTGCCCTGGAGCACGCCGGTGCTGCCTCCGGAGAAGCGCGCCGCGTGCTCCCCGGGCGCGATGCGGACGCCGCCGGCCTCGACGCCGACGAGCCGCACGCCCTGGTCCTCGATGAACGCGTCGAAGATGCCGATGGCGTTGCTGCCGCCGCCGACGCAGGCCACGACGACGTCCGGGAGCCGCCCCACCTGCTCGAGCACCTGCGCGCGGGCCTCGCGCCCGATGACCGACTGGAACTCGCGGACCATCAGTGGATAGGGGTGCGCCCCGAGCGCCGACCCCAGCAGGTAGTACGTGTCGTGGACGTTGGCCACCCAGTCCCGCATGGCCTCGCTGATCGCGTCCTTCAGCGTCTTGCTGCCCGCGTCCACCTGGCGGACGGTCGCGCCGAGCAAGCGCATCCGCACGACGTTGAGCGCCTGGCGCCTCATGTCCTCGGCGCCCATGTAGACGTGACACTCGAGGCCGAGCAGCGCGCAGGCCGTGGCCGACGCAACGCCGTGCTGTCCCGCCCCCGTCTCGGCCACGACGCGGCGCTTGCCCATCCGCTTCGCGAGCAGCGCCTGCCCGAGGGCGTTGTTGATCTTGTGCGCCCCCGTGTGGGTCAGATCCTCCCGCTTGAGCAGGATTCTGACGCCGTCGGGTCCCGCGCGGCGACCGGCCTCGCCCACCAGCCGACGCGTCTCGTACAGCGGCGTGGGCCGCCCCACGTAGTGCCGCAGCAGCGACGCGAGTTCCGTCTGGAACGCCGGGTCCCGGCGCGCCTCCATGTAGCCCTTCGTCAGCTCCTCGATCGGCGCCACCAGCGTCTCGGGGACGAAGCGTCCTCCGTACTCCCCGAAATACCCGCGCGCGTCCGGGTCGCGCCGTCCGAACACCGGCTGTTCCGTCGTCACCACGTTCACTCCACCCTTCTGAAGCGCTCCGCGAAGGCAGCCCGGGCGTTGGCCAGGAACCGCGACACGAGCTCGGGATCCTTGACGCCGGGCGAGGCCTCCACGCCCGACGAGACATCGACGCCGATCGGACGGACCGTCGCGATCGCCTCCGCCACGTTCTCCGGCGTCAGGCCGCCCGCGAGCACCACGCGCCGCGCCCGCGCCACCTCGGCGGCCGCGGCCCAGTCGATCCGCCGTCCCGTCCCGCCCCTGCGAACCGGGTCGTGCGCATCGAGCAGCCACACCGTGTCCTCGGGCCAGGCCGCCGCGTCCGCCGCGACCCGAGCGAGCCCCACCGCCCGCAGCACCGGCACGCCCGCCGCGGCCCCGACGTCCGGCGTCTCGTCGCCGTGCAGCTGCACCATCGTGACCCCGCTCTCGGCCACGGCGCGCCGCAGCGCGTCGACCGGCGCGTCGACGAACACGCCAACGCTCACGACCGGCTGTTCGAGCCGCGCCAGGATCTCGCGTGCCGTGGCCGGCGCGACCGCCCGCGGGCTCCCGGGCCAGAACACGAAGCCGAGGGCCGTGGCCCCCTCCGCGACCGCGTGGCGGGCGTCCTCGACCCGGGTGATGCCGCAGATCTTCGCGAACATGCCTAGGCCCCCGTCTTCCGAGACGGGGCCCGAGCCGTCCCGAGCAGTTCCTGCAGCGCACGGGCCGGGTCGGGTGCGGTCATGAAACGTTCGCCGATCAGGAACGCGCGGTATCCGGCCGCCGACAGCCGGTCGAGGTCGTCGCGCGTCCGCAGGCCGCTCTCGCTGACGGCGACCACGTCCCGCGGGATGCGCGCCGCTAGCCGGTACGACGCGTCGACGTCGACGGCCAGCGTCCGCAGGTTGCGGTTGTTGACGCCGATGACGCGCGCCCCACTGTCGATCGCGCGCGGCACCTCCTCGTCGTCGTGCACCTCGACCAGTGTCGCCAGTCCCAGCTCCCACGCGCGGGTCTGCAGCCGCACCAGCGTCGGCTGGTCGAGCGCCGCCACGATGAGCAGCACGGCGTCGGCCCCGGCCGCCCGGGCTTCGAACAGCTGGTACTCGTCGACGACGAAGTCCTTCCGCAGCACCGGCACTCCCACGGCCTCGCGGACGGTGCGCAGGTGCGACAGCGCGCCGTCGAAGAACGTCGGCTCCGTGAGCACCGAGATCGCGGCGGCCCCGCCCCGCTCGTAGTGGCGCGCGATCGCCACCGGGTCGTAGGCCTGCGCCAGCACGCCGCGCGACGGCGACCGCCGCTTGCATTCCGCAATCACGTTGCCGACCCCGGGCCGCGCCAGCCGCTCCTCGAAGAGCCGCCTCCGGGGCGACGCATACGCCGCCCGCTGCTCGAGCACGGCCATGCCCTCCTGCGCCCGGCGGACCTCCACGACGCGGCGCGTCGCGGCCACGATCGTACCGAGCAGGTCGGGCGTTCCGGTGGACGGTCCAATCATCACGCGTTCCCCAGGTTCTCGGCCTCGTGCGACCCACGGGCCATCGCGTCCAGCGTTGCGCGGGCACGCCCCGAGTCGATCGCCTCGGCGGCCATCTGGAGGCCGGCTGGCAGGTCCGCCGCGCGGCCACCCACCAGCAGCGCCGCCGCCGCGTTCAGCAGGACGATGTCGCGCGGCGCCCCTGAGACGCCGTGCAGCACGTCGAGCACGATGCGGGCGTTGGCCGCGACGTCGCCGCCCTGGAGCTCGTCGAGCGCCGCCCGCCGCACGCCGACCTCCGACGGATGCAGATAGAACGTCCGCACGGCTCCGTCCCGCACTTCGGACACCTTCGTGTAGCCCGTGGTCGACACCTCGTCGATCCCGTCCGCGCCGTGCACCACCCAGGCCCGCTCCGAACCGAGCGTTGCCAGCGCCCGTGCCAGCAGTTCCGTCAGCTCGGGTCGCGGCACGCCGACGATCTGGCGCCGCGCGCCCGCCGGGTTCGTCAGCGGGCCGAGCAGGTTGAACGCCGTCCGGATGCCCAGTTCCCGCCGGGTCTGTGCCGCGTGCCGCATGGACGGGTGGAAGGCCGGCGCGAACAGGAACGCGATCCGCACCGTCCGCAGCATGCGGGCGACGACCGCGGGCGACGCGGCCACGTTGACCCCCAGGTGCTCGAAGACGTCCGCGCTGCCGCAGCGGCTCGAGACCGATCGGTTGCCGTGCTTGGCGACGGGCAGCCCCGCGGCTGCGACGACGAGCGCCGTCGCCGACGAGACGTTGAACGTGCCCGAGCGATCGCCGCCGGTGCCGCAGGTATCGAACACGCCGGGCACCGGCGCCGGCAACGGAACGGCATGCGCCCGCATGGTCCGCGCGAACCCGACGATCTCGGCGGGCCGCTCGCCCTTCATGGCGAGCGCGGTCAGCAGCGCGCCGAGCGCGACGGGCGCCGCCCGCCCGGCCATCACCTCGTGCATCACCGCCGAGGCCTCGTCCGCGCTGAGATCCTCATGGCGCATGACCTTCTCGATCAGCGCCGGCCACGACACCGGCTCTGCTCCCTCCGTCCGCGCCATGTTACAGGTCCAGGAAGTTCCGGAGGATGCGGCGGCCCTCCTCCGTCAGGATCGACTCGGGATGGAACTGCACGCCGTGCACCGGATAGGCCCGGTGGCGTACCGCCATGATGGTGCCGTCCTCCTGCGTCGTGCCGGCCACCTCGAGTTCCGCCGGTACGCGGTCCTTCGCGATGACGAGCGAGTGGTACCGGCCGGCCTGCAGCGGAGTCGTGATGCCCTGGAACACGCCCTTGCCGTCGTGCACCACCATCGACGTCTTGCCGTGCATCGGCGCGCTCGCCCGCGTGACCACCCCGCCGTACACCAGTCCGATCGCCTGGTGCCCCAGGCAGACGCCGAGGATCGGCGTCGTCGGCCCGAACGTGCGGATCACGTCCACCGACACCCCGGCGTCCTCCGGGCGGCCGGGGCCCGGCGAGATCAGGATGTGCTCGGGCGCCATCGCCTGGATCTCCCCGATCGTGATCTGGTCGTTCCGGCGGACGCGGACGTCGGCGCCGAGCTCGCCCAGGTACTGCACGAGGTTGTAGGTGAAGGAGTCGTAGTTGTCGATGACCAGAACCATGGCGCGTCGCGTCCTTCGAATCCGGGGTCAGCCGTGCAGCCCGCGATGGGCCAGTTCGAGCGCGGTCAGGACGGCCCGGGCCTTGTGCCGGGTCTCCTGGTATTCCGCCGTCGGGTCGGAGTCGTACACGATGCCGGCCCCGGCCTGCACCCACGCACCCCCGCCTTCGAGCACGACGGTGCGGATCGTGATGCAGAAGTCGAGGTTCCCGGCGAAATCGAGGTAGCCGACCGCGCCCGCGTAGATGCCGCGGCGGCGGTTCTCGAGCTCGGCGATGATCTCCATCGCGCGGACCTTCGGTGCGCCGGACACGGTGCCGGCCGGGAAGCAGGCCACGAGCGCGTCCAGCCGATCGTGCTGGTCGTCGAGGCGGCCCTCGACCACCGACACCAGGTGCATGACGTGCGAGTAGCGCTCGAGCGCCATGTAGGTCGGCACCTTGACCGACCCGTAGGCCGACACGCGGCCCACGTCGTTGCGGCCGAGGTCGACCAGCATCACGTGCTCGGCGCGCTCCTTCTCGTTCTGCCTCAGTTCCTCGCCCAGCTGCCGGTCCTCCTCGTCCGTGCGGCCGCGTGGACGGGTGCCGGCGATCGGGTGCGTCTGCACCCGCCGGCCCTCGACCCGCACCAGCATCTCGGGCGACGCGCCCACGATCGAACGGTCGCCGAGACGCAGGTAATACATGTAGGGCGACGGATTCACGTGCCGCAGGGCACGGTAGACGCTGAACGGGTCGACGTCGGTCGCCGCCTCGAAGCGCTGGGAGAGCACCACCTGGTAGATGTCGCCGGCCGCGATGTACTCCTTCGCCGTCCGCACCATGCCCTCGAAGGCCTCCTGCGTGACGTTCGAGGTCACCTCCAGCGGCGGGCGCGAGGGCCGCTGCGGCTTCGACAGCGTCCGCTCGAGCTCACGCTCGACGATCGCGATCCTGGTGCATGCCGCCTGGTACATCGCCTCGAGGTCGTCGTCGCCCGTGATGCGGGCGTTGGCGATGACGAGGATCCGGTGCCGGACGTGGTCGAACGCCAGTACCGTGTCGAACATCATGAAGCCGGCCTCGTCCTCGGTCGCCGTCGCAGGCTGGAGCGTCACGGGCTCGAACCACGCGGCGGCGTCGTAGCCGAAGTAGCCGACGGCGCCGCCAGTGAACCGCGGCATGCCGGGCACGAACGGCGCGTGGAACCCGGCCATCAGCTCGCGCAGCGTCGGGACGAAGCCTTTCTCGGACTCGGTCTCGCCGGACTGGCCCGGCCGCTCGACCAGCACCTTCCCGTCGCGCGCCCGCAGGATCAGGAACGGATCCTTGCCGAGGAAGGAGTACCGCGCCACCTGCTCGCCGCCTTCGACCGACTCGAGGAGGAAGGCGTACTCGGACTGCTCCGCGAACGTCAGGAACGCCGACACCGGTGTCAGCAGGTCCGCGACGATCTCCTTGCAGACCGGCACGAACGTGCCCCGCTGCGCGAGATCCGTGAACTCCTCGAACGTCGTTGTACGCATGCGCTGGTTCCTATCGAGGCGCCTCGGCCCCGCTCCCGTTCCCGTCAGGCGTCACGGCCGCCCGCGCCGCCTCGTCCATCACTCGCGCGCGCGGCGGCTGCCCGGTCCACCACGCGAACTGGCGCTCGGCCTGCGCCACCAGCATCGCCAGTCCGTCGAGGGCCGCGCAGCCGGCCTGGCGTGCCTCGCGCACCAGCGCCGACTCGCCGGGCCCGTAGGTCAGGTCGTACACCAGGCGACCGCCGAACGGCCCTCCCGGCAGCGGCGAGGCGCCGCGCAGGTGGGCCCCGCCGAGCGGCGTGCAATTGACCAGCAGGTCCCACGACCCGGGTGCTGGTGGCCATGGCGCCGTCCGCGCCCCCAGCGCCCGCGCGACCTCGTCGGCCTGCTCGGCCCGGCGCGCGCACACCGAGACCACGGCCCCCTTGGACCGCAGCGCCAGCACGACCGCGCGCGCGGATCCGCCGCCACCGAGCACGGTTGCCCTGACGCCCGAGAGCCCCGCGGGGAACGCGTCGCCGAGCGGCGACAGGAAGCCGTCGACATCCGTGTTGGTGGCCTCCCACCCGCCGTCGCGCCGCCGCAGGGTGTTGGCAGCACCCACCGCCTCGCTCAACGGGTCGCGCCGGCTGGCGGCCCGCAGCGCGTCGAGCTTGAAGGGCACGGTCACGCTCGCCCCCTCGAGGCCCATCGCCTCCGCATAGGCCAGGAACTCGTCGAAGGCCTCGGCCTGCAGCGGCACGTACACCGCGTCGAGGCCGGCGGCCGCGAACGCCCGGTTGTGGATCACCGGCGACAGCGAATGCCGCGCCGTGCGGCTGACCACGCCGAAGAGCCGAGTCGCCGGCCCCACCTGACGGAAGCGGTACCGATCGATCATCTGCGCCGCGGGAATCTGGCCCGGCGCGACGGCGTTGCCGCCGTAGGTCCACAGCGACCCGTAGCGCGACGCAAGCAGCCGCGAGGGCAGCCCGGCGTCGCCCATACCAATGACGACCGCCCGGCCCGCGGCCGCGATGCCACGCAGCGGCAGCGTGTCGGTCAGCCGGGCCGCCGCGTAGGCGACCTTGATCACGCCCGCCCCCGAGGCGCGCATCGACCGCACCTGACCATCGAGGTCGGGCGGCACGCCGCTGAAGTCGTGCGCCGACAGCACCACGCGGTCCGGCGCGGTGGCCACGAGCGCCGCCCAAGCCGCCGCGGCCGCGTCGGAACCGGCGTGCGAGGCCTGGAGCGCGCGCCACTCGACGTCCACGTACTCCGCCCCGGCCTCCAGCGCCCGGGCGACGATGCGCCGGCGCTCTTCGTCGGTGCCGTCGAAGCGCCCGCCCTCCCAGGCAGCGCGGCACGTCACGACGGCCGGCTTCCGCCGCCCGTGCAGCGCGCCGGCGACGTCGAGCCCGGCGACGCCGTCCAGGCGCAGCTCCACCATGTCGCCCGCCGTCGCCGCGTCGCGCGCCGCCAGCAGACCGGTCATCGTGCCGCCGGTCACCGTCTCGCAGAGGTGTGCACTGCCCATAAAAACAAAAACGCCTCTTCACCCGAAGGCTGAAGAGGCGCGGGTTCCGACCGAGGTTCCTGAGCGCGTCTCAGACGCTGGCAACCGCCCCTTCAGACACAGATCCCCGCCACCACCAATACCCGGTGGACGTGGATGCGCCGGAGGAGCGAAACGAGATCGGCATCAGCGTCGTCGAAGCGTGGCCAGAGTACCGCACCCGGCGCACCCTGTCAACCGCGCGGGAGCCCAGGTGCTTGCGGTTTCGGGCCGTTACCCGTACTCTCAGCCTATCGCCCGGCCCGCCTGCCGCCGGGCCACACGCCCATGCGCAACCGCCTGCTCGTGTCCGCGCTCGCGATCCTCGCCGGCTTCGCCGTCGGGCTGCCGGCGCAGTCCCGCGTCTTCCCGGTGGACGACCTCAGGCCCGGCATGGTGGCCGTCGGCCGCACGGTCTTCGAGGGCGACCGCCTCGACGAATTCAAGGCCCACGTCCTCGGCGTGCTCCGCAACGTGATCGGACCGCGCCGCAACCTGATCCTCGCCCGGCTCGAGGGCGGACCGCTCGCCAACACGGGCGTCATCGCAGGGATGAGCGGGAGTCCCGTCTACATCGACGGGCGGCTCGTCGGCGCCGTGTCGTACTCCCTCGGCGAGTTCTCCAAGGAACCCATCGCCGGCATCACGCCGTTCGACGAGATGGTCGAGGCCGCGACGCTGCCCGCCCCACGCCGCGCGGCGGCGCGCGTCGAACTGCCCATGCCGATCACGTCCGACGGGATGCGCGATTCGCTGCGCCAGGCCTTTGCGTGGGCGCGGCCCTTCGCCGAGAGCCCCGCCGACGTCCAGGTCCTCGGCGGCGCAATCGCCGCGGGCATCGGGACGCTGCTGCGCCCCATCGCGACGCCACTGACCCTGGGCGGCTTCGACCCCACGGTGATCGCGCCCCTGTCCTCCGCACTGCGCGACCAGGGCTTCGTGCCGGTGATGGCCGGCGGCGCGCAGGCATCGGCGCCGGCGGCCGATGCGCCGCTGCGCCCCGGCGATCCGATCGGCGTCGCCCTGATGAACGGCGACCTCGAGCTCGGCGCGACGGGCACCGTCACCGCCGTGGAGGGTGATCGCGTCTACGCCTTCGGCCACCCGTTCTACGGGCTCGGGCCGACCCAGTTCCCGATGACGCGGGCCTACGTGCACGCCGTGCTGCCGAGCCTGACCAGCTCGATGAAGATCGCCAGCACCGGCGCCGTCATCGGCACCGTGTCGCAGGATCGCGCGACGACGATCGCCGGCACGCTCGGAGCGGGCCCCGCGATGATCCCGATCTCGCTGTCGCTGACGTCCGAGCGCGGCACGCGCAAGACGTTCCGGATGGGCATGGTCAACGACCAGCTGTTCACGCCCCTGCTCGCCTACCTGTCCGTGCTCAACACGCTGCAGTCCTACGAGCGCCAGAACGGCGTGGGCAGCTACGCGGTCCGCGGCACGGCGACCGTGCGCAACCACGGCGGCATCGCCTTCGAGGATCTGTTCACCGGCGACCAGGGGTCGGTCGGCGCGGCCGCCTACATCGTGGGCCCGGTGAACCTGCTGATGCGGAACGCGTTCGAGGACGTCCGGATCGACGGGCTCGATCTCGAGATCACGGCCAGCGAGGACGCGCGCAGCGCCACCATCGAGCGAGTCTGGACCGACGGCACGCGCCCGCGGCCGGGCGGCACCGTCGGCCTCCGCGTGCTGCTGCGCACCTACCGCGGCGAGGAAATCACCAAGTCGCTGCCGGTCCGGATTCCGGCCAACGCATCGGGCCCGATCCAGGTGATGGTGTCGGACGGCCAGCGCCTGGCGCAGTGGGAGGCGCGCGAGCTGCAGGTGCAGCCCCTGCAGACGCGGGGCCTGCCCCAGATGATCCGCGTGCTCAACACCGCCCGCAAGAACAACCGGCTCTACGTGCGCCTGATCGCCCGCACGGGCGGAGCGGTCGTGAAGGGCGAATCGCTCACCGCCCTCCCGCCCTCGGTGCTGGCGGTCATGGAAGCCGACCGCAACGGCGGCAGCTTCCGGCCGATCCAGAGTTCCGTGCTCGGGGAGTGGGAGATCCAGGCCGACCACGCCGTCAGCGGCACGCGCACGCTCACGCTGACCCTCGACGACTAAGGCATCCTCCATGTCCAAGCGACTCGTGCGACCGCTCGCCGCACTCGCGATCGTCTGCGCCGCGGTGGCGGTCACCCGCGCGGCCGTCCCGACGTTCTGGCAGGTCTCCACCGAGGCCGAGCTCTCGCGAGGCGAGCTCGAGAACCTGTCGATCGACGCCTACGGGCGGCTGACGCTCGGCCCGGTCGTCTCGCCCGTGTACGAGGCGACCGCCCCGTTCCTCTGGACGATGGCCGGTGCGCCCGACGGTACGGTGTACATCGGCAGCGGCAACGAGGGTCAGGTCTACCAGGTGGACCCGGCCGGCCGCGGCCGCGTGCTGTTCGACGCCGACGAACTCGAGGTGCACGCGCTCGCGCTGGCGCCGGGCGGCGGCCTGTACGTCGCGACCTCGCCAGACGGCAAGATCTACAAGGTCGAGGCCTCGGGCAGCAGCCGGGTGTTCTTCGATCCGCCGGACCCGTACATCTGGAGTCTCGCGGTGGACCGGTCCGGCACGGTGTTCGCGGGCACCGGCGACAAGGGCACGATCTATCGCATCACCCCGGACGGTACGGGTGCGGTCTTCTACCAGACCAAGACGACGCACGCGATGGCGCTGGCGTTCGACCGCGACGGCCGTCTGCTGGCGGGCACGGGCGCGCCCGGACGGGTGTTCCGGTTCGACGCGGCGGGCCGGCCGTTCGTGCTCCTGGACTCCTCGTACGGAGAGATCCGGGCGCTGCGCGTCGACCCGGCCGGTTCGATCTACGCCGCCGCCGTCAGCGGCCGCCCCGCCGGTGGCGGCACCGCCGCCGAACCCTCGCGCACGCCGGACGTCGTCACGACGGGAACGCCCGTCGCGACCGTGACCACCGAGATCACCGTGGTCGCGGTCGGCGACGCCTCGAGCGGAGGCGCCACGACCACGCCGGCGAGCCGCCCTGCCGCGGGCACGGCCTCGGGAGCCGTGTTCCGGATCCAGCCGGACGGGGCTGCCGACGCCATCTGGGAGTCGCGGGAGGACTCGCCCTACGACATCGAGGTCGAACCATCCGGCACCGTGCTCGTCGCGACCGGCGGCAAGGGCCGGATCGTCCGGATCGGCGGCGACCCCGCCATTGCGACGGTCGTCGCGAAGACCAACGCCCAGCAGACCACGGCGCTGCTGCCGGCCCGCGATGGCCAGATGCTGGTCGCGACGTCGAACCCGGGGGCGCTGCTGCGCCTCTCGGCCGCACGGGCCGACCGGGGCACCTATCTGTCCGACGTGCGCGACGCGCAGGGCGTGGCCGCGTGGGGCACGATCAAGTGGCAAGGGTCCGCCCCCGCCGGCGGGGCCCTCGCCATCTCGACGCGGTCGGGCAACACGCGCACCCCCGACGATGCCTGGAGCGACTGGAGCCCGCCCTACGCCAGCGCCGAGGGCAGCCCCATCACCAGCCCGCGCGCCCGCTACCTGCAGTGGCGGGCCGTCCTGACCGGTGGGCGCGGCGAGTCGCCGGTCCTGACGTCACTCGTGGCGGCGTACCTGCCCCGCAACACGAGGCCCAAGGTGACCGCAATCACCGTCAACCCTCCGGGCACGATCTACCAGCGGCCGTTCCCGACCGACCCGGACATCGCCGGCTTCGATGGTGACACGCCCAACCGGCGCGCCGCGCAGCAGGCGCAGGGGACGCTGCCCGGTTCGTCACTCGGGCGCCGGGTCTACGAGAAGGGCCTGCTGACGTTCACGTGGCGCGGCGAGGACGAGAACCGCGACGAGCTCGTCTACGAGGTGCAGTACCGCCGCGAGGGCGAGACGGCCTGGAAGAGCCTGAAACGGGGGCTGACCGAGCAGATCCTCGTGTGGGACACGACGTCGGTCCCGAATGGCCGTTACGTGATCCGGGTGCTGGCCTCCGACGCGCCGTCCAACGCCCCGTCGACGGCGCTGACCGGCTCCCTCGAGAGCACGGCGTTCGACATCGACAACGTCCCGCCGGTGATCGCCGTGACGGCCGTGCGCCGCGACGGCGGACGAACCATCTTCGCGTTCGAGGTGCGGGACGATCAGTCGGCCGTCAGCAAGGTCGAATACTCGCTCGACGGGGATCGATGGCAGACGATCTATCCGCGCGACGGGATCGCCGACTCGCGCATCGAGCAATTCGAACTGGTGCTGGAGGGGGACCCCGCCGCGAGGGGCGTCATCCTTCGGGCCACCGACGCCGTGAACAACACCGCCAGCGGCCGCGGCGAGGCGCCTCAGCCCGCGGCCGCGTCAGGCCGTCGTTGAGTCGTTCGGCGCGCCGGAGCCCTGCTCGGCCGGCGCGTCGGCCGCCGTCGCCGGCTTGACGGCCGGCTGCGCCGCCTCGGCCGGAGCGACGCGGACCGGCGCGGTCAGCGGCACAGCCAGGTCCACCGGCTGCAGCGAGGCCTTGACGGTCGTCCGGGCCAGCAGCCAGACCATGTTGACCGCCACGGTCCGGACCCGGGGCGTCTGGCGGCCCGCCGTCGGCTCGAGGCGCAGGGCCGGCGCGAACCGCGAGTCCCGCACCGCGCCCAGGACGGCCTCCACGCGGCGTCCCGACCGGCTTCCGCCGTTGCCGGCAACCGTCGCCGACTCGAGCAGCTCGTAGTTGCCGATGCGGCCCTCCTGCGTCACGACCGTCGCGACCGCGAACACGGCGTCGTCCTCGGCCAGCTGGTCCAGCGCGAGGCCATCGCCGACGGCCCGCGGCATCATGATCGCGTTGTCGATCCGCATCGGGTTCCGGTCGGACCCCGGATCGGACAGGGACTCGATCATCGCCGCCAGCGACTCCGGACGCTCGCTCGTCGCCGCCTGCAGCACCGCGAGCGCGATGCCGACGCTGGCCGCCACGGCCACCGTGGCCCCGAGCGCGGGCCACAGCAGGCGCATGTCCGCGAACGACTCGCGCAGCCGCAACCCCATCGACTGATCGCGCTCGGCGGCAATCCGCCCGCGCGCGTCGTCCTGCACGGCCTGCAGCAGTTCGGCGTCGGCCACCGTCTCCTGCGTGCTCCAGGCGCCCTGGCGCAGGGCGCCGCCAATCAACCGCAGGTCTTCCACCCTCGCCAGGCACGTCTGGCAGCTCCGCAGGTGCGACTCGACGAGCACCTGCTCCTCCACGGCCAGCTCACCGTCGAGGAAGGCCTCGAGCAACCCCTGGACCGAGTGGCAGCCCACGATCGGAATCATGAGCGCAACCCCAGCAACTCGGCGCGCAGCGTCTGGCGCGCACGCGTAAGGCGCGACTTCACCGTGCCGACGGCCACGCCGAGCGAGAAGGCGATCTCTTCGTAGCGCAGCCCGTCGATCTCGCGAAGGACCAGCGCGGTCCGCTGGTCGAACGGCAGCCTGTCCATCGCCTCCCAGATGCGCGCCGCGGTCTCCTTGCTGGCCAGCTGCCGGTCGGGCAGCACGTCGCCGTGCGACGGCATCTCGCCACACTGGAGCACGTGCTCCTCGAGCGACACCTGGCTCGATCGGTGGCGGCGGCGCCACCAGCGCTGGCGGTTGCGCGCCTGGTTGACGACGATGCGGAAGATCCAGGTACGGAGCGCCGACTGGCCGCGAAACGACCCGATGGTGCGGAACACCCGGAGGAAGACCTCCTGGGAAACGTCGAGGGCTTCGTCGCGGTCACCGAGAAGGTGGAACGCGAGCGCATACACCATGCGCTGGTGCATGGCGACGAGGTCGTCGCAGGCGTACTGGTCGCCCGCGGCCGCGCGCTCGATGAGCGCGGCCTCGCCACTGTCAACGCCCGCCCACTCGATGGCGCCAGCGTCCTTCATCAGACCTCCACTTACTCGTGCCTGCATGAAGTCTAGCACCCCCACGCCGACTTAGACCCCGTCCCCGGGCAAAGGTTCCAGGCCTTGGGGTTTGTCGGGAACCGGCCTACGATGAGGTGGACATGCACCGGCCCACGCTCGTCGGCGTCGCCATCGCATCGGTCGCCGCGGCCGCGGTGCTGGGTTGGATGGGAGTGCGGCAGGAGCGGGAGTACCGCCGCCTCATCGCCGCGGGCGACGTCGCCGCCGCGCGTGGACAGACCTTCGACGCCATCGAGGCCTACAGCGGCGCCGCCGGCCTCAGGCCGGGCTCGATGCTGGCCTACCTTCGCCGCGGCGACGCGCACCGGCGCCGGCACGAGCTCGACGCCGCCGTCCGGGATCTGACCCGGGCCCATGCGCTCGACCCGACGGCGCCCCAGCCGCTGGAGGCGCTCGGCGACGCGGCATCCGCCGGAGGCGACCCCGTCCGGGCCGCCGGCTACTACCGGCAGTTCCTCGCCCTGGACGACCGGTCGGCTGCCGTGGCCTACAAGCTCGCCCTCGCCCTGTACCGGGCCGGCGACCGCCCCGGTGCCACCGACGCGGCGCGCCGCGCGCTCACCATTCGCGACATCGCCGAGGCGCACTACCTGTTGGCACTCTGCGCCCGCGACGACGGCCGGCCGGCCGAGGCCATCGGGCACCTGCAACGCGCCGTCCTGCTGCAGCCTGGGCTCGCGGCGGCCCGCGCGGAGCTCGCCGATCTCTACGCCGCGCACCAGCGCGTCCAGGACGCGGTCGAGCAGCTCACCGCGCTCGCCGCCCTCGAACCGGCGACGCCGGATCGTCTGGTCGGCGTGGCGCTGGCCTACGGCCGCCTGGACCGCACCGAGGCCGCCGTGCTGACGCTCGACCGTGCGGCGGTCGCCTTCCCGAACGCGCCCGCCATTCCCGCCGCCCTCGGCCGGATCTGGCTCGAGCACGCCGAGCGCAACGACAATCCCGCGGCGCTCCACCGGGCGCTGCAGGTGCTCCAGCCGCTGGCCGAGGTCGAGGGGGCGTCCGGCGCCGCGCTCGCGCTCTACGGCCGCGCGCTGCTGGCGTCCGATCGCGTGCAGGCGGCCGAACGCGTGCTGCGCGCGGCGGTCGAGCGCCTGCCGGTGGACGCGCGCACCTTCGACGACCTGGCCTCCGCCTCGCGGCGGCTCGGCCACGCGGACCTGGCTCGACGCGCCGAGGCCCACCACGCGGCCCTCACCTGCCAGCGCGGTTGCTGACAGGCCTCACCGGCTGGCAGGCCGCGGGACGCGCGGAGGCCCCAGGACTCAATCGCGGCGGTGAGTCGCCGGATCGAGCCGGTCGCGCAGGCCGTCTCCCAGGAAGTTGAAGCCCAGCACCACGACCGCGATGGCGAGTCCCGGAAAGATGGTCAGGTGGGGGGCGTCGATCAGGTGCGCCCGGCCGTAGCTGAGCATCGTGCCCCAGCTCGGCGTCGGCGGCTGGACGCCGAGGCCAAGGAAGCTCAGGGACGCTTCCGCGAGAATCGCCCCGCCCATCCCGAGCGTCGCCTGCACGCTCACCGCGGGCAGGGCCGTCGGGATCACGTGCCGCAGCAGGATGCGCGGCGTCGTCGCGCCGAGCGCGCGCGCCGCCTGCACGAACTCGAACTCCCGGGCCCGAAGCGCCTGCCCGCGGACGAGGCGCGCGTAGCCAACCCACCCGATCGACGCCAGCGCCAGCACCACGTTGGTCAGGCTCGGCCCGAGCACCGCGACCAGTGCGATCGCGAGCAGCAGGCCGGGAAACGCGAGCAGGATGTCGATCAGGCGGCTGATGGCTTCGTCGATCCGGCCGCCGAAGTATCCGGCCACGGCGCCGACGAGCGTGCCGACCGACGCCGAGACCCCCACCACCACCACCCCGACGAGCAGCGAGATCCGGGCGCCGGCCAGCAGCCGCGCCAGGATGTCACGTCCGAGTTCGTCGAGCCCGAGCCAGTGCTGCCCGCTCGGGCCCGCCAGTCGCAACGGCAGGTCCTGCGCGGCCGGATCGAACGGCGAGAGCGCCGGTCCGACCAGGGCGGCCAGTGTCGCCAGCACGACGATCGCGGCGCCGGCTCGGGTCATTCGTAGCGGATACGCGGGTCCAGCACGCCGTACATCAGGTCGGTGGCCAGGTTCACCGCGACGTAGGTGACCGCGATCAGGAGGATGCAGCCCTGCACCATCGGGTAATCCCGAAAGCCGATGGACTGGATGAGCAGCCGGCCGATACCCGGCCACGAGAAGATCGTCTCGGTGATCACCGCGCCGGTCAGCACGGCGCCGAACTGCAGGCCGACGAGCGTGACGACGGGGATCAGGCTGTTGCGGAACGCGTGGCGCAGCACGGCCCGCGCGCGGGACACGCCGCGCGCCCGCGCCGCCGTCACGTACGGCTCGCGCAGCTCTTCGAGCAGCGTGGCGCGCGTCATCCGTGCCAGGATGGCGGCCAGGCCCGCACCGAGTGATACCGCGGGCAGCACCAGGTGCGCCAGCGTGCCCCGGCCCGACACCGGCAACCAGCCGAGTTCCACGGCGAACGCGATGGCCATCAGTGGACCCAGCCAGAAGTTCGGGACCGAGATGCCCGTGAGCGCCAGCGTCATCGCCGCGTGATCCACCGCCGTGCCCCGCCAGACGGCCGCCGCGATGCCGAGTGGCAGCGAGCAGGCGATCGCGACGAGCATGGCGGCAGCCGCCAGTTCGGCCGTGGCCGGCAACCGCGCCAGCAGCTGCCCGGTCACCGGATCGCCCGTGCGCAGCGACACCCCGAGATCGCCGCGGACGACACCACGCAGAAACGCCCCGTACTGGTCGATCAGCGGACGGTCGAGGCCCAGACGCTGGCGCAGCGCCTCGACGTCCGCCTGCGGTGCGGCCTCGCCGAGCATCGCCTGCGCCGGATCGCCCGGGATCAGGTGAATCAGCGAGAACACGAGCGTGGCGACGCCGAGCAGGACTGGAATCGTCAGCGCCACGCGGCGCGCCAGGTAGCGGAGCACGCCCGTGATTCTACGCTCGGTCCTGGCTGCCGCCCATCGGCGCGGGCTGTTGGGGCGCGCCGCCCTCGTCCACGTGCGCGAGCTCGAGGCGGCGCAGCAGCTTCGCCAGGCCCTGGCGCGACAGCCCGAGCGCCCGCGCGGCCTGCGACTGACGGCCCCCTGCCCGCGCGAGCGCCTGCATCACGAATCGACGTTCGAAGGCATCGCGGGCCCGTGCCAGCGGCAGCGGGCCGTCGGTGGCCGGGCCGACCAGCTGCGGCGGGAGCAGCGCCGGCGTCACGACGCCCCGTGACGGGGCGGCAACCGCGAGCGCGGCCACCACGTTCTGCAGTTCACGGACGTTGCCCGGCCAGCCGTAGCGCCGGAACGCGTCGATGACGTCCATCGTCAGCCGGGCCTCGGTGCCCACGGCACGACAGGCGGCCAGCCAGAAGTGCCGCGCGAGGGCCTCGATGTCTTCCGGCCGCTCGCGCAGGGGCGGCACGCGGATGCGGACCACGTCGAGGCGGTACAGCAGGTCTTCCCGGAAGCGGCCCTGCGCTGCCGTCACGCGCATGTCGCGGTTGGCCGCGCTGATCACCCGCACGTCCACCCGCCGGCTCGCCGTCTCCCCGACGCGGCGCACCTCCTGCTGCTGCAGCACGCGCAGCAGCTTGGCCTGCGCGCGGACCGACAGGTCCACGACTTCGTCGAGAAACAACGTCCCGCCGCTGGCCTCCTCGAACAGCCCTGGGCGGTCCACGGCTGCGCCCGTGAACGCACCGCGCGCGTGCCCGAAGAGCTCGGCTTCCACCAGCTCGTCGGGGAGCGCAGCACAGTTGAGATCGCAGAACCGCGCCGAGGCCCTGGGCCCGAGGCGATGAATCGCCCGGGCCACGAGCTCCTTGCCGCACCCGCTCTCGCCTTCGACCAGCACCGCGAACGGCGCGCGGGCGGCACGCACGATGGCGTCACGGACGCCGGCGAGGGCATCGCTGCATCCGACCAGTTCCGGCACCAGCCGAGGCAGGCCGGCGCGGAGCGCCGACTGCGCCACCGCCTCGGCCACGGCCGCGCTGAGGGCCGACGCCGCGAGCGTCAGCGCCTCGAGGCGCTCGCCACCGGCACCCGTGGGCGCCACGCCCCAGCGGGCCACGAGGGCGCCAATGAGCCGGCCGCGGTCCCGAACCGGTACGCCACCCTGGCCGCCGCACGCGTCGAGGACGGCCGTGCCCCGCTCGAGCACCCGGGCGCCGAGCTCGCGGGCGTCGATGCCGCCGACGCCCGACTGCCCCACCACGAGGCCGTCCGGCCCCAGCACCTGCAGCGACAGGGCGCCACTGGCCAGCCCCGCCCGCGCGAGCAACTCGCCCAGCGGCGCGGTGCCGGCCACCTGGGTCGCCGTGACCAGGTCCGCAGCCACGCGCCAGGCGCTGACGCCGCCCGCACCGCGCGTATCCGGTGCGTCCCCCTCCCTCCCATCGGCGCCCGCACCCGGGGTCGACCCCACGCCGCCAAGGCACGCGGCGATGGCGTCGCGCCACAAGGGCGGCCATGCGAGCGTGCTCCGGTGCGCACGAGCCCGCACCGCCCGGGCTTCGGACCGGCGTCCGGCCCGCGCCAGCATGTCGGCCCAGGCGAGACGCGCGCGCAGAGTCCAGAGGGGCAGGCGCGCCGCCCGGCCGGCGGCGACCGCCGCGTCGTGGGCCTGACTGCCCAGGGCCAGATCCCCGGTCGCCGCGACGACTCGCAGCAGCGAGACGGCGCAGACGGCCTCGGCCACCCGGTTGCCGGCCCGCGCCGCGACGGCCGCCGCGGCACGCGCGCGCACGCCCGCCTCGAACACCAGTCCCACGCGCAGGTGGCGCTGCACGTCGACGGCCGCAACGAGCGCGGCGACCTCCGGGTCGGCGGCGGGCTCGTCGTGGCAGAGGTCGTGGACCAGTGCCTCCGATGCCCGTCCCTGCCACAGCAGCACGCGGACCCAGACCGCCGATACCCATGCGCGGCCCGCTCGCTGGCGAGCGTCGGTGGCGTACGCGCGATCGCCGGCTGCCTCGCGACAGGCCGTCTCCGCCGCCGTGAGCCGGGCGAGATCGATCAGCGCCCAGGCGCTCCAGCCGGCCGCCTGGAGCGAGGCATCGGCGGCACCGGCGGCCTGCGCGGTCGCACGGGCGGTCTCGAAGGCGCGGAGCGCCTCGGTCGCGCGGCCGCGCGCCAGCAGCAGCCGTCCGAGCAGCAGCCGTACCGCGGCACCCCCGGCCCCGTCGCCCCGGCGTTCGATCGCGGCGCACGCTTCCCGCAGGCGCCGCTCGGTCGCCGCATGGCCGTCGTGGGGCAGGCGTGCCACCGCCTCGTGCGCCTGCAGGACGAGGCGCGTCACCTCGGCGCGCGACGGGGCGATGGCGGCACCTGCGCGAGGGGAACGTGACAGCACGACGCGCCAGGATGCAAACGGCCGGACCGCACGCACGTCCGCGTGAATCGCCGGATTCAGGCCGGAATCCTGCATTTTCTTCGTATAGAATGAACAGCACATGCTGAGATTCCTCACAGCCGGCGAGTCGCACGGCCCCGCGCTGGTCATGACCATCGACGGCGTCCCCGCCGGCCTGCCCCTCGACATTCCCGCGCTCAACGCGCAGCTCAAGCGGCGCCAGGGCGGCTACGGCCGGGGGCGCCGCATGCAGATCGAGAGCGACCAGGCCGAGGTGCTCTCCGGCGTCCGGCACGGCCGCACCACGGGTGCGCCGATCGCCCTGCTCATCCGGAACCGGGACTGGGTCAACTGGCAGCAGACGATGTACGCCGAGCCGGAGATGCCGGAGGGGGCCACGGGTGCGAAGCGGTCGGACGTCACCCGCCCCCGGCCCGGCCACGCGGATCTGGCCGGCGCCGTCAAGTACGACCACACCGACATTCGCGACGTGCTCGAGCGCGCCAGCGCGCGCGAGACGGCCGCGCGCGTGGCCGCCGGCTCGATTGCCCGGCAGCTGCTGGCGCACTTCGGTGTCCGCATCGCGAGCCACGTCACCGCCATCGGCGATCACGTGCTGCCGGCCTCGCGCCTCGTCGCCTTCGACGAGGCCGACGGCCTGCCCGCCGACTCGCCCCTCCGGTGCGTCGACGCGGACCTGCAGGCGAAGATGACCGCGGCCATCGACGCAGCCAAGGAGGCGGGCGACACCCTCGGCGGGGCCTTCGAGGTGATCGTGACGGGCGTTCCGGTGGGCCTCGGGTCGTACGTGCAGTGGGATCGGAAGCTCGACGGGCGCCTCGGGCAGGCCCTGCTGTGCATCCACGCCATCAAGGCCGTCGGCATCGGCATCGGGCCGGACGTGGCCGTGCGCCCGGGCTCGCGCGTGCACGACGAGATCCTGCCGCCGGCCGCCGGCTCGAACGCGCCGCTGCGCCCGACCAACAACGCGGGCGGCCTGGAGGGCGGCGTGACCAACGGCGAGGACGTCCGCGTGACCGGCTTCATGAAGCCGATCGCGACGCTGATGAATCCGCTGCGGTCGGTCGATCTCAACACGCTCGCGGACGCCCCGGCGGCGATCGAGCGCAGCGACGTCTGTGCCGTGCCGGCAGCAGCCGTCGTCGGTGAGGCGATGGTCGCCTTCGTGCTCGCCGACGCGTTCCTCGAGAAGTTCGGCGGCGACTCGGTCGGCGAGATCGCTCGCCATTACGAGGCGACTGCGGCGCACGTGCGCGAGCGGTTCGCGGCGGCGCGGGCGGCCGGGCGGGCCGGCTAGCCGGCCGATGATCCGTCCCATCCTGCGCCACGGCGCCAGCGTCCTCCACACGCCGGCCCGCCCCGTCGACGAGGTCACGCCGGAGATCCAGCAGCTCGTCGACGACATGATCCAGACGATGTACGCCGCGCCCGGCATCGGGCTGGCGGCGCCGCAGATTGGCGTGCCGCTGCGGCTGTTCGTCGCGGACCTGTCGGTGGGCCGCCAGGCGGCGGACCTCTACGTGTTCATCAACCCGCAGTTCGTCGAGCGCGAGGGCATGCAGATCGAGGAGGAGGGGTGCCTCAGCGCCCCCGGCTTCAACGCCACGGTCGCGCGCCCGGCCCGCGTGGTGCTGCGCGGCGTCGATCGGCACGGCCAAGAGCAGCGGGTCGAGGCGACGGGCCTGCTCGCGCGCTGCTTCCAGCACGAGATGGATCACCTCGACGGGCGCCTGTTCATCGACCGCCTCCGCGGCCTCCAGAAGGACATGATCCTGCGCAAGATCCGCAAACTGGCCGGCGCCGGCCGCTGGTGACGATGGGCGCCTCCCCGCTGCGGGTCGTCTATTTCGGCACGCCGCAGTTCGCGGTGCCGACGCTCGAGCGGCTGCTCGCCTCGCGCCACGCCGTCGTCGGCGTCGTCACGCAGCCCGATCGGGCGCGTGGCCGCGGCCAGAAGGTCACGGCCGGGCCCGTCAAGGCCCTCGCGGTCGGGCACGCCCTGCCCGTGTTTCAGCCCGATTCACTCAAGGCGCCCGACGTCGACGCGACCGTCCGCGCCTGGCAGCCCGACATCGGCGTCGTCGCTGCCTATGGACAGCTCATTCCGGACTCGCTGCTCCTGGTACCGCCGCTCGGGATGATCAACGTCCACGCCTCGCTGCTGCCCAAGTACCGGGGCGCGGCGCCCGTCCACCGCGCCGTGATCGCCGGCGAACGGCAGACCGGTGTCACGATCATGCGCGTCGCCAGACGCCTCGACGCCGGCGCGATGTTCGCGGCCGTGACGCGTCCGATCGATCCCGACGAGACCAGTGAGGCGCTCGAGCGCGACCTGGCCCGCCTCGGCGCCGACCTGCTCGTCGCCGTGCTCGATTCGATCGCCAGCGGCACGGCCCGCGAGGTGCCGCAGGACGAAGCCTCGGCGACCTATGCCGCCAAGATCACGCGCGACGACGGCCGGATCGACTGGACCCGTCCGGCGCGCGCCGTCCACGACCAGGTGCGCGGCCTGTACCCGTGGCCGCACGCGTTCGCCTACCTGGGCGGCGAGCGCCTGATCCTGCTGAAGACGGCCGTCGATCCCGGCACCAGCACGGCCCCCCCGGGCACCGTGGTCGAGGTCAGCCGCGACGCGATCGTCGTCGCGGCCGCGCCCGGGCCCCGGCTCGCGATTCTCGAGGTGCAGCCCGAGGGCCGCCGCGCGATGGGCACCCGCGACTTCCTGGCCGGACGCCCGATCGCCGCGGGCGCCCGTTTCGACGGCGCATGACCGCTCCGGCCCGGACGGCGGCGTATCGGGCGCTCGTCGACGTCGCGTCGCTCCGGGTCGACCTGCCCACCGCGCTCGCCCAGACCCGCACCATCCTGTCCGACGACCGCGACCGTGCGCTGGCGGCCGACATCGTCGCCGGCACGCTGCGCTGGCAGCGCGCCCTCGACTTCCTCGTGTCCCACTTCGCCGGCCGGCCGCTGCACCGCCTCGACGAGTCGGTCGCCACCATCCTGCGCCTGAGCCTCTACCAGCTCGCCCATCTCGACCGCGTCCCGGCGTCGGCCGTGGTCGACGACGCGGTGGATCTGACGCGCGCCGCGCGCAAGCGAAGCGCCACCGGCTTCGTCAACGCGGTCCTGCGTACCGCGGTCCGCCGGCGCGGGTCGTGGCCGCTGCCCGCGCGCCCGGCCGACCCGGCCGACCACCCGGCGGCGCTCGCCTATCTCGGCATCACCCACTCGCACCCCGACTGGCTGATCGAGCGATGGCTCGCCCGCCACGGTTTCGAGGCCACCGAGCGCGCCGTCACGTTCAACAACACGACGCCCCCGCTGACCCTGCGCGCGAACCGCCTGCGGACGACGCGCGAGGCGTTGGCCGCCGCGCTCGACGGCGACGACGTCACGACGGTGCCGACCGGACACGCGCCCGACGGCCTGGTCGTGACCTCGGGACGGCCGCTCGCACGGGGCGGCGTGTCGGCCGGCGGCCTGTTCGTGGTCCAGGACGAGGCGTCGCAGCTCGTGCCGCTCGCGGTCGACGCGCGGCCGGGGCTGCGGGTGCTCGACCTCTGCGCCGCGCCCGGCGGCAAGACGACCGCCATGGCCGCCGCGATGGAGGACCGCGGCCTGCTCGTAGCCTGCGACGCCCGCGGCCCGCGCGTCGCGCTGCTGCGTGACACGGTGGCCGCCAGCGGCGCCCGCTGCGTCCGCATCGCGCACGTCGACACCGACGGAGCGGTCCCGTTCGCTCCCGTCTTCGACCGGGTGCTCGTCGACGCCCCGTGTTCGGGCCTCGGCACCATCCGGCGCGATCCCGACATCCGGTGGCGGCGTACCGCGGGCGATCTGCCGGCCCTGGCCGCCGCGCAGCGGCGCCTGCTCGCGCGGGCGGCGGCGGTCGTCGCGCCGGGTGGGCGGCTGGTCTATGCCACCTGTTCGAGCGAGCCGGAGGAGAACGAGGACGTGGTGGAGGCCTTCCTGAACGACCACCCGACGTTCGGGCGCCTCGACCTGCGGACCGACGGGCACCCGGCGCTCCAGGGACTGACCGACGCGCGCGGGTGCCTGCACACCCTGCCCTTCGCGCACGGGCTGGAGGGGTTCTTCGCCGCCGCGCTCGTCCGCCGAACCTGACGCGCGCTCATGGTACGATCGCCGCACATGCCGCTCGGCGCCCGTGTCTGGAAGTTCGGCCGGTTCCTGCTGCTCGTCGCGGCGCTGGGCGCCACGTTCTTCGTGTTCTTCGGCCTCGCCCTGCGCGTCGCGCTCCGCGCCCGCGAGGTGCAGGTGCCGACACTCACCGGCCACACCGTCAACGAGGCCACACGCACGGCCGCCGAGCGCGGGCTCGGCCTCCGCGTCGACGAGAATCGCCGCAACAGCAACGACGTGCCGGCGGGCCGCATCATGGCGCAGGATCCGCAGGCGGGCGTCCAGGCCCGGCGCCAGCGCACCGTGCGCGTCTGGGTCAGCGCCGGGCCCGTGACGACGACCGTCCCCGCGGTGCAGGGCCAGAGCGAACGCACCGCCCTGCTGCGGCTGGACCAGGAGGGACTGACGGTCGCCGCCGTCGCCGAGATCCGGTCGGCCGACTACCCCGCCGACACCGTCGTCGCCCAGGACCCGCCCGCGCGGGTGCAGGCGCCTCGGGTGTCGCTGCTCGTCAATCGCGGTGCACCCGTGGCAACCTACGTGATGCCCGACGCGGTCGGCGTCGACGCGGTCCGCGCCGCCGACTTCTTCCGCAGCCAGGGCTTCCGGGTGACCGTGGCTCCCGGCGCGGCGCCGGGGACCGTGGTCCGGCAGACGCCGCCGGCCGGTGCGCCCGTGGCCCAGACCGATCCGATCACGTTCGAGGTGAGCCACTGATGTCCGCAGTTCCGCCGGTCCTGCTCGCGCCATCGATTCTCTCCGCCGACTTCGCGGCGCTCGGCCGGGACGTCGCAGCCGCCGAGCGCGGCGGTGCCGACCTGATCCACGTGGACGTCATGGACGGCCACTTCGTCCCGAACATCACGATCGGGGTGCCGGTGGTCCGCGCTCTCCGGCGCATCGCGACGCGGCCGCTCGACGTGCACCTGATGATCGAGTATCCCGACCGCTACATCGAAGCCTTCGTCGACGCCGGCGCCAGCTACGTCTCGGTGCACCTCGAGGCCGTGCCGCACCTGCACCGGACGATCGGGCACATCAAGTCGCTCGGCGCCCGGGCGGGCGTCGTGCTGAATCCGTCCACGCCGGCGTCGTCGCTCGAGGAGATCGCGCCCGACGTCGACTTCGTGCTGGTGATGTCGGTCAATCCCGGGTTCGGCGGCCAGAAGTTCATCCCGCAGAGCCTCGACAAACTGCGGAAGGTGCGGCAGGTGCTCGACGCGGCCGGCAGCGCCGCGCCCATCGAGATCGACGGCGGGGTCGACGCGTCGAACATCCAGGCCGTCGTGGCGGCCGGCGCCCGCATCATCGTCGCGGGCCACGCGGTGTTCGGCAGCGGCGACGCCGAGGCAGCCACCCGGCAGTTGCGCGCCGCGGCCAACGGCGGTCCCCGCGCATGAGCGGCGCCGCCCCCGCACACCGCGAAGCCCGCGTGCGGGTCCGCTACGCCGAGACCGATCAGATGGGCGTGGCGTACTACGCCAACTACCTGGTCTGGTTCGAGGTGGGCCGCACGGACTGGCTGCGGCAGGCCGGCGCCACCTACCGCGACATGGAACAGGACGACGGCGTGGCGCTGCCCGTCATCGAGGCGCACTGCGAGTACCGCCGGCCGTCCCGCTACGACGACGAGCTCACCATCGCGACCCGGGCCACGATGATCACGCCGGTCCGGGTCCGGTTCGACTACGACGTGCTGCGGGCCGGCGACGACGGGCCGCTGGCCGTCGGCTACACGGTGCACGCCTCGGTCGACGCCGGCGGCCGCCCCAAACGCCTTCCCGCCAGGGTCCGGGCCCTGCTGCGGTCGCCAGAGCCGGCCTGACCGGTCCGGCGTCTATACTCCTGGCGGCCGGCCGTGCCAGGACGCCCGACCGTCTAGAATAGTGAGCGCATCGACCGCATGACCAACCGCCGCCTCGCCCGTCCGCTCGTCGTTCTGGCCGTCTGCGGCCTGCTGTGCACCGTGATCGCCGCCTGCGGCGGCAACCGGAAGCCCGCGGCCACCGACGCGGCCCAGCCCGACAAGTTCCTGCTCGACCGGGGCAATGAGGCCCTGCAGAAGAAGCAGTGGCTGAATGCGCGTGAGTACTTCCGCCAGGTCGTCGACAACTACCCGCAGAGCCCGTTCCGGCCGGACGCCAAGCTCGGCATCGGCGAGTCGTTCCTCGGCGAAGGGTCGGCCGAGTCGCTCGTGCTCGGCGCCAGCGAGTTCCGGGAGTTCCTGACCTTCTATCCGACGAGCCTCAAGGCCGACCAGGCGCAGTACCGGCTCGCCATGTCCCACTTCCAGCAGATGCGCGCCCCCGAGCGCGACCAGTCCGAAACGCGGGAGGCCCTCAAGGAGTTCCAGGCGTTCTTCGACCGCTTCCCCAACAGCCCGTTGCTCCCCGAGGTGCGCCAGAAGTGGCGCATCGCGCGCGACCGCCTGAGCGCAGCCTCCTTCCGGGTGGGGCAGCACTACTTCCGCACGCGCTGGTATCCGGGCGCCGTCGACCGCTTCCGCGAGGTCCTGAAGGACGACCCGGAATACGGGGGACGGGACGGCATCTACTTCTATCTGGCGGAATCCCTGGTCCGAACCGAAAAGAAAGCCGAGGCAGTCCCGTACTTCGAGCGCCTGCTCGCGGAGTTTCCGCAGAGCGAGTTCGCCGAGGAGACGCAGAAGCGCCTCAAAGAGCTGAAAGCTCAATAACTTGGCGGGCCTCGTGGTCCGCCCTTCGGGGAGCACCATGAGGTTCACAGAGCTTCGCACCCTCCGCACGATTGCCCTGGCCGGCACGGCCTGGATGGCCGCCGCCGGCGGCGCGCTCGCCCAGACGGGCCCTGCCCCGACCAGCACGCGCCTCTCGCCGGACGTGCTCGGCATGGCGTGCGCCCCCTTCGTGGTCTTCGAGCCGCCCGCCGTCCCGTTGACGGTCACGGGCGGGCAGAGCCTCGAGAAGCGGTCCGCCATGTCCCAGGGCGACCTGGTCACGATCAACGCCGGCCGCAAGAACGGCATTCAGGTGGGCCAGGAGTTCTACGTGCGGCGCGCGCTGACGGACCGCCGCGCACGCATCACGAAGGCGACGCCCGCCACGGTGCGAACGGCCGGCTGGATCAAGGTGTACGCGGTCGACGAGGAGCTGTCGCTGGCCACGATCACCTACGGGTGCGACACCATCGAGGTCGGCGACTACCTGGAGCCGTTCACGATGCCGACCGTCGTCACGCCCGCGAAGGACCGCCCCAAGCCGGAGCGCGACAACTACGGGCGCGTGATGATGGGGCAGGACCGCCGGTTCAGCTTCGGCAAGGGCGACTACCTGGTCGTGGACCGCGGCAAGGACCACGGTATCTTCCCCGGCGCGCACCTCGTCTTCTATCACGACAAAGGGCAGGCCAGTAACTTCCTCTACGCCGTGGGGGAGGCGGTGGCGGTGGACGTGCGCGAGAACACGGCGACGCTGCAGGTCACCCTGTCGCGCGATGCCATCTCGGTCAACGACTACGTGTCGCTGCGCAAGCCGGTCGAACCCTGACGGTCGGCCGCGGAGCGGGGGCGGCTCTACCCCGCGCGGCGCTCCCGGGCGATGTTGACGTCGGTGACGTGGGCGTTCAGGCGGATCTGGAAGCGGCGGTAGTAGTCCGCCGCCGACACCACGGCGGTCACCATCACCACCCACAGCACCACGTGCCCGACCGGCGCGAGCCACGGCATCGGACCACTGCCCAGGATGAGCAGCAGGATGGCCGTGACCTGTGACGCCATCTTGGCCTTCCCGAGTGGCGACGCCGGAATCGTGATGCCCTTGGTGTAGGCGAAACTGCGCAACGCCGTAACCGCGAACTCGCGCCCGATGATGAACGCCACGATCCACGCCGGCGCGCGGTCGAGCTGCACCAGCGAGACGAACGCCGCCGACGTGAGGAGCTTGTCCGCGATCGGATCCAGCATCTGGCCCAGCCACGTGACCTGCCGGCGCCGCCGCGCGAGGTAACCGTCCAGCCAGTCGGTCAACGACGCAATCGCGAAGATGCCCGCCCCGACCAGTTCTTTCGAGACACCCAGGATCAGCCGGCCCTCGAACTCCGTCAGGAGCACCACCACCAGGAGCGGCACCAGGAACATGCGGACGAGCGTGAGACTGTTGGGCAGGTTCATCGGGCTGACCGTTCGCATTCTAGCGTATGATCGGTGGTTGTCATGAAGGCGATTCTGCTCGCCGGTGGACAGGGTACCCGTCTCCGGCCCCTCACCCTGAACACCCCCAAGCCGGTCGTGCCGATCTTCAACCGGCCGTTCCTGACCTATCAGCTCGACCTCGTCCGCCAGGTGCCGGAGATCGACGAGGTCATCCTGAGCCTGAACTACCAGCCTGACCGCATCGAGGACGTCTTCGGCGACGGCTCGCGGTTCGGCGTGAAGATCCGGTACATGGTCGAGCCCGCGCCCCTCGGCACCGGTGGCGCGATCAAGTTCGCCGCGGCAGGCGTCACCGACGCCGTCGTCGTGTTCAACGGCGACGTCCTGACCCAGATCGATCTGGCCGCCGTCATCCGCCGCCACCGGGAGCGCGCGGCCCGCGCGACGATCGTGCTGACGCCGATCGACAACCCGAGCGCCTACGGGTTGGTCGAGACGGACGGCGCCGGCAACATCCGGCGCTTCGTCGAGAAACCCAAGCCCGAGGAGATCACGACCCGCAACATCAACGCGGGCATGTACGTCCTCGAGCCGGCCACCTTCGACCGCATCCCGGACGGCGTCCCCTTCTCGATCGAGCGCGGCTACTTCCCCACGCTGGTCGAGCGCGGCGAGACGTTCGTCGCCTTCCAGTACGACGGCTACTGGATCGATATCGGCACGCCCGAGAAGTACATCCAGGTCCACCGCGACATCATGAGCGGGCGCTTCGCGGCCGCCCCGTTCCGCGGCGTGCCCGCCGGGGCGCCCTGGGTGGCGCCCGGCGCCCTGGTCGACCCCGCCGCCGTCGTGGAGGGTCCGTGCTTCGTCGACGACGGCGTCACCGTCGCGGCTGGCGCCCGTATCGGCCCGCACTCGGTCGTCGGCCGCGGCACCCACGTCGGGCCTGGCGCCCGGCTCGACGGCGCCATCGTCTGGCCCGGCTGCACCATCGGCGAGGGCGCCGTCCTGCGCGGGGCCGTGCTCGGCCGGGGCTGCCGCATCGGCGCGCAGGCCGCCCTCGGCGATCGTGCGATCATCGGGGACGGATCCACCGTGACCGACTACACGCAGGCGTAGGCTTCCCCATGCGAATCGACACCGGCATCTTCAAGGCGTACGACGTCCGCGGGCTCTATCCCAGCGAGATCGACGAGGCGGTCGCCCGCGAAATCGGCCGCGGGTACGTCACCTACCTCCAGGCGAAGCGGATCGGCGTGTCCCGCGACATGCGGCTCTCGTCGCCGGCGCTGGCCGCCGCCTTCATCGAGGGCGCCCGGATGCAGGGCGCCGACGTGATCGACTACGGGATGCTGGGCACCGATCAGATGTACTTCGCCGTCGTCGATGACGGGCTCGACGGCGGCGCGCAGATCACCGCGTCGCACAATCCCAAGCAGTACAACGGCATCAAGATGGTGCGCACCGGCGCCCAGCCGCTCAGCGGCGACGCCGGCCTCGGCGAGATCCGCGACCTGATCGTCCATGACCGGATGCCGGCTCCGGCGGCCCGGCCCGGCACGCTGACGACGCGCGACATCCTCGGCAGGTACGTCGAGAAGGTGATGTCGTTCATCGACCCGACCGTCATCAAGCCGTTCAAGGTCGTCCTGGACGGCGGCAGCGGCATGGCCGGCGCCGTGGCCCCTTCGCTCTTCGCGCGCCTGCCCTGCCACGTGACGTCGCTCTGCTTCACGCCGGACGGCACGTTCCCGACCCACGAGTCGAACCCGCTGCTCGAGGAGAACCGCGAGGACATCACCGCCGAGGTGATCCGGCAGGGCGCCGACATCGGCATCGCCTGGGACGGCGACGCGGACCGCTGCTTCTTCATCGACGGCAGCGGGGAGTTCATCTCGGGCGACTTCGTGACGGCCCTCCTCGCTGAGGCATTCCTGTTGAAGTACCCGAAGGCCACGGTCATCTACGACCTGCGCGCCAGCCACGCCGTCAAGGACGTCGTGGCCCGGTACGGCGGCACCGCGCTGATGAACCGCGTGGGACACGCCTTCATCAAGCAGCGGATGCGCCAGGCCGACGGCATCTTCGCGGGCGAAGTCACGGGCCACTACTACTTCCGGGACTTCTACTACGCGGACAACGGCTTCATTCCGGCGCTGCTCATCCTCGAGCTGATGTCGAAGAAGGGCCAGTCGCTGCGGGACCTGCTGGCGCCGTTCCGGGAGAAGTACTTCATCTCGGGCGAGATCAACACCAAGCTCGCGAGCATGGACCTCGTGCCGGCGACCCTGGAACGCATCGCCGCCCGCTACGCCGACGCGGTCTCGGTCGAACGGATCGACGGCGTGTCGATCGAGTACCCGGCGTGGCACTTCAACGTGCGGGCGTCGAACACCGAGCCGCTGATCCGCCTGAACCTCGAGGCGACCACGCCAGAGCAGATGGCCGAGAAGCGCGACGAGGTCCTGGCGCTGATACGCGGGTAGACGGCGGGCATGACCGACGACGCGCGGCTCTCTCGCCTCGACGCCTGGGTCGCGCGCCCACTCCGCATTCTGCTGACGGCGATCGGGATTCTCCTCGGCATGTGCCCGGCCGCGCCGCCCGCCGCGGCCCAATCGCCAGCCAGCGACTGGTCGCAGGTCATCCGGTTGCGGCGCGGCTCTGACGTCATCGTGACGACGACATCCCAGGCGCGTTCGCGACAGATTCTGGTGACCGCGGACGAGTCGTCGCTGCTGGTGGTCGACACGCCGGCGGCGGCACTCCCGAACGACATCAGGAAGCGGGTACAGCGCGCGGCGCGGGAGCGCCCGACGGACTTCGTCCTCCTTCGTGCAGGTCGACCACTGCAGCTCGAGAAGGGGCTGCGGCTGTCGCCGGAGGGCGTGTTCGAGGCGGACCGGCGGGTCGCGGACCTGGAACGGCTCCTGTGGTCGATTCCCAGAGGGAGCGTCCGGGAAGTCAGCGTCCCGCGAAAGCATGTCGGCAGCCACACTCGACGGGGCGCGCTCATCGGCGCGGCAGCCGGCGCCGTGATGCTCACAGCCTGCGGGTCCTACTGTGGACCAGCAGCGGCTCGGGCCGCGTTCGGGGCCGCGGTGGGCGTTGCCGCAGGTGCGTTCTACGGGTCGATCGTCGGTCTCGCCGTCCCCCGCAGTCCCGACGTGATCTATCAGGCCCCTGCGGCGAACTGAGCGCGTCGCCTGGTGAGGATGGAGCGGGAGACGGGGATCGAACCCGCGACATCGAGCTTGGGAAGCTCGCGTTCTACCGCTGAACTACTCCCGCGGCCGACAGGGATTGTACCACGCTCCGCCCGTCAGTAGCCCTTCGGGGCGCCGGCAGGCTGCTCGCCCCTGGACTGATGGACGATCCGGACGCCGGCGCTGGCCCCGATCCGGCTGGCGCCGGCCGCCACCATCGCCTTGAGACCGTCGAGGTCGCGGACGCCGCCGGCGGCCTTGACCCCCATCGCCTCGCCCACCACGCGGCGCATCAGCGCGACGTCGGCGGCCGTTGCGCCACCGGGCCCGAAGCCAGTCGACGTCTTGACGAAGTCCGCCCCGGCGGCCCTCGCCAGCGTACAGGCCGTCACCTTCTCGTCGTCGGTCAGGAGCGCGGCCTCGATGATCACCTTCGACACGGCCCCGGCCTCGCGGCACGGCGCGGCCACGGCCTCGATGTCGCGCTCGACCAGCCGCAGGTCGCCGGACTTGAGGGCGCCCACGTTGATGACCATGTCGATCTCGCGCGCACCGTCGAAGATCGCGCGGCGCGTCTCGAAATGCTTCGTGTCGGCGGTCGTCGCGCCCAGCGGGAACCCGACGACCGAGCAGACGGCCACGCCGCTGCCCTGCAGCAACCGGGCGCACGTGGCCACCCACGTCGGGTTCACGCAGACGCTGGCGAACCGGTACTCGGCCGCCTCGCGGCACAGCCGCTCGATCTCGCTGCGCGTGGCGTCGGGCTTGAGCAGGGTGTGATCGATCAGGCCGGCCACGCCATCGGCCGCGCCGCCGGCCGCGTGCAGGCCGATGCGGGTCGCCCCGGCGTCGAGTACCCCTCGCAGGCGGTCCGGGCAGCAATCCGCCAGGGTCGCGTGGCAGCCGCAGCGCGCGGGCTCCGGCCCGGCGCCCGCACCGGCCGCGGCCAGTTCCTCGACCACGATGTGAATGAGGCGCTCGAGGTCCACGCGGTCGTCAGCTCCGGGCGCGCCGTTCGAGCTCACGAATCTTCGCGAGTCGCCGGATGTAACGGGCCTCGCGCATCGGCGTGTCGAGGAAGGCGTCGACGATGGCCAGCGCCTCCTCCCGCGTCAGCAGCGTCGCCCCCAGGGCCAGCACGTTCACGCCGTTGTGCTGGCGGGCGTACCGGGCCAGCGTGACGGTGACGCACATCGCGGCGCGCACACCGGGTATCTTGTTCGCCGCGATCGCGGACCCGAGACCGGCACCGTCGATCACGACGGCCGCGTCGGCCTCCCGGCGTGCCACCTGGGTGGCGGCGGCCGCTGCCGTGTCGGGGTAGTCCACCGGGTCGGTCGTCGCCGTGCCCAGATCGTGGGCGGCCAGCCCCCGCTGCCGCAGGTGCTGCACGACGGCAGCCTTGAGCGCTAGCGAGCCGTGGTCGCCGGAGACGGCAACGGTCCGAATCTCGTTGACCGGGGCCAGGGCGGCCACGTCCACGTCGTCGCCGTCCCGCACCACGGTGATGCGGCGCTCCCGCAGGGTGTCGAGCGCGAGCGGCGTGACGTGGCCGCCGGACACGAGCACGACGCTCGTCCCGGGCTCCAGGACGCGCGCGTCCGCCTCCGTGATCATCTGAAACCGTTTCACGTGCGACCGTATGTTACCCTTCGGTGACGCCCCACTCCAAGATGCGGACCCTCATCTCCGATGCGGACATCACCCGCCGTGTGCGCGAGCTCGCCGACGAGATCCGGCGCGATCACCCGGACGGCGTGCACCTCATCGGCGTCCTGAAGGGCGCCTTCATCTTCCTCGCGGACCTCGGTCGCGCGATCGGCGGCGACACGACGGTCGACTTCATCGCACTCTCGAGCTACGGCAAGAGCACGACGTCGTCGGGCCAAGTGCAGCTGCTGAAGGATCTCGACGCCCCAATCGAAGGGCGGGACGTCATCATCGTCGAGGACATCGTCGACACGGGACTCACGCTGACCTACCTGCAGGACATCCTGAAGGCGCGCGCCCCCCGGCAGGTTCGCACCGCGTGCCTGTTGAGCAAGCCGTCGCGCCGCAAGGTCGACGTGCGGGTGGACTACGTCGGCTTCACGATCGAGGACCACTTCGTCGTGGGCTACGGCCTGGACTACGCCGAGCGCCATCGCGTGCTGCCGTCGATTGCGATCGTCGAGGTCTAGTCGACCCGCTCCTCCGTCGCCACCTGGAACCGCCGAAAGCGGCCATAGGTCGCCACGCCGCGGATGTCGCCCGTGCCGTCCGGGTACCAGTCTCGCATCGCCACCGGCACGTCCATGCCGAGCGCCTCGTCGAAACGGTAGTCGGTGATCACTTCCGGCGGCAGCCGAGAGGTCCCGTACCGCAGCTCCGTCCGCAGGACCCGGCCCGTCGCCTCCTCCACGTGAATCAGGCCGCTCGTCGGCAGGTCGCTGTTGGCACCGGCCCGCAGCAGCGTCGGCGTCTTCCACTCCTGGAAATGCAGGGTCCTGACGCCGGCGCCGAGCGACTTCGGCGAGCCCGTCAGGTTGAACCGGAAGCGCGGCCGGTAGTCGCGCTGCAGGAACGCCAGTGCCATCAGCGGCTGGTTCAGCGCGCCGATGTCGCGCAGGTTGTACTTCGCGCCGGACATCATGATGTCGTTGGCGCGCCGCACCGGATTGTCGGTGGGCTCGGTGAAGAGCTTCAGCATCCGCCCCTGCTGCTCGGCGCCGCGGACCGGCTGCCCGTCGACCTCGTACACGTCGCGGAACATCCGCCAGCCTGCGCTGCCAGGGAACCGCACCAGCAGGAACTCGGCCTTGATCTCACGCTTGCGGCGCGGAGACGACATCTCCTGGCGATAGGTCTCGTCGGCCACCACGTTCGCGAAGCGATCGATGAAGGCCTCAACGTGGTCGGACGCGCGGTCGAGCACGGTCTCCAGGGACGCACCGGTCTTCTGGGCGGCCGTGGGCACGACGCCCAGCGCCAGGACGAGCGCCGCCGTGCTCAGCCCCCTCCGCATCGCCTCACCTGGCCGCCACGGCCTGACGGACCTTGACCGCCCATGCCCGCGCGTCGGCCAGCACGGCCGGTGCGTCGAGCGTCAGCATCTTCCGGTCGCGCATCAGCACCCGGCCCTGGACGATCGTGGTCCGCACGTCGTCGCCCCTCGTGACGTACACCAGGTGCGAGACGGGGTCGTACATCGGCGTCTGCCGGGCCGACCGCATGTCGACGACGATCAGGTCTGCCCGCTTGCCCGGCTCGAGCGACCCCACCTGCTTCTCCAGGCCGAGCACCCGGGCGCCCCCGATGGTCGCCATCTCGAGCGCCGTCCTCGCGCCGACCGCCCGGGGATCGACCGTCTGCAGCTTGTGCAGCAGCGACGCCATCCGCATCGCCTCGAACATGTCGAGATCGTTGTTGCTCGCCGCCCCGTCGGTGCCCAGGCCAATCGCCACGCCGGCGCGCAGGTAGCCCGTGACGGGCGCCGTGCCACTCGCCAGCTTCATGTTGCTCTCGGGGTTGTGCGAGATGCCGACGCCGCGCGTCTTCAGCAACGCGATTTCCGGGTCCGACACCCAGACGCCGTGCGCCCCGACGACGCCGGGCCCGAGGAAGCCCAGGCTGTCGAGATACGCCACGGGTGAGCCCCGGAACCGCTCCTGCGCCGTCTGCACCTCGTCGCGGGTCTCGGCCAGGTGGATCAGCGTCGGCACGGCGTACTTCTTCGCCAGCTCCCCCGCGGCCTTCAACGTGGGGCCGTCCAGCGTGTACATCGCGTGCGGCGCGACGGCCGGCGTGATGAGCGGATCCCTGCGGTAGGCCTGGATGAACGCCTCGGCCCGCGCCAGCCCGTCCGCCGGCGTCTTCGCGTCGGGCACCGGAAACTGGATCACCGTCTGGCCCAGGACGCCGCGCAGGCCCGCCGCCGACGTCTCCTTCGCGATGTCGTCTTCGAAGTAGTACATGTCCGCGAAGGTCGTCGTGCCCGAGCCGATCATCTCGAGCGCCGCCAGCCGCGTGCCCGCGCGGACGAACTCCGGCGAGACCATCTTGGCCTCGGCCGGAAAGATGTAGTTGTTCAGCCACTCCATCAGGGCCAGGTCGTCGGCCAGGCCCCGGAAGAGCACCATCGGCGCGTGGGTGTGGGTGTTGACGAGGCCGGGCATCACCACCTGGCCGTCGGCGTCGATGGTCTCCCGGCCGCGGAACTGCCGGCGGACCGCCTCGTCGGTATCGACGGCCACGATGTCGGCGCCGTCGATGGCGACGGCCCCTCGCTCGAGGATGCGGCGGCCGCCGTCCATCGTGACGACCAGCCCGTTGACCACCACGAGCGATACCTCGCGTGGCCCGCCCTGTGCCGCCACGGCGACCCATCCCGCGACCAGGACGAGCACCGCGGCGGCTATCCGCCTGCCCATGGTTGGGATTGTAGTCCCGTCCACGGCTCAGTTTGCGCACTTCCGGCGCGCGTCCTCGGGTACTATCCGAGCGTGCCGGTTCACGTCGTCGATCACCCCCTGGCCCAGCACGCGCTGCTGACGCTGCGCCACACCGCCACCGACATCACCGAGTTTCGCCGGGCCGCGCAGCGCATCACGCTGCTGCTCGCCGCCGAGGCGCTGCGGACGCTTCCGACCCGCCCCGCCCAGGTGACGACTCCGATCGGCCCGGCCGAGGGCCGCGCGCTCGACATGGACCTCGTCGTCGTGCCCATCCTCCGGGCCGGGCTGGGGATGTTCGAGGCCGTGCTCCAACTGGTGCCCTCGGCCCGGGTGGGACACATCGGCCTGCGGCGTGACGAGGAGACGGCCGTCGCGTCGAAGTACTACGCGAACCTGCCGCCGCACCTCGACCGCGGCCTCGTGCTGCTGGTCGACCCGATGCTGGCGACGGGTGGCAGCGCCATCGGCGCGATCGACATCTTGAAGGCGGCGGGCGCCACGCGCGTGGTGATGGTCTGTATCGTCGCCGCCCCTGAAGGCCTCGCGGCCCTCGAGGCGGCGCATCCGGACGTGCCCGTCTATACGCCGGTCGTGGACCGCGAATTGAACGCCCGCAAGTACATCGTTCCCGGGTTGGGCGACTTCGGCGACCGCCTGTACGGCACCCTCTGAGGAGCCACGCCTCAGTGCCGCTGGGGCCTGTGGTAAACTGACGGTCCTGGTCGGGCGCGTGGCTCAGCGGTAGAGCATTCGCTTCACACGCGAGGGGTCGGTGGTTCGATTCCACCCGCGCCCACCACCTCACACCCTCCCCTGAACTCGATCGGCGCGTTCCCGTCAGGCCGCCCCTTGCATCCCCGGCTCCGCTACTTCGGCGGCGCGGTCATCCGCGCCCGCTCGGCCGCCCGGTCCACGGCCGCTCCCCGCAGGTACACCGAGACGATGCGCCGCGTGTTCGTGATGTCCTCGAGCGGGTTCGCCTCGAGCACGACGAAGTCGGCCGACTTGCCGGCCTCGACCGTGCCCGCATCGGTCAAGCCGATGAGCGCCGCCGAGTTGCGGGTGGCCGCCACCAGCACCTGCGCCGGGGTCATCCCCGCCGCCACCATGTCGGCCATCTCCTGGTGCGGCGCCCACGGCGTGTTCCCGTCGCTGCCCATGCCGATGCGCACACCCTCGCGCGCGAGCCGCGCGAGGTTCCTCGCCTGGATGCCGAACGCCTTCTGGGCGTCGGGCCGATCGGTCGCGCCGGCCTGGAGCGCCTGCCACTGCTCCATCGGCATCGAGTCGCGCAGCCACGCGTAGTCGGCGGCGACGCCCCGATCGGGCAGGTTCGGCACCAGCACGAAGTCCGGGCGCGCCTTCAGCATCGCGACGAACTCGTCGTCGACGTCCCGATCCCGGACTCCGTGCGCGAACGCGTCGATGCCGGCCCGTACCAGGCCCTTGGCGTCCTCCAGCGTGAACAGATGCGCCGTGGTCCGCAGGCCGGCCTTGTGCGCCTCGTCGATCACCGGTCCATAGAGCGCCGGCGTCAGCTTCGTGTACTTGCCGTCCCGGTCATCCACCCAGATCTTGATGAGGTCGACCTTCAGCGCGGCCTGTTCCTGCACGGCCTTCCGGCCCTGCTCCGCCGTCGTGATCCAGTAGGGCACGTCGCTCCGGCCCGGCTCCGGCGCGGTGATGCCTCGGCCGGCCGTCCGGTAGCGCGCCGCCCCCGGAATGGTCTCTGCCCGCACCTGGAACGGCGCGTCGCCGGCGTCCTGCCCGAGGCTCATCGCCGCGCCGATGCCCCAGTAGGCGCGGCGCTGCAGGTCATCGACGAGCGCCGCCCGCTCGCGGCTCAGGTGCGTGTGGGCGTCGATCAACGCCGGAACGACCGTGCGTCCCCGCAGGTCCACGCGGGCAGCGCCGGCCGGCACGGTGACCGCCGCGGTCGGACCGACCACGGTGAACCGCCCGCCGTCCACGACGAAGGTGGCGTCCTCGATGGGTGGGACATCCTGTCCCGTGACGAGCCGCGCCCCGGAGAACACGACCGCCGTCGAGGGCGGCGCGGGTGCCGGCTCCGGCGACCCGCAGCCGGCCGCCATGGCCACGACGCCGATGCCGGCAAGAACGACCAGCGTGCGCACGCTCACCAACGCTCGATTCATGCGGGCCTCCAGGTACGCCAGCGCCCGTCATGGGCCCGGCGGCGGTGATTCCTATCACGGCTACCTGCCTTCTGTCGACGCGGTACATCCGGTATAGTGGCCTCACGAAGGATGCCTGCAGCGGACCCTGCCACCTTCACCGCACGCGAGACGCACGGCCGTGTGCTCCGCCCGGGCAACACGCTGCTGCTGCACAGCCAGAACGCCGGCTGGCGGTCCCTGCACGCGGCGAGTTTCCGGGAGGCCCCATTCACGGCCCTCGAGCGGCCGATCGGGCATCCCTCGCTCATCTACCATCTGTCGTTCCCGACGACGGTGACCCGGCGGATCGACGGGGCGCCGCTCGAGCGAGCCCTCATCGGGCCTCGGCGCATCTGCCTGACGCCCGGCGACGCGACCACCGAGTGGCAGCACAACGGCAGCCCCGAGATCCTGCAGGTGTACCTGCGTCAGGCCGTGTACGCCAGGGCGGTCAACCAGATGTTCGACTGCGACGCCGCTGACGCACCAATCGTCCCGCAGTTTGCCGCCGTCGACCCGCTCCTCGAGCAGCTCCTGGTGGCGCTGCTCGGCGCCCTGCGCGACCGTACGGCCGACGACGGCCTGTACATCGACACGATGGCGCAGATGATCGCGGTCCACCTGGCGCGCGCCTACTCGAGGCGCGCCCGAGCCGCTCGCGCATCGGTCCCCGAAGATCTCTCGAAGCAGCGCATCCGCCGCCTCGCCGAGTTCATCGAGGTGCACCTCGACGACGACCTCTCGCTCGAAGCGCTCGCCGCGGAGGCCGGCGTCAGCCCGTTGTACCTGCCCCGCGCCTTCAAGGGAGCGCTCGGCGAGTCTCCGCACCGCTACGTCCTGCAGCGCCGGATCGAACGCGCCAAGCGTCTTCTGACCGAGTCCGACATGTCCGTGGTCGACGTCGCGCTCGCCAGCGGATTCTCCTCGCAGAGCCACCTGGCGGCGTGGTTTCTGCGGCTGGTCGGCACCACCCCCGCTGCCTTCCGCCGCGATCGCTGACGAGCCCAAAGGGCCCGTCGGTCAGCCCGGGGTCAAGATCCTGTTCACGAAGGTCAAGATCCCGGAAGCGCACCGCCGCCACGCCCAGCTATCGTCCTCGAGTCAGGAGGTAGCCCATGTCGCCGACCGGTGCCAATCCGCCAGCGGGCCAGACGCCCCACGCCCCGCGCAGCAAGCCCTACACGTCGCAGGAGTATCTGGAGAGCCTCCGGGACGGCCGCGAGATCTGGATCTACGGCGAGCGCGTCAAGGACGTCACGACGCACCCGGCCTTCCGGAACACGGTCCGCATGCTCGCCCGCCTCTACGACGCGCTCCACGACGAACGCAAGGACGTCATCTGCACGCCCACCGACACCGGCAACGGCGGCTACACGCACCGGTTCTTCAAGGCGCCCACGAGCGCCGCGGATCTCGTCGGCGGGCGCGACGCGATTGCCGAGTGGGCGCGCGCCACCTACGGCTTCATGGGCCGCTCCCCCGACTACAAGGCGGCCTTCCTGGCGACGCTCGGCGCGAACCCGGACTTCTACAAGCCGTTCGACGAGAACGCCCGCCGTTGGTACAAGAAGGTCAACGACGAGGTCACCTTCGTCAACCACGCCATCGTCAACCCCCCGGTCGACCGCAACAAGCAGCTCGAGGAAGTTCGCGACGTCTACATGCACGTCGAGAAGGAGACCGACGCGGGCCTGATCATCAGCGGCGCCAAGGTGGTGGCGACCACGTCCACGCTGACGCACTACAACTTCATCGCCAACAACGGGCTCCTCCCGATCAAGACGAAGGACTTCGCCTTCGTCTGCATCGTGCCCAACGACTCCCCCGGCCTGAAGCTGTACTGCCGGCCGTCCTACGAAATGACCGCGGCGGCCATGGGAAGCCCCTTCGACTACCCGTTGTCGAGCCGCCTGGACGAGAACGACTCCATCATCGTGTTCGACAAGGTCTTCGTGCCCTTCGAGAACGTCTTCGCCTACGGTGACATCGACAAGGTCAACAACTTCTTCCCCCGGTCGGGTTTTCTGCCGCGCTTCATGTTCCACGGCTGCACCCGTCTGGCCGTCAAACTCGACTTCATCGCCGGGCTGCTGCTGAAATCGGTGGATTCCACCGGCGCCAAGGACTTCCGCGGAGTCCAGGCGCAGGTCGGCGAGGTCCTCGCCTTCCGCAACCTGTTCTGGTCGCTGACCGATGCGATGGCCATGCACACGACGCCCTGGACGCCCGGCTACGTGTCGCCGAACCTCGAGGCGGGCCTGGCGTATCGCGTGATGTCGAACATCGCCTACACCCGCCTGCGCGAGATCATCGAGAACGTGCTGGCCAGTGCGCTCATCTACCTGCCATCACACGTCAACGACTTCAAGGTGCCTTCGATCCGCCAGGACCTCGACACCTACGTGCGGGGCTCCAACGGCTACGACGCCGAGGAGCGCGTCAAGCTGATGAAGCTGATGTGGGACGCGATGGGCACCGAGTTCGGCGGCCGCCACTCGCTCTACGACCGCAACTACTTCGGCAATCACGAGAACATCCGCACCGAGGTGGTGCACGTGGCCGAGATGATGGGGCAGACGCAGAAGTACCGCGGCTTCGCCGAGCAGTGCATGGCCGAATACGACCTGAACGGCTGGACGGTGCCGGACCTGATCAATCCGGACGACATCAGCCTGGTGATGGGCAAGGCCGGCAGGTCGTAAACGGGGCCGCCCGGACGACCGGGGACCGAGACGGGCGGGCCTGACGGCCCGTCCCGTCCGTGGGCCGGTCTCGCGGGGGCGGACCCTAATTGCCGCGGCCGCCTGCCGGGGCGGGCGGGTTGATCACGGCGCCGTCCCAGTGCTCGACGAGTTTGCCGTTGCGAACCCGGAAGGTGTCGAAGGTGAACACCTCGTACCAGATCCCGGGCGCCGCCGTCGGGTCCTGGCGGTAGTTCTTGTGAATCACCGTCACCACGTCGCACTCGGCCATGACGATCTCGAGCGGATTTCCTGCGGGCGGCTGGGGTCCGTCGGCCTGCCCGCGGCCAGGAACCGGTCCGCCTTGCCGCGCCGCCGGCGGCCCGCCGAAGCGCGACTTGAAGTAGTCGTAATCGCCCTGCCCGGCGTCACGCGCCCCCTTGACGAACGCGGGGTTGTGCTGCTTGTAGGTGGTATCGGCTAGCGCCACGCGTTCCGGTCCGCTGATGCCGGGCCGGAAGAACTCCATCGCCACCTTCTTGTTCGCCTCGATCTCGGCTGCGGTGGCCGTGCAGCCCGCCGTCGGGAACACGACCCTGGGCGCCTGCTGGGCTCGCGCCGGCGTGGCCAGGGCCAACACGCCCGCCACGAACAACGTCGTCATCAGAACTCGCATGCCATTCCTCCAGTGTTCGACACTCAACGCACGGGCAACTCGAACACCCACGCGGCAGCTCCGCGATCGGGCGGGTTCCTGATCTCGGGCACGAGCGAGGGGAACGTGGCTCCACGCACGGCTCGACGAGCGACACGTGGAGGGCCTTCGTGGCCGCGATGCACGACGACGGCAGCCACGACGTGGCCAAGCCAGCGTGATCCGATCAGTCGAACAAGGCACGCAGTCCCCCTCGTTCGAGCGCCATGGCCACGCCGCTCCGTGACCCCCGGCGGCCCTGCAGCCCGGCGCCCGGGCCGCGGCGCGAGGCCGACGACCGCGCCCGGGGGCGGCTCAGGTCAGCGAACACCGTGTCGACGAACTGTTCGGCCGTCCAGTCAGGCGCCGAGTACAGCGGTGCGTAATCCCGCGCGGGGCCGACCGCCTGCACCTGCTGAAGCGTCATCCCCTTGTCGATCATCGACCGCACGCGGTCGCGGACGATGGTCAGCATGTCGCGGTACTCCGCCACGTCGGACTCGTTGCCGATGCGGCCATGCCCAGGCACGACCAGCGTCCCCCCCTGGTTGTTGATCTCCGGCACCGCGATGTCGAGGATCGTGTTCAGCGCATCCAGCGTCCCCTGGACGCTCCCGCCCCGGGCGAGATCGACCCGCGGAAACGTCACCGTCGAGAACAGATCGCCCGCCGCGATCACATCCGACCGGCGGAACCAGACGAACAGGTCGCCGTCGGTGATGGCTGCCGGCTGGTTCACCATCTCGACGACCTCTCCGCCGAAGTAGATCTGCTTCTTCGTCGTGTAGAACGTGTCGTGCGGCCAGCTCGCGTAGGGCATCCGCGGCGGCTCCTGCTTGAGTCCGCTCAGCCGGTGGAGCGCATGCTCGTGCGCGATGATCGGTGCGCCGTCCAGGCGGGACGGCTCGCGTCCCGTCGGACCACCGACGCCCGCGTTCAGGTTCCGACCCGCCGCCGACAGCACCTCGTTGCCCCCCATGTGGTGTTCGATGGCGCTGGTGTTGATGATGTGGCGGATGGGCAACGGCGAGATCGATCGGACGGCCGCCAGCACCTTGTCGCTCATCTCGGGCACGCTCGTGTCGACGAGCAGCACACCCTCCGGGTCGATCTGGACGGTGACGTTCGCGCCAGACCCGGCCACCAGATGCACCGTCCCCTGAACGGGCAACGCCTCGACCGCCCCATCGTCGTAGGCGGGCCGCCCGGGCCGATGCGTCTGTTGTGCCGTCGGCGCAGCCACCATGGCGCCGCAGGCGGCCAACACCACGACGCCCATCCGCGATCCCACGCCGGCCCGACGGTTCAACGCCGTCCCTCCTCGGGCTCGGCCGTCGAATCCGACAGCAGCTGTCGCAGCCGGCGCGCGTACTCCGGATACTGCGTCTGGGCGCCGCCCTCGGCCGCCTCCTGCGGCAGATGGTGCCGCTCCGCGTACTCCGGGTGCCTGGTTCCCAGGGGATAGGCGGGCACCTCGCCTCGCTCCAGCGACGGCAACTCGTCCGCGACCTCGAATCCCCGGGACGGCGGCACGGCCAGCGTCGGACTCCAGCGGAAGGTGGCCGTCCGCACGAACGTCTCGGACAGGTAGACGGGGTCGTCGATCACGATAGCCAGCGTGAGGATCTCGCCGTGCCGGAAGTAGAACTCCGTCATCACGGCATACGGGCTGATCGGCAGCCCGTTCCGCTGCATGAAACTCTGCTTGATGTGAGTCGTCGTGACCTTCAGGACGCCGTTCGGCAGCCATTCTCCTGTGGAGAACCCCTGCCACTTGTGTTCCGCGTACTTGGACGGATGCGGCCGCCCGTCCATCCAGATGACGCGGTCGGCGCGGCCGAACAGGTTCTGGATGGTGTAGGCGGTGATCTGCTGCGTCCGGGGGGCCACGATCGTGCCGAGGCGGAAATCGGGCCGCGGCGCCCGCATCGCGTAGGTGACGGGGTGGGGCCGCCCCTGCCACTCGGGCAGCGAGTGCAGCGTCGGCATCCAGCTCTGCGCCTTCAGCCGCCCTGCGTCCGTGGCCGGCATGCCCACGTACTCGCCGATTTCGACGCCCGGGTCGCCTCGCAGCGGCACCTCCTCGTAGTTGCCGAGCGACGCCGACCAGTTGCCGACGATGTCGAACTCCTGCGCGTCGGCTGCCCGCGCCAGTCCCAGGACACACGAGACCACGAGCACCGCGGAAAGCCGCATCGTTCCCTCCTGACGCCTGCCGGCCGCAGTCCGGCCGGCCGTGTCGCAGAGATCATCGCCACCCCGCGCAGGTTGTCAACCCAAATCGGGCGGTGAATCTTTCCTGGATTCGCAATCCCCAACTTAGGGTAGACTCTACCGGCCATTCTGCCTCTGCATACCCTCTCCCAGCCGGACTCATCGTTCCGGGGGAGCTCTGAGCACTTCGGCACGCACTCATCGTTCGGGGTCCCTGCACACTTCGGCGACACCACTGGGACGGCAACCGGTTCTCGCGTCGGGTTCAAGGAGGCAGTTGATGCGGATAGCTCAGAAGGTCCAGTTCGGGCTCTTGGCGGCCATGCTGGTGGCGCCGCCACTCGTGCACGCGCAAGCCGCACTGACAGGCACGGCCAGGGACACGTCGGCCGCCGTCCTACCGGGCGTCACGGTCGAGGCCGCCAGTCCGGCGCTCATCGAGAAGGTGCGCACCACGGTCACCGACGCCGGTGGCCGGTACCAGCTCGTCGATCTCCGCCCAGGCACCTACACGGTGACGTTCACGCTGGCGGGCTTCGGCACGTCGAAGCGCGAAGGCGTGACGCTGTCGGGCACGTCGGTCACCACCGTGGACGCCGAGATGCGCGTGGGCGCACTCGAGGAGACCATTACGGTCACGGGGCAGGCAGCCGTCGTCGACGTCAAGACGCTGACCCAGCAGGCCGTGATGACGTCGGACACGGTGGACGCGCTGCCGAGCGCGCGGAACTACTTCGGCTTGGCGCGCATGATTCCGGGGACCGTCGGCGGGGGCACCGACGTCGGTGGCGCGACGGTCCAGGACGTGGGACAGGCGATCCAGGTGCATGGCAGCCGCGGCGTCGACCAGCGCGTCACCGTGAACGGCGTCAGCACGATGACCCTCCAGGCGGGCGGCAGCATCGGCGGGCAAACCCCCGACCTCGGATCGGCTGCCGAAGTGACTGTCGACACGAGTTCGCTCGCCGCGGACCTGCCGACCGGCGGCGTCCGCATCAACTTCGTGCCCAAGGACGGCGGCAACCGGTTCGCCAACTCGACGTTCTTCACGTTCTCCAACAAGAGCCTCCAGGGCAACAACTTCACGACGGCGTTGCAGCAGGCCGGCCTCTTCACCCCGAACAAGGTCGTCAACAACTACGACCTGAACGAATCCTTCGGCGGCCCGTTCCGAAAGGACAGGGTGTGGTTCTGGTTCTCGAGCCGCTTCAACCACACCGAGAACGAGGTCGCGATCTTCGAGAACAAGAACGCGTTCAACCCGAGCGCCTGGCTCTACGAGCCCGACCCGTCCAAGCCGGGCGTCAACAAGGGCACCCAGATCAACAGCAGCCTGCGTGTCACGTGGCAGGTGAGCCCGCGCAACAAGATCGCCGGCACGTTCAAAGCCGACAAGTGGTGCAACTGTCCGAACAACATCAGTGCGACCCAGGCCCCCGAGGCGGCCCGTGACCGCCGCTTCCCGGCGCTTCGCCAGGAGCACGCGGAGTGGACCTCGCCGATCAGCAACCGGCTGCTCTTCGAGGCCGTCGGCCTGCACCTGTTCGAGCGGTGGGGCAACATGCACCTACGCGTGAACGACGGCTCGCTGAAGGACCCGGCGCTCGAGGCCGTGCTGCCGCAGCTCATCGGCGTGCTCGAGCAGAGCAACGGCCTGAACTACCGGGTCCTGACCAACTACAACAACACGGCGGTGCCGAGCTTCACGTATCGCGCCGCCATGTCGTACGTCACCGGCGAGCACGCGGTGAAGTTCGGCTTCAACCGCACGCACGGCTACCTCAACGAACGGCTGTACACGCTGAATCCCCTCGCCTACCGGTTCAACAACGGCGTGCCCAACCTCATCACCGAACGGGCGCTGGAGTTCACCGCGCAGACGAATCTCGACAACGACATGGGCTTCTACGTTCAGGATCGGTGGACGATCGACCGGCTGACCGTGCAGGGCGCCATCCGCTTCGACGTCTTCCAGACCAGCTTTCCCGAGCAGAAGGTGGGCCCGTCACTGCTGACGCCGACGCGGAACATCACGTTCCCCGCCCAGGACAACATCGACTGGAAGGACCTGACCTACCGGTCAGGCATGGCGTACGACCTCTTCGGCACCGGCAAGACGGCGCTGAAGGTCGCGTTCAACAAGTACCTGCTGGGCCAGACGCTGAACGCCCTCGGCCGCGACCCGAACCCGGTGCTGGCCATGCGCACGACGACCACCCGGTCGTGGAACGACCGTGGGGGTCTCGGGATCAACGGTGACTACACGCCCCAGTGCGACCTGCTGAACCCGTTGGCCAACGGGGAGTGCGGCGCCATCGCCAACGCCGACTTCGGCTCTCCGATTCCCAGTGATACGTTCGACAAGGACCTGATCTCCGGCTTCAACCATCGGCAGGCGAACTGGGAACTCTCGACGAGCGTGCAGCACCAGCTCACGCAGGGCCTCGGTATCGACGTCGGGTACTTCCGCCGGGCCTGGGCGCACTTCCGCGTGACCGACAACCTGCTCGTCGCCCCGGAGGACTTCACCCGATTCGACATCACGCTGCCGCAGGACTCCCGCCTGCCCGGTGGTGGTGGCAACACGCTGCGGGGCTTCTACGACGTCACGCCGGCCAAGTTCGGCCAGGTCCGCAACCTGAACGCGTTGTCCGACAAGTACGGTTCGCAGTTCGAGAACTGGAACGGCGTGGACGTCACCGTGAACGCGCGGATGAAGAACGGCCTCGTGCTGCAGGGCGGCGTCAGCACTGGCAAGACGATGGAGGACAACTGCGAGATCGTGGCGAAGCTGCCGGAGATGAACAACCTGGCGGCCGTCGGCACGCTCCCGGCTTCGTGGCGGCCCGCGCAGTACTGCCACCGGGAATCGCCGTTCCTGACGCAGGCGAAGGTCTACGGCGTCTACACCCTGCCCAAGGTGGACGTCCAGATCTCGGGCACCCTCCGCAGCGTCCCCGGCCAGATCGACGTCCTGAACAACGGCACGCTCGACGTCAACATCGGCATGGTGGCAACCAACCCATTCCTGGCGGCGAACTCCACGCTGGGCCGCGTGCTCGCGGGGAACCAGCCGAACATGACGGTGCAGATCCTCAACCCGCTCACGACCTACCTGGATCGCCGCAACCTGCTCGACATGCGGTTCGGCAAGGTCTTCCGCATGAAGCAGACCGGGCGCGCGGTCGTCAGCTTCGACCTGTTCAACCTGCTCAACTCGAACGCGCTCGTCAGCGTCAACCAGACGTCGAACCTGGGGGCGAGCGGAGGACTGGCGTCGTACCTGCGTCCAACCGAGATCGTCAACGCCCGGCTGGGCAAGATCAGCGTGAATTTCGACTTCTAGGAAGGGTACGCCCCCCGGCCACCCGCTGGGTGGCCGGGCCCACGACGACGAGCCCGCCCCCTGGAGTCAGGGGGCGGACTGTGGTTCCCCTGGGCTCGCCACGCCAGGGCCGACGTCGCGCCGTCCCTATCGGGCCGCCCAGAAGGCCAGAACGGCGGGCCCGACCAGCCAGGCCAGCCCTTTGACCAGGAAGAACAGGAAAGCGCTCGCACCGAGGCGCCCTGCGATCATGACTCTGAATCGACCTCTGCCGCGGGAGGTTTAGGCCCCGTCATCCGACGAACAGGTTGTCCTCGTCCTCGGCCGGCGGCGCATCGGACGCGGGCCCCCGGTCGGCCGCGGCGCGCTTCTCCCGCCGTTCGCCTGCCCCAGCCCCGCGGAACGCGCCGGCCGCGGCCCGCAAGGCCCCGAGCAGCGACAGGGCGTCGCGAGCCGGCTGCAGGATGGTCGCGTGGAACGACGTCACCGTCTCCTCGACACGATTCGTCAGGTTGGTGATCAGGTGGTCGGCCCGCTCGACCTGGCCGGCCGCGAGCGAGGTGGCCTTGGCCGCGTCACTGGACATGGCCTGCAGGTTGGCGACGATCGGCTTGATGTCGGCCTCGATCCGGCCGATCAGCTGCCCGCCGCGGCGCGCGGCCATCACCACTCCGACGATCAGGGCGACCTGGATCGCGGCCATCACGAACACCGACACCGCGATCACGCCGAGCAGGAAGTTCGTCACCGCGTCGCCTCCGGGCCTAGAACAGGCTCACCTTCACGTTCAGGTACTTCTTCGGGTCGGCCTTCATCGCCGCCACCAGGCCGGCGACCTCGTCGACCGTCTTGTTCAGCTTCTCATACAACTGTTTGTCCTGCATCAGCTGGCCCATCGTGCCGTTCCCCTGCTGCAGGCCGGCGACCACCTTGTCGAGCCGGTCGGTCATCGAGTTCAGCCGGTTGTAGAGTTCCTGGTCGGTGACGAGCTTGCCCATCGTCCCCTCGCCCTTGTTGATCTTCGCGGTGATGCCGTCGAGGTTCGAGGTGGTCGCGGTCAGGGACCGGTGGAGCGCGTCGTCGTTCAGGAGCTTGCCGAGGGTGCCCTCGCCCGCGCGAATCTTCGCGGTGACGGCCTCGAGGCTCTGGACCGACCCCTCGAGCGACTTCGCGAGCGTCGGGTCGCTGGCCAGCCGCCCCAGGCTGCCCTTGCCCTGGTTGATTCCGCGCGCCACCTGCTCGGCCGCGGTCACCAGCGCGTCGAGGTCGCGGTAGAGGGCCTCGTCGGTGAAGAGCTTCCCCACGGTCCCCTTGCCGCCCCGGATGTCGCCGATGAGCGCCGTCGCCTGGCCGATGCCGTCGCTCGCCTGCGCGGCCACCTCGGTCAGCGAGCCGGCCGCGGCGCCCGACTTCACGTACCCCCACTCGGGTACCGGCGCGCCGGCGCTCGACGCCGTGATGTCGACGGCCGCCTCGCCGAGCAGCGACACCGACCCGAGCGACGCCACCGACGTCGAGGTGACCCGCGGCTGGTTGTCCTTGCGCAACTCCATCACGACCTCGACCCTGTCGCCGCTGAACGTGATGGCCGTCACCGTTCCGACCTCCACGCCGGCCACCCGGACGGGCGCCCCTTCCTTGAGGCCGGGGATGCTGGTGAACACGGTCTTGACCGTGTAGCGCTGCCAGAAGAAGCCGCTCTCGCCGCTCAGCATGAAGATCAGCACCGACGCCAGCAGGAGCGCGACGATCGACACGACCCCAATCTTCAGCTCGGTCCAGGTGAGGGAACGCGTGCGTGGCATGGCTCGTTGGTCCTTTTGTGACTATGACAGGAAGTTCCGGATGTACGGGTCCCGTGACGCCCGCAATTCAGCGGCGTTGCCCTCGAACACCAGCACGCCGTCCTTGAGCATGATGAATTCCGCCTCGTCGGCCTTCCGCTCGTCGGCCGGCGCGATCTGGATGCGGCCGTCCACCCGCGCTGCCCCGTGCGTGGCGACGAAGAACGCGTCGCGCAACTGGTGAGTGACGATGATGGAGGCGACGCCCTCGAGGTCCCGCAACTTGACCATCTCCTCGTCCACCGTGATGGCCGTGATCGGGTCGAGGCCCGTCGTCGCCTCGTCGTACAGCAGAATCGCCGGCTTGGTCGCCATCGCGCGCGCGATGGCGACGCGGCGCCGCTGTCCACCCGAGAGTTCCGACGGCATCCGGTCGACCAGCGCCCCCAGCCCGACGAAACCCAGCACCTCGTCGACCCGCGCGTGGACCTCGTCGTCCGACAGGTGCACCTCTTCGCGCAACCGGTAGCCGACGTTCTCGCCCACGGTCAGCGAGTCGAAGAGCGCCCCCTCCTGGAACACCATGCCCAGGTCGGCCCGCACGCGCATCAACGCCTGCTCGTCCATCGTGTCGGTCCGCTCTCCGTGCACGTGGATCGCCCCGGCGTCGGGCTTCAGCAGCCCGAGTACCAGCTTCAGGATCGTCGACTTCCCGGAGCCGCTCGCCCCCAGGATGATCTTCGTGTGTCCCGGCAGCAGCGTGAAGCTCACGTCGCGCAGCACGACCTTCTCGTCGAACGCCAGCGACACGTGGACCAGCTCCAGCGCCGGCGCCTCGGCGACGGCCGTGGACGTGGCGCCCGGTGTCGACTGCGGTTCCGTCATCATCGGCCCGGGACGTCTCAGTAGAGCAACGTGATGAGCAGCCGGGTCATGAAGAAGTCCACGGCGATCACCGCGACCGAGGCGCTCACGACCGCGTTGGTCGTGGCCCGCCCGACGCCCTGGGTGCCACCGCTCGTGCTCAGGCCGACGTAGCAGCCGATCGTGCAGACCACGTAGCCGAGCAGAAACGGCTTGATGAGGCCCATCCACGCATCCTGCAGGTAGAGGCCGTCGACGACCGAGTTCCAGTAGACGCTCGACGCCACGCGCAGCTGGGCGACCGCGATCAGCCACCCGCCGAAGATGCCCACCGCGTTGGCGATCACCGTCAGCACGGGCGCCATGAAGAAGCCGGCGAGCATCCGCGGCACGACGAGCTTGCGGACCGGATCGGTGCCGAGGGCCCGGAGCGCGTTGATCTGGTCGGTGACCACCATCGAGCCGAGCTCGGCCGCGATCCCCGAGCCGACACGGCCGGCCAGCATCAGCCCTGTCAGCACCGGACCGAGGTTCTTGACCATCGTGGCGCTGACGAGGCGGCCGACGAACGGGCGCGCGCCGAACTGGTCGAGGGTGATGCCCGACTGCAGCGCCAGCACGGCGCCCGTGAAGAAGCCGGTCAGGAGGACCACGGTCAGCGTTCCGAGGCCGATCTGGTCGAACTGCTCCACGATGTCGCGGTAGTAGTACGGACCGGAGGCCAGGCTCCGGATTGCGGCGCCCTGCAGGCGGACGTACTCCTGCACCTCGCGGACGCCGCTCTTGAGCCAGCCGTCGATCGCGCCGGTCATGCTTCGCGGCCTCCCGCCGCGGCGTCGAGCCCCATCTCCTGCGCCTTCAGGGTCTTCAACTGGTCGCGCAGCGAGGCCGCGCGCTCGAAGTCGAGGTTGGCCGCGGCGGCGCGCATCTCCGCCTGCAGGCGGGCGACCTCGGCCTCCACCTCGGCCAGGCTGGTGAACCGGGGGCGCGCCTTGGGCGGCGCCGCGCTCGCAAAATCCCGCTCGTAGACACTGGACAGCACGTCATCGATCTCCCGCACCACCGACTCCGGAGTGATGCCGTGTTCCTCGTTGTACGCCCGCTGCCGGGCGCGGCGCCGCTCGGTCTCGGCGATGGCAGACCGCATCGAGGCCGTCACCGTGTCCGCATACATGATCACCTGTCCGTGAACGTTTCGCGCCGCGCGGCCGGACGTCTGGATCAGCGCGCCGGCCGAGCGCAGGAAGCCCTCCTTGTCGGCGTCCAGGATGGCCACGAGCGACACCTCGGGCAGGTCGAGGCCCTCGCGCAGCAGGTTGATGCCGACCAGCACGTCGAAGGTGCCGCGGCGCAGATCGCGCAGGATCTCCACGCGCTCGAGGGTGTCGATGTCCGAGTGCAGGTACCGGACGCGGACGCCGAGCTCCTGATAGTAGGTCGTCAGGTCCTCGGCCATCCGCTTGGTCAGCGTGGTCACGAGCACCCGCTCCTTCCGCTCGGCACGGAGGCGGACCTCCTTCAGCAGGTCGTCGACCTGGCCCTTCACCGGGCGCACCTCGATGGGCGGATCCATCAGGCCGGTCGGCCGGATCACCTGCTCGACGACCACGCCGCCCGCCTTCGCCAGCTCGTAGGGGCCCGGGGTGGCCGAAACGAACACCACCTGCCTGACGCGCGCCTCCCACTCCTCGAAGTTCAGCGGGCGGTTGTCGAGCGCGGACGGCAGGCGGAAGCCGTGCTCGACCAGCACCTCCTTGCGCGACCGGTCGCCGTGATACATGCCCCGCACCTGCGGCACCGTCTGGTGGCTCTCGTCCACGATCACGAGCGCGTCACCAGGCAGGTAGTCGAGCAGCGTGGGCGGCGGCGCCCCCGGGGGGCGCCCGGTCAGGTGCCGCGCGTAGTTCTCGATCCCGTGGCAGTAGCCGATCTCGCGGATCATCTCGAGGTCGAACATGGTCCGCTGGTGCAGCCGCTGCGCCTCGAGCAGCCGGCCCGCCTGCTCGAGATCGGTCCGCCGCTGCTCGAGCTCGGCCTTGATGGACTCGGCAGCCTGCTTCGTCCGCTCGCGCGAGGTCACGAAGTGCGACTTCGGGTACACCGCCACCTTCTGCACCCGGCGCAGCACCTTCCCGGTCAGCGGGTCGAACCAGGCCAGTTCGTCGACCTCGTCGCCGAACAGCCCGATGCGCAGCGCCTGCTCCTCGTACGACGGCACCACTTCGATGATGTCGCCGCGCGCGCGGAACGTGCCGCGGCCGAACTCGACGTCGTTGCGCTCGTACTGGATCTCGACCAGCTTCCGGAGGATCTGGTCGCGGTCGATCCGCTGCCCCACCTCGAGCGGCAGCAGCATCCCGTAGTAGGCCTCGGGCGAACCCAGGCCGTAGATGCACGACACGCTGGCGACGATCACGACGTCACGCCGTTCGAACAGCGACCGCGTGGCCGACAGCCGCATCCGGTCGATCTCGTCGTTGATGGTGGCTTCCTTCTCGATGTACGAGTCGGTCGCCGGCACGTAGGCTTCCGGCTGGTAGTAGTCGTAGTAGCTGACGAAATACTCGACCGCGTTGTGGGGAAAGAAGCGGCGGAACTCCTGGTAGAGCTGCGCGGCCAGCGTCTTGTTGTGCGCCATCACGAGCGTCGGCCGGTTGACCTCCGCGATGACGGTGGCCATCGTGAAGGTCTTCCCCGACCCGGTGACGCCCAGCAGGACCTGGTGGGTGTCGCCGCGGTTGAGGCCCTCGACGAGCTCGGGCACCGCGCGCACCTGGTCGCCGCGGACCTCGAAGTCGCTGACCAGGGTGAAGCGATCGTGAACCTGGGACATCGGGCGTATGGCACGGGCCGCCTGGCGCTGGCCCAAACCGGCATCGTACCACAGCCTTTCACCGCACCCCGGCGGGCCGGAACGGCGCGAAGTACCCCTTCCGGGCCTCCAGGCGCGCCCCGGTCAGGCCCGGCCGGCGCACCCGCACGTCGACCTTGCGCCACGTGCCGTCCGGGGCGGTGTTCGTGGACGTGTATCCGAGCGTGTACTGAGCCCGGATCTGCCGCACGATCAGGTCGTACGCCTCGCCGATCTGCGCGAGCGACGAGGGAAAGAAGGCGCGCCCGCCGGTCTCGGCGGCGATGCGCTCGAGCCGGCCGCGCTGCTCGAGCGTCACACTTCGGGGCTGGTGCTCAAGGAAGCCGACCGCGTAGACGGTGACGTCGGACGCGCGGAGCAAGGTGACGACGTCGTTGAAGCGGATGCTGCTGTCGGTGTCGCCCCCGTCGCTGAAGATCACGAGGATGGTCCGCCCCCGGCCGCCGGACGCGCCGTCCAGGTAGACGCCGAGCGCGTCGTAGAGAGCCGTCGACCCGGACGGGCGCCTCGAGCGGATCCGCTCGACGAGGCGGGGAAAGTCGGCCTGGCCGTAGCGGGCCACGCGGACCTCGGTGTCGAAGTCCACCAGGGTCATGTCGGTCGCGTCGGCCAGCGTGTTCAGGAACCGGATCGCCGCCGTCCGGGCCAGCGCGATGTCCTCGCCCATGCTGCCGCTGGTGTCGAGCAGCAGGCCCAGGTGCAGCTCGCCCTCCCGCCCATGGTCGCCCGGCTCGAACTGGGTGATGGCCTGCGGACGCCCGTCCTCGAGGACCTCGAAATCGGCTGGCGCGAGGTCGGTGACGAAGCCGCCCTTCCGGTCGGTGACCGTCACTCGGACGCTCACGAGGTCGGTTTCCGCCCGGAACCGAGGCTCCTGAGCCCCCGCGCCGGCCAGGGCCGCCGAGAGTCCCACCGCGAGCAAAGCCCGGAACATGCGGGAATCCTACACCCTCACCGCCCCCGGGCCGGCGCCCGGCCGGCCGCGGGCCCGGGCGTATAATGAGCCGTGGGCCTACGCTGCTGCCACACGCTCCCGGCGTCGGCCGTCCAACCATGAGGTGCGTTGCCGTCTGTCAGACGGAGCTGGCGATCAGGATGCTCCACGAGATCCTGCTCCCGGGCTTCGAAGTCGAGTTCCTGGTCGAGAACAAACCCCTCGCCCGGCGGCTCCACGACAGCGGCCTCAGTGTCACCGCTGGCGACCTGCGCCGTACCGACACCTACCTCAAGATCGACCTGACGCCGAGCACCTGCGTCGTCGTCGAGGACACGGGCCGGAGCCTCAAGAAGATCCTCGAGTCGATTCTCGACGCCGGCGTCACGCTGGTCTACGTGCTGGGGGTCGGCACCAGCCACTCCCACGAGCGGGGCGAGGAAATTCGCGCGCAGTTCCCCGAGATCAACTATCTGGCGCTGTCGGAGCTCTTCGGGGGCCCGCTGCTGACCGAGTTCAGCCGCTCGCTGACCCGCCTGAAGGTACAGCAGTACCAGCGGTTCTTCGCGGACGCCGACCGGGTCCTCATCCTGCTGCACAACGACCCGGACCCCGACGCGATGGCCAGCGGCCTCGCGCTCCGCAACATCCTCCGCCGCACCAAGCAGACCGCCGTCATCGGTGCCCTCCACGGCGTCACCCGTCCCGAGAACCAGCGCATGATGAACCTGCTCGACATTCACGTCGAGATCGTCACGCCGGAGCAGCTCGCGGACTTCGACCGCGTGGCCATGGTGGACGTGCAGCCGCACTACTTCATGGGCGCGATCGATCGGGTGGACCTGGTGATCGATCATCATCCAGAGCAGACGGGCTACACCGCGGTCTACAAGGACATCCGCGCCGACTACGGGTCGACGTCGACCATCCTGACCGAGCACCTGCGCGCGGTGGACGTGAACATCTCCGAGCGCACCGCGACGGCCATGCTGTACGCCATCAAGTCCGACACGCTGTTCTTCAACCGGCAGGCGAACCGAGTCGACATCGAGGCGTTCTCGTACCTCTACCCGCTGGCCGACGCGGCGATGATTCGCAAGATGGAGGGCGCCGAGATCACGGCCGAGCGGCTCGACTACGTGCTCAAGGCGCGGCAGCACGGCCGCATCGAGGAGCAGGTGTTCTGCTCCTTCATCGGCACGACGCCGCGCGAGGACTTCATCCCGTACGTCGCCGACTTCTACCTGCAGCTCGAGGACATCAAGTGGACGATCGTCGCCGGGATCGTCAACGAGTCGCTGGTGATCTCGGTGCGCAACCTGGGCTACTCGCGCAACGCGGGCGAGTTCGTCCGCAAGTACTTCAACGGCATCGGCCGCGCCGGCGGGCACCGCGCGATGGCCAAGGCGGTCGTCCCGCTGCGCGCGTTCCGCACCAAGTTCGGCAACGTGCAGTCCGAGGAGCTGACGGACCTGGTCCTGAAGCTGGCCCTCGAGTTCCTGCACGAGAGCCCCGCCGACAGGAAGCTCGTCAAGGCGTAGCGTCGCCGCACTATCATTAGGGGTTCATGGCGACGATTCTTCAGCAGGTTCCGGTCGGCAAGCGGGTCGGCATTGCGTTCTCGGGCGGGCTCGACACGAGCGCCGCCCTGCACTGGATGCGCGCGAAGGGGGCCATCCCCTACGCCTACACGGCCAACCTCGGCCAGCCCGACGAGCCCGACTACGACGACATTCCGCGCAAGGCGATGGCCTACGGCGCCGAGCAGGCACGGCTCGTCGACTGCCGGCAGCAGATGGTGGCCGAGGGCCTCACCGCGCTCCAGTGCGGGGCCTTCCACATCTCCACGGCCTCGCTGCCCTACTTCAACACCACGCCCATCGGCCGGGCGGTCACCGGGACGCTGCTCGTGCTCGCGATGCGCGAGGACGAGGTGCACATCTGGGGTGACGGCAGCACGTTCAAGGGCAACGACATCGAGCGCTTCTACCGCTACGGGCTGCTGGCCAATCCGTCGCTGAAGATCTACAAGCCGTGGCTCGATCAGCAGTTCATCGACGAGCTGGGCGGCCGCCGCGAGATGTCGGAGTACATGGAGCGCGCCGGGCTCGCCTACAAGATGAGCACCGAGAAGGCGTACTCGACCGACTCGAACATCCTCGGCGCCACGCACGAGGCCAAGGACCTCGAGCACCTGAACACGGGCATCACGATCGTCGCGCCCATCATGGGCGTGGCGTTCTGGAAGGAGTCGGTGCCGGTCAAGGCCGAACAGGTGACGGTCCGCTTCGAGGAGGGATCGCCCGTCGCCCTGAACGGCCAGACGTTCACCGACCCCGTCGAGCTGATGCTCGAGGCCAACCGCATCGGCGGACGGCACGGCCTCGGCATGAGCGACCAGATCGAGAACCGCATCATCGAGGCCAAGAGCCGGGGCATCTACGAGGCCCCGGGCATGGCGCTGCTCTACATCGCCTACGAGCGGCTCGTCACGGGCATCCACAACGAGGACACGATCGAGCAGTACCGGGAGAACGGCCGTCGACTCGGACGCCTCCTCTACCAGGGCCGCTGGTTCGACCCGCAGTCGCTGATGCTGAAGACGGCGCAGCGCTGGGTGTCGGGCGCCGTCACCGGCGACGTGACGCTCGAACTGCGCCGCGGCAACGACTACTCGCTCCTCGACACGACCAGCCCCAACCTGACGTACAAGCCCGAGCGGCTGACGATGGAGAAGGGGGAGTCGGCCTTCACCCCGCAGGACCGCATCGGGCAGCTGACGATGCGCAACCTGGACATCGCGGACACGCGGGAGAAGCTCGTCACCTATTCCCGCTCCGGCCTGCTCGGCGGCGGCAGCGACAGCGCGCTCCCGCGGCTGCTCGAGGGCGGCGCCAAACCCGAGGCGCGCTGAGCGCCCGCGCGTTCCTGACGCCAGCCTGACGGCGACTCTGACGAAGAATTCAGAGGTTCCGGCGGGCCGGTGTCAGGTAGATTGGGCGCATGAGGATTTCGACAGCCCGCCCTTTCGCCGGTGCCGGTCTGCTCGTCCTGACCGCGCTGGCGACCGCGCAGTGCACCAGGCCGGCCGAGGCGCCGGTGCCCGTCTCCCCGACGGCCGCCCAGATGGGCCTGACGCCGGTGCTGACCATCCAGGAACTGATGGAGCACCTGATCGATCCGGTGGCGGATTACATCTTCGACGCCGTCGGCGCCGACGTCACCGCCAAGGGGGTCGTCGAGACCAAACCCGAGACCGACCAGGACTGGCTCACGATCGAACGGGGCGCGCTACAGCTCGCCGAGGCCAGCAACCTGCTGAAGATGGCGCGTCCGGTCGCGCCGGCGGGCCACGGCATCGCGACGCCGCTGCCCAACGGTACCAAGCCGGAACTCGAACCCGCCGAGATTCAGGCCAAGATCGACCAGGACCCCGCGCGCTGGCGCAAGCACGCCGACGAACTCCGGGTCGCCGCGCTCGAGGCGCTGAAGGTAGTGAAGGCCCGCAACGTCGACGGCCTGTTCGAGGCGGGCAACGTCGTCGACAAGGCCTGCGAGAACTGTCACCTCGAGTACTGGTATCCGGGCGACCGCGCCGCGGTCGAGGCCGATCAGAAGAAGGCGGTCACCTACGACACGCCGAAGCCGTGACGCCGCCCCGGCCGGCCGCAGCCACGCGACACGGCCGGCGGATCGTCACCCACTGGCGCGCGCAGCTCGTGGCCGGTGGACCGGGTCGTCGTCGCGCCACGGGGTGCGGCACGGCAGGCGCTGCAGGTAGCGCTCGAGGTTCTCGGCCAGCTGCGGTCCCGCCGGGAGCCCCGCCTGGCGCGCCTCCGCGATCGCGGCCCGCTGCGTCGCCACCGCCTCCGTGAACTGGCCCACCTCGGCCTGCGCCATCGCCACCGTCTCGGTCACCGCCGGGCTCCGGTAACGGGCTCGGAGGCCGTCGGCGATCGCCAGCGCCCGCCGGCCCTCGCGGACGCCATCGCCGGGCGCGGTTCGGCCAGGC